>NZ_ADGX01000115.1 GCF_000177675.1 Parafrankia sp. EUN1f
CGGCGGCGACCAGCGCGGACACCCACGGACCACGGTCCGTCTCGATCCCGACCACGACCTGGCCAGGGTCAGCGTCCTCGGGAAGATACCGCCCGACCATGGCGTGCAGCCGGGCGATGCCCGCCGCACCCTCCGGCACCCTGGCCTTCGTCAGCCGCCGGCCGGTCTCGTCCTGCACCTCCACATCATGGTGATCTTCCGCCCAGTCGTCCCCGACGAACAGCACCCAGGCCTCCTTCGCACCGGCAGCAGTTCCGGCAGCCCACGGGAGATCCACCACGCCCTAATGGTCAAGTGGTCACGTCTTGCTCGACGGCCACGACATCCCATCAGCAGTCAGCTCTCCCGACCACCGGCAGGGGCACGGTCTGACCTTAGGACTCGACTTCGGTCCAGAGGCGCGGAGTGCTCACCTACCAGCGGCTACCGGCACCGAGCCTGCCCTACAGCGACCCGGTACGTCCCATTAGAGGCTTGGCCCTACCGGGCAGGCAGGTTTCAGGTAGATCGCAGCAAAGACCAGCCACAGTCCGCAACAGCATCAGCTTCGCCCCTTCCGCGCCACAGTCAGACACCACCGGGCTCCACCGGGCCCTACCGGGGCTGCGCACCACCGTGAACTTCCCGACGTCAATTACGGGACCAAAGACCCTGTTGGGCCTCGTCGAATTCGCCGGGCGATCCACCTCAGGCCCTCCTTATCGCGCCCCACCGCCCTCCGAACGCCGCTACCTGGGCGAAGACCACGGCGCGCGGGCGGATCGGGGCCTGCGCCGGCCTCTTCACAGGTATGGTCGCGTCGGCCAAAGTGGTCCGAATGTCCTACCCTGTCCGGTTGCCGCGACGGGGTGATGGGAAAGTGCTAGCAAGCAAACGCCACCGTCGAGGGCGGCTGATATCGGAGGTGGGGGTAGTCGTGACTGACCGCGACGATGCCGACAGGGGTGGTACCTCGCTGGCACCGGGGTGGACTCCGCCGAACGTCAATCTGAAGACCGACGTCCCCCACTCGGCGCGGGTCTACGACTACATCCTCGGCGGGAAGGACAACTTCCCGGCGGACCGGGCCGCAGCCGGAGATTTCACCCGGAGCATGCCTAACCTGCCGACATCCATGCGGGCGAACCGGAACTTCATGGCCCGGATGGCCCATGTCGTGGCCGCCGAGCACGGCATCCGGCAGTTCCTCGACATCGGCACCGGGCTGCCGACCGAGCCGAACCTGCACGAGGTCGTCCAGAACGTCGCCCCCGACGCGCGAATCGTCTACGTCGACAACGACCCGATCGTCCTGGTGCACGCACGGGCCCTGCTCACCAGCACCCCCGAGGGCCGCACCGCCTACCTCGACGCCGACTTCACCGATCCCCGGAGCATCCTGAAGTCGGAGCAGCTCGCTTCGACCTTCGACCTCGACCAGCCCGTCGCGGTCAGCCTGATCGCGATCCTGCAGTTCGTCCCCGACGACGCGATCGTGCAGGACGTCATCGACCAGTTGATGGCTCCCCTTCCGGCGGGCAGCCTCCTGGCGCTATCCACCGTCACGGCCGACTCCGCCCCCGAGGAGGTGACCGCCGGCGTCGCCGCATACAGCGCCAGCGGTATTCCGATGGTCGCGCGGGACAGGAGCACCGTCGAAGGCTTCTTCCGTGGGCTGGAAATCCTCGACCCGGGTGTCGTCCTCGTCCACCGCTGGCACCCCGACGAGGAGTCGGCCGCCCTCGCCGACACGCAGGTCTACATGTACGGCGCGATCGCCCGCAAGCCGTAGCCAACCCGCGACCGCCTCGCCGACCGGTTGAGTCGCCGACTCCAGTGCAGGTAAACAGTTGACTGGATCAGGCGCATAGCCGGACTGGATGGAGTGGGGCGCATGGGCGAAGTCGCGATCATCACGGGTGCCGCGGGCGGCATCGGAGAGGCCGTCGCCCGCCGGCTGGCCGCCTCGGGCGCGCGCTGTGTGCTCGTCGACCGCAACCCGGCGGTTTCCGACGTCGCCGCGTCCATCGGCGGCGAGGCGGTGGTGGGAGACCTGACCGACCCCGACCTGTCGCTGCGGATGGTCGCCGCCGCCGGTGACCGACTGGACCTGCTGGTGCTCAACGCCGGGCACAACTGTGTCGACAAGGACCCAGCCACCCTCGACCTGGACCGCTACCAGGCGGTGGTCGGCGTCAACCAGCATTCGGTGGTCTACGGGCTTCGCGGCGCGCTGCCGGCGATGCGCGCCCGCGGCGGCGGTTCGATCGTCGTGACCGCCTCCCACGCGGCGCTGCGGGGCGTCGAGCAGGACCCCATCTACACGATGACCAAGCACGCGGTGATCGGCCTGGTCCGGGCGCTGTCCGGGCCGTTGTCCCGGGAGAACATCCGGCTCGGCGCCGTCTGCCCCGGTCTTGTCGACACTCCGCTGACGGCCCCCGCGCGCGATCAGTTCCGCGCCGCGGGCGTCCCCATGCTCACCGCCGACGACGTGGCCGCCGCCGTCGTCGAGCTGCTGCGGACCGGTGAGCCGGGAACCGAGCTCGTCCTCACTCCCGGACGCCCGACGACCAGGTATGTGCCCACGCCGCTGGACCTGGGCTGAGCCGTTACCGGCGACTACGCACCCGAAGCGGTGGAGCGTGGGGTCGCCGCGTACCGTGGCAACGGCATCCCAATGACCGCGCGAGACAAGGCCACGGTCGAAGGCTTCTTCCGCAGGCTGGAGATCCGCGGTGACCGCGACGGCGGTGGCGACGGCGGTGGCGACGGCGAACCGGCGCCCTGACCGCCGGCAGGATTCGCTCAGCCGATCACCGCCGGGGCGAGCGCGGCGGTGGCCAGCCGGGTGGGGCTGCCGGTGCCGTCGACTGGGACGGTCCACAGGTCGGAGCCGTAGTCCCCGGCGAGGGCGTAGGCGACGGTGTGGTCGTCGAGCCATACGGCCTGGTCGTCGACGCTGCGCTGCTCGGCGAGCGGCGTCTCGCGCATGGTCCGCAGGTCGAGGACGTACTCGTGCCACGGCGCGTCGGTGGGTGCGTCCGGTATGCGCTTCTTGAAGGCGAGCCGGGTGCCGTCCGGGGAGAGTGACGGGCATTCGACGTTCTCCCGCAGCGTCGTCACCGTCTTCGCCTGGACGTCCCCCCGAACCAGGTAGGTCTTTCCGCCGGTGCCGAGGGTGGCGTAGAAATGGCCGTCGTCGGCGAACGTGACGCCCCAGAAGTTGATGTCGACATTGCGGTACGGAGCGCCATCCTTGATCACCTGGTATTCCTCCAGGGATCGGACCAGCGTCCAGGTGCGGGTGTCGAGGATCGAGGTGCGGGTGGAGAAGGTTCCGCCGGCGTACGAGTCGCCGCTGACGAAAACCGTCCAGGCCATCATGCGGCCACTGTCCGAGACCCGGGCTCGGGTCGGGATGCCGGTGAGCGCGAAGTGGCGCCGTTCGTGCAGGTTCGCGTCCAGGACCACGGCGCGGTAGGTGTCCTGCAGTACCCCGGACGCCTGCTGCAGGCAGATGCCGCCACCGCCGGCGGCGTAGAACCGCAGGCAGTGCACTCCGGACGCGGTCCGCGCGCCGGCGGGCTGCGCGGCCGGCACGGATACCAGCTCGTCGCGGTGCGGCCCCCACAGCATGTTCCGGAACACCAGGCGCTGTTGCCGGTCCTTCTGCCCCTGTTGCCGGTCCTTGTCCTGCTGCCGGCCCTGGCCCTGCTGCCGGTCCTTGTCCTGCTGGCCCTGCTGTTGCCGGTCCTGTTGCTGCTGCGTCGCGTCGTCCGCCCCGCTCAGTGTGACCTGCCCCGCGGTCACCGGCGGACCGCCGTCCTGCTGGTGGTCCCGCTGGTCAGCTCGGGCGGAGGCCCGTACCACCGAGCCCACGGCGACCCCGCCGAGCGCGAGGATCGCGACGAACAGCAGCGTCAGCCGGCCACGTGTGCTCATCTTGCCGGTAGTCCCTTCGTTGTCGCTTCGGGTCTCGTTGTCGCTTCTGGGCGCAGGAGGGCGCTCAGTGCGACGCAGCCCGTGAGGGCGATCGCGGCGGCGGCGAGCGCGGTTCGGTCGCCCCAGGCGGTCCACGCGGCGCCGAACAGCAGGGAGCAGGCGAAACGGGTCACGGCCTGCCCGGTCTGAACCAGCGCCAGGCCGCTGGAGCGCAGCGGTGCCGGAACCGAGACCGCCGCGGCGGCCATGAGCACCCCGTCGGTGGCCGCGTAGAAGGCACCGTGCAACAGGAGCACCACGATCGGCAGCCAGTCGCCGTGCACCGGGGACAGCAGCAGCCCGTAGGCCACCAGAAGGCCACCGTGGCCGGCGAGGAAGACCCGCCAGCTGGCGAAGCGGTCGGCTGCCTGCCCGATCGGAACCGCCAGCAGCAGGAAGGCCGTCGCCGTCCCGATCGGAAACAGGGGGAACCACTCGTCTGGGACGCCGAGGGCGTGCTGCAGCAGCAGATACAGAAAAGAATCGCTGACCGTCGCCAGGCCGAGCAGCGCGGCGCAGATCGTCAACCGGCGCAGCTCACGCACGCGCAGCAGCCCGAGCGCGGCGCGGGTGGAGACGTTCTCGGCTTCGGCGGCTTCGGCGGCTTCAGCGGCTTCGGGAACCTGCCCTGCGGGGGCCGGGCTGCGGTCACCGCTCGGCGCGAAAAGCAGCAGGATCACGACGCCGGTCGTGGCGACGCAGAAGCTCACCGTGAATACCGCGTCGAATCCGTCGACGGTCGTGCGCATGATGAAGAACGCGATGATCGGGCCGATCAGTGCGCCGGCCGTGTCCATCGCACGGTGCACGCCGAACGAACGGCCCTGGGTTCCGGCCGGCGAGGCAAGGGAGATCATCGCGTCGCGAGGCGCTGTCCGCAGCCCCTTGCCGGTCCGGTCCACCGCGAGCACCAGGCCGATGGACGTCATGCTGTGCACCGCGAGCAGTGCCGGCTTGCACAGCGCGGACAGGCCGTAGCCGACCGCCGCGGTCGCCTTGTACCGCCGGCCGCGGTCGGCGAGGTGGCCGCCGACCAGCCGGACCACGGCGCTGACCCCGTTGTAGAGGCCGTCGAGCAGGCCGAACCCGAGCGGCGAGAGGCCGAGCTCCGTCACCAGGTACAGCGGCAGGACGGCGGTGACCATCTCCGCCGAGATGTCGGTGACCAGGCTGACGGTGCCCAGGATGAGGACCGTGCCCGGCACGACCCGCGCAAGCGAGGCGCGGGCCAGGCGACGTCCACGGCGATGTTCACGGCCATGGTCACGGTGATGGTCATGGCTGGTGGAGGCCTGCCGGCCCGGGTCGGAACCCGGGCCGGCAGGTTTCGTGACGCTGCGCGCGTCCGCGAGATACACGGTCGCCTAGCTCCAGATGCCGGTGATGTCCGAGGCGCTCGCGGCACTGCCCGCGTGCGTCGTCAGACCGGCCAGGTCCTCCAGGGTGCGCAGCATGTTGTAGTGGTTGTAGGTGGTGGACGAGGAGCTGCCCGCGGTGACGTGCTGGCCGTAGATCACGGTCGGGATGCGGTTGCCGCTGAGCAGGTTGTCCTCGTCGAAGGTCACGATGAGCAGGCTGTTGTGGGTGCTGGCCCAGGTGGCGTAGGCGCCGAGGTTGTTCTGCACCCAGGTGTCACCGGTGGAGACCGAGCAGTCGTGCATGTCGTTGCAGAGGTTCGGCACGACGAACGAGACCTTCGGCAGGTTCGCGTAGCTCGTCGGGAACGAGGTGAAGGGGTAGGCGGTGCTCGTCGGGACGTTGCTGAACCCGAACCACGGGTTGTGCTTGCGGGCGTACTTCGTCGAGCTGTTCGTGCAGACCGTCGAACCGGTCGACGGCAGGCCCTCGTTGTAGCTGGCCCAGGTCTTGCCGGCGGCGATCAGCTCGGAACCGAGGTTCGCCGCGCTGCTGAACCCGGGGGTGTAGCAGCTGTCACCGGTGATGCCCTGCGTGCCACCGGAGAACAGGGCCATGTAGTTGGGCTGGCTGGGGTGGGTGATTCCGTAGGACGCGGTCAGGTTCGCGCCGCCGGTCTTCAGCGAGTTGATGTACGGGGCGCTGGAGCTGCCGATGACCTGGGAGTAGGCGTGGTTCTCCAGCACCACGACAACCACGTGATCGGGCGTGGGCAGCGACGCCGCGCGGGCGGGCGCGGCACGCCACACGCCGAACGACGCGGCCAGGGCCACGACGACGGCGAGCACACACCACACCAGGCGCGGGTGCCTGATTCCAGCAGGTACGGACACTGGCGGACCTCCGGGAGTAATCCGGGAGGAAGCAGCGATCTGCTTCCAAGGAGAGCCAGGTTAGGGAGATCGTCCGGTGCGGTCAGTAGGCAAATGGCGACGTGCCGGCAAATACATTCCGTCGATTTCACCCGCGGCCGGGGCAAGGTGACACGCGGGCGAATATCCGACGTCAGTTCCGCCATCTGCCGACGTCGATCAGAGGCCACTCTGTACCGTCGCGGGAATTCAGGAACTTCTACACCCGTGTGGAAGTTATTTTAGCACATGTTCCCGACCGGAGGCCTGCCTCAGGTCCGCGCCGGGGATTTCCGATGATCGCCGGACGTTCGGGCTGAAGTCGGCCCGAACAGAGACGCGGCGGACCCGGGCCACCTGCATGGGTTTGGCGGAACCGTGCTGATGGAATGCGAACCCCACCCGCACGGCCACCCATCGAGGATCCCGCGCCGTCGCACAGCATCAGCAATTCACCTCAAGAGCGGTAAAAGGGACGCAGATTCGTCTTGTAACCCGCAAGAAAGAAGGATTTTGGTCGTCGGAACGACCAAAATCGTTCACTCTTGCGACTCGCCAAACCGGGCTACCGGGCTACCGGGCACCCGGAGGTCCGAACGCTTTCGTGGGGTGCGAACCTCCCCGCTCACCGACCAGAAATCTTGATCGGCACCAATCTGCGACAGCGAGACGGGCCACTCGGCCACGCGCGGCGGATGGAAAAATCGTGGTTGGCCGGTCGGAGGAACGTCCGGGAACCCTGACGGGCGCCCTTCCGGCCCGCCAGATAAGTGACAGAGACGTCTGAAACCCGAATCGTTCTCATCTGTTGGATAAATGAAGGGCCTGCCGCGATCAGTCATCGCGCACCCACGGCGGCCGCGGGCGACCCGCGCCTGCGACATCGTTCGCCGGGCACGGTGCCAGACTGGCCGGCGAGACCCCGACGACCCCCTGGACCAGCGGCTCAAGGGCCCGCCAGCGGCGCCCTCGGCTCGCTGGGTGGGCGAAATTCCACCCCCGCGGGGCTCCGGCGAGGTTCGCGGAATCGGCGACTAAAGAGCTCTTCGTGGCTCTTCCGATAGCCACCCCTAGAAGGCTTGCAAAACCGGCGAAGGAGTGGATGTCAAGAGACCTGAAAGAGGAGAAACGCGAAGCCCTTTAGTTTCGCGAATGGAACAGTCACGCACGCGTCGAAAGCTGACCAGTGCTGTCAGAAACCCAACAAATCAATCAGGTGCACAGCCCGCCGTCCGCTGGAGCCCGCAGCCGGCGGCATGCGGCCCGCAGCGGCTCGCGGCTCCGAGCAACGGTCCCGGCTGTCGCGGGTGCTGCGCTTCCGGGCAAGCGCGATTTTCGACGGGCTCCCCCGCGGCTGGAATCCTCAACGACTGTCCGGCAGCAACCCCGGAACTGGTCCGGATCCGGGTCATATGTCGGCGTGGGTGACCGGCCGGTCGGTGTCCCGCGTTGCGCCATCCGACTGCCCGCCATCCGACTGCCCGCCATCCGACTGCCCGTCGGCAGACTGCCCGTCGGCAGAATGCCCGTCGGCAGAATGCCCGTCATCGGGACGACCGGCAGCAGAACGACCGGCAGCAGAACGACCATCAGCGGGATGACTGTCAGCGGACTGGGCGTTCTCGGTCAGGTGGGCGGCGGCCCGCGGCATGAGCACGAACACGGCGATACCGGCGGTGAAGGCCACGATCGCCGCGATCAGGTAGACATCGCCGAGCGAGGTCGGCACCGCGGCCCGGATGGCGGTGAGCGCGGCCGGGGGGACGTCCCGGGCGGCCTGCCCCTGGCCGATCGCGGCGGCCACCGTGTCCGGGTTGGGGACGTGCCCACTCAGCTGGTCGCGGATGCCGTTGTGGAACAGCAGCCCGAACACGGCGATACCGAGTGCGAATCCCAGCTGGCGAAAGGTGTTCAGCGCGCCCGCGGCCATCCCGCCGCGCTGCGGGGGCACCGCCGACATCGCCGCCGCGCTGAGCGCCGGAATGGCCAGGCCCACGCCGATACCGGTGACGAGCAGGCCCAGCTGGAGGCTGCCGCTGTCGGAACCGGCGTCCAGGCGGCTCAGCGCCACCGAACCGGCGCCGACCAGCAGCATGCCGACTCCGATGGTCAGGCGGGGCGACGCCGCGTGCAGGAAGCGACCGCCGAGTCCGGCGACGACGAACGCGGCCAGCGCCATCGGCAGCATCGCGAGGCCGGCCCGGACCGGCCCCTGGCCGAGCACCGCCTGCAGCCAGACGGAGGTGAAGGTCAGCACGGAGAACGCGGCGGCGGACAGGGTGAGGCCGGCGATGAGCGCGGCGACGAAGCCGCCGCGGCGGAACAGCCCAAGCTCCAGCAGCGGGTGCGGGATGCGGGACTCGACCACGAGGAAGAGCACGAGCGCGACGGCGCTCAGCGCGAACAGTCCCAGCGTGCCGGCGGAGCCCCAGCCGTGCTCACCGGCGCGGATCAGGCCGTACACGAGGGCCGCGGCGCTGACCGTGAACGTGACGGTTCCGGCCAGGTCGACCCGCGGGCCGTCCGGCCGGCGGAACTCGCCGACGACGGCCAGCGTGAGGGCCGCGGCGGCGACACTCACCGGCAGGTTGACCAGGAAGATCGCCCGCCAGCTCACGTGCTCGGTCAGCAGGCCGCCGAGCACCGGCCCGATGGCCGCGGCCGCCCCGTTCACCGCGCCCCAGATCCCGAACGCCACACCGAGGTCACGGCCGCGGTAGGTGCTGGCGATCAGCGCCATGGTCGTGGCGAACATCGCGGCGCCGCCGATCCCCTGCACACCGCGGGCGACGACGAGCGTCCCCGCTCCCGGTGCGAGCCCGCAGGCGAGCGACGCGACCGCGAACAGGATCAGACCACCGAGATAGACCCTGCGCTGGCCGCGCAGATCGGCGATCGCTCCGGCGCCGAGGAGCAGAGCGGCCAGGGCGAGGGCGTAGACGTCCATCACCCACTGCAGGTCGGAGAACGAGGCGTCGAGGCTGGTGGCGATGTCGGGCAGCGCCACCGTGACGATCGTGATGTCGACGAGCAGCATGAACGTGCCGAGGCAGATCGCCACCAGCGGCAGCCATTTACGCATGGCTCTCCTGTCATCGTTGCGACTCATCGTCGCGGCGCCGGGGATGACCGGCGGTCGGTCCACGATCCGGCAGGGGGCGCACCACTCGACCTGACGGTCTCTGAATTCGCTGGATCTCGACATGGTAGTAGCCTTCAGCGGTGGCATCCGCAATCTTCGACGAGCTCGATCGCCAGATCGTGCAGGCACTGCAGATCGACGGGCGGGCACCCTTCAGCCGGGTGGGCGCGGCGCTGGGCGTCGCCGACCAGACCGTCGCCCGGCGCTACCGGCGGATGGTCGCCGCGGGCGCGCTGCGGGTCTTCGGCGTCCCCAACACCCACCAGTTCGGGCACGGCCACTGGATGATCCGACTGCGCTGCGTCCCGGACGCGGCCCGGGCGGTCGCGGACGCGCTGGCCCGCAGATCCGACACGTCCTGGGTGCACCTGCTCTCCGCCGGCACCGAGATCTCCTGCAACATCCGGTCCTGGACGGCCGAGGAGCACAACGCGCTGCTGCTGCACAAGCTGCCGCGCACCGCGCAGGTTCAGTCGATCACCGCCCAGCAAGTGATCCACTACTTCGCGGGCGCGATGGCCGGCTATGCCGGCGGCCGCGAGTGGGTGCGCCTCGGGGTCCTGAGCGACGAGCAGGTCTCGCTGCTCGTCCCCGCGACGGGCGACCCCACCGGAGCCGGCGGCCCCACCGGAACGAGCGAGGCCACCGGAGCCGGCGGCTCCGCGCTCGAACCGGAGGACCGGGAGCTCATCACGGCCCTCGCCCTCGACGGTCGTCGTTCCCACGCGGAGCTCGCGACCACGCTGCGCCGCTCGGAGTCGTCGGTTCGGCGCCGTCTGGAGACGCTGCGCACGCTCGGCGCCCTGTACTTCGACGTGGACGTCTCCTTCGACATCATCGGGCCGCACGTGGCGGCCCGGATGTGGCTGTCCGTCGCACCCGCGGACCTGATCTCCGTCGGGACGGCGATGGCCCGCCATCCGGAGATCGTCTTCGCCGCCGCGACGACCGGGCCCACCAACCTCGTGGCGGTGGCCGTGTGCCAGGACGGCGCCGACCTGTTCCGCTACCTCACCCAGCGCATCGGCGCGCTGCCCACCGTTCGCGACGTGGAGACCGCTCCGGTCGTCCGCACCGTCAAACGCGAGGTGATGCTCGTCCCCGAGTAGAACGGCGGGTGCCTGTCAGCCTGCGGGGTGTCGGCAGTGCGTGGGTGTCGGCAGTGCGCGGATGTCAGCGGGCGGCGAGGGCGGACATGACGTCCGGAAGGTTCGGGCCGGTGTTCGTCAGCGCGAGGACGGGGGTGGTCACGCCGTGCTCGACGTAGCGCCGCAGGCGGGCCCGGCACTGCTCGACCGTCCCGTGCACGATCAGGTCGTCCACCACCTCGTCCGGGATCGCGGTCAGCGCGGCGCGGCGGTCACCGGCCTCCCACGCCTGCCACATGCCGGCGAGCGCCTGCTCGCGGCCCAGCCAGACGTGGAACTGCCGGTACACCGGCACCGTGAGATATGCGGCAACCAACGGCCGCAGCCGGGCACGGGCCTGCGCCGGGTCACCGTCATGCACGTGGACGAAGATCCGGGCGACCACCTCGGCGTCCGGTCGATGCTTGTGCACATGTGGCAGGACGGTGTCGCAGTCCTGCGGCGAGAGCCAGTTGAGGATGACCCCATCCGCCTCGCGGCCGGCGAGCTCCAGCATCCGCGGGCGCAGCGCCGCCACCATGATCTTCGGCGGTGCCGGCGGAGTGATCCCGAGCCGGAACCCGCGGATCGTGAACGACGGGAACTCCTCGTCGACCTTCTCGCCGGCGAAGGCGGCGCGCAGGAACCGGACGGTGTCCAGAACCCGCTGGTACGGCTTCGTGAAGGGGATGGAGTTCCAGTTCGACACGATCACGTTGGAGGAGGTGCCCAGGCCGAGCACGAACCGGCCGGGTGCGGCCGCGGCGAGCGTCGCGGCGGTCTGGGCCAGCAGCGCCGGGCCGCGGGTGTAGACCGGCAGGATCGCGCTGCCCAGGCGTAGGCGCGGTTCGGCGGCGGCCAGCGCCAGCGGGATGATGCCGTCCCCCGCCGTCGCCTCCGACGACCAGACATCGGTGTAGCCGGCGTCGGCGAGCCGGGTGCACAGCGCGGGCAGGTCCGGCAGCGGGCTGTCCGGCAGCGGGATCGTCATCCCCCATCGCTCGGTCACGACCGGAGCCGCTCCGCCGTCGGGAAGGTCACCTTCCTGCATGCTCCGCTCCCAGCCACGTCTCGCGTCCAAGGCGGGGCCCCCGATACCACCGGTGCCACCGCCGCGTCGGGACATACTCGCATCGCGCGGGCCCCCCGTCACGTGACCGGCCTACCCGCATCCTGATTTCCGGGTAACCGACAACCGCACTTCCGCCTGTACGCGGAAAACATCGCGGCCTAGCCTTCACCCGAGCCGGGACGGCTTACAGGGTTGACCGGCCGCAAAGGCCCCATGGCCGCCCGGCCACGGGGTGTTTCCAGTCGGCGCGGGCGCCCGCGGAATTACTCCCGGCGTCTCGCTCCGCACGCGAAAGGGGATTCACATGACGGCGGTGCACACATTCCTGCAGCGCTCCACCGGCCGCGCTGTCCTCATTGCCGCCCTCGCGGCCGGCATCGCCGGCGGCGCGCTGTCCGCGTCGCACCCGGGCTGGTTCGACGGTGCGACCTCCGACGCCGGAATCGCGCGGATCGGGATTGGCAACGGCGGCACGCTCAAGACCGGCCCGATCATCGTCCGGCCGGCCGGCTGACCCGAATTCCCGACGGCAGCAAATGCTTTTCGCGAGAGGAATTGAAATGGCCTCTGCCCACATGTTCCTGCAGCGTTCCGCCGGCCGCGCGATCCTGGTCGCGGCCCTGGCCGCCGGCCTGGTCGGCGGCGCGCTCTCCGCGTCCCACACCAGCTGGTTCAGCGGCGCGACCTCCGACGCCGGTGTGATTCCGATCGGCGGCGGCGTCGCTGGCCCGATCAAGGGCGGCCCGATCAAGGGCGGCCCGATCGTGATCGTCCTCAAGTAGGCGCCCCGCATCCCACGGTGACGGGCGGGCATGCCGAAGAACCGCCAGTTCTACTTTCCGTTCCTTGCGCACGCGAACACCCGGATCACGCTTCGGCCACTCAGCGCCGTGTTCGTGACCCCCGCCTTCCACCACTGGCATCACGCCGACGAGCCCGCGGCCGTGAATCGCAACTACGGCGCGGTGCTGTCCATCTGGGACTGGCTGTTCCGCACCGCCCATCTCCCGCGCACGATGCCCACCCGCTACGGCATCGGCCGGGAGCTCCCCGCCGACTGGATCGGCCAGCTCACCGCTCCTTTCCGGGGGCGTTGACAACGGCCGGCGCGAGCGCGGGAAACGCGAGAGCGGGAAACGCTCCGGACGCCCCATGCACGGGTGGCCCGTCCGTCATCGTCGACGGACGGGCCACCCGTGCCGGGTCGGTGGGCTCGCGGCAGGTCAGTGCCGGATCAGGTCGGTGTCGGCCCAGGTCGGTGTCGGCCGGGTCAGTGCCGGCCGGAGTGCCCGGCACGCGGGACCGAGCGGCGCAGGACGACCCGGTCGAACTCCTTGCTGTACTCGTCGATGCCGCGCACGGTCAGCGTCGAGGTGCCGCCCGGCCGGCCCGGGTCCGACTCGATGGCCACGAAGGCGTAGTTGTCGAACCTGGTCCGCGACCAGCTGATGGACTCGGTCAGCTTCGTGCCGTCGGACTGCCAGGCGTAGCTGTTCGGGACGACGTTCGAGCCCGCGACGATGTGCCCGCGGTAGGACTCGGGCTCACCGGCCTGGAACGCGTAGCGGGGGCGCCCGGCGCTGCCGGCGGTGATGTAGGTGGTGCCGTCCTTGGCCGGCTCGATGGCGGAGCCGTCGGGGGCCTCCCGGGTCGGCGCGGCGGCGCGGATCGGGTCGGTGCGCTCGTACAGGTGGTTGTGCCCCTGCATCACAAGGTCGACGGAGTACTTGTCGAACAGCGGGGACCACGCCGCGCGGACGCCGCCGTCGCTGGCGTGCTGAAGCGTCGTCGAATAGGCGCAGTGGTGGAAGAAGCAGACGATGAAGTCGATGTCCGGGTCGTTGCGGTAGGCCTTCAGCGTCCGCTCGACCCAGGACGTCTGAGCGCCGCCCGAGTAGCCGGTGTTCGTCCTGATCTCATGGCTGACGTCGTTCGCGTCGAGGGAGAGCACCGCGACGTTGCCGTAGACGAACGAGTACACGCTCGGGCAGCCCTTGGGGCCGCTGTTCGGCAGATCGAGCCGGGCGAGGTGGCCGCCGTAGCCGTGCGACGAGTAGAGCGCCTCCATGTCGTGGTTGCCGGTGGCGAACATCCACGGGGTGCGGGCGCTGCTCACCTCGATGCCGGCCAGGTAGACGTCCCAGACGGTCGGGTCGAAGTTGTCGTAGCCCGCCGGTACGGTGCCCGCGACGGTGGTGTGCACCGGCGGCCGGCCCGCGCCGGACGGGTCGGCGTATGTCACCGGCGAGCAGGTGGAACACCGGGTCCTGGCGCGCGATGGCGGTGGTGATGTTCGTGGCGTGCGGGGTGGTCGGGTCGTTGGCCGCCGCATAGTAGTTGTCGGTGAACAGTCCGGCCGGGTCGCCGGCGGGCGCGGTGTTCGAGCCGTGGTCACCCATCATGGTGAAGCGGAACGAGCCGCCGTCACGGCCCTTGCGGTGGCCGGTGCGGACGGACTGCACCGCCGTCGCCGCCCCGCCCGGAACCCGGAAGCGGTAGTAGTACTCGCGGCCCGGGCTCAGCCGGTCGAACGCGGCGTGGACGTAGTACTGCTCGACGGAGAAGATCGAGCCGTCCAGTTGCGGCACCTGGGAGAGCAGCGGGCGGATCTCGGCCTCGGTGGTGTGCCCGAGGCGGCGGTCGGTGCCGAAGTCGACGAGGATGCGGCCGCGGCCCGGGTTGCGGGAGAGCTGCGCCGCGAGGCGTAGCTGCGCGGACGGGTCCGCCCCGAAGGCGGTGTGCCGGCCACCGATGACCAGGGGGCTGTCGGTGTTCGTCGCCGCGTAGGCGGCCCGTCCGAACGGGGTGCCGAGCAGGCTGGCCGCCCCGGCGCCCGCCAGGCCGCCGAGCAGCAGGCCGCGCCGGCTGACCGGGCGGCGACGGAGATAGGTCTGCAGCCACTCATGCTGCTCGGCAATGGTCATATCCTCGGCGAGATTCGCCGGGACACCCGATGCAACCACTTCACCAGAAGGACTCACAGGCATGGTTCAGAACGTAGGACGCCATTCCCGCGAATAACCGGACGACGGGATTACCGAAGGTCAAAAATCCGGTAAACAGCAGCAGTCGAAGCTGTGAGACTCCTGTCCTAGACCCGCTCCGCCGATAAATCTACAACCGTGTGGAAGTACGGCCGCTCCGCGGGCCCGCCAGCTGCCCGAACGGTTGATCTGAAGCAGCACCGGCGAACATCCTGAATCACCTCCACAAAACTCCGCAAGTCCGACGACAAACCTCTTCGTCAACCGACCTGAATCCACTGTTCACCGACATGGCCTCACACCCCGAATGAAAATGAAGCCTAGAACTCTCCGCCCTCGAAGGATTTACAGAGCTTCACGGCACCCTCGACGGGGCGAACCCGGAATGGCTCGCCACCGAGGAGAAGTCACACTGCTTCGCCGCGATCAAGGACGACCGGCCAGCTGTCCACACCCCACGCCCACCGGCCCGTCTGCGGGACCGCGCTGCGCATCACAACCACGCCGGAGCGAGCCCGGGGCGGGTGGTAACCGCTACCGTACGAGTCGGGTTACCTGCCTCGGGAAGCCGGGCCGGCCGAAGGAGGTGCGTGGGTTTGGTCGCGCAGGAGCGCGTCGATGCCGCGCGAAACCGCGCCGCGATCCTGGCCGCGGCAGCGGACCTGTTCGATCGCGAGGGCACCGAGACAGTGTCCATGAGCGACATCGCCGAGGCGGCCGGTGTCGGCAAGGGCACCGTCTTCCGGCGCTTCGGCGACCGTACGGCGTTGATCGAAGCAGTTCTGCAGCCGCGCGTCAACGCCCTGAGCCAATGCGTCGAGCACGGCCCGCCCCCGCTCGGGCCTGGTGCGTCACCCGCCGACGCGATGCGCTCCTACCTCGACGCGCTGCTGGATTTCGTGGTGGCCAATCGTGCCCTCATCCGGGCTCTCGAGCACCGTGGCCCGAACGCCTACTACGCCAACGCGTCCAGCCGGTACTGGATCGCCGAGCTGAGCAGGCGGATCGCCGCCGCCCGCCCCGCGGAGGACGCGGACTACCTGGCCCATGTCCTGTTCACCGCGCTGCGCGCCGACGTCGTCGACTATCTGATGACGGCCCGCGAGATGTCGCTGCAGCGCGTCCGGGCCGGCCTGCACCAGATCGCCGGAGTCTGAGCCACCGCCGCCCGGGTGCTCAGGTGCCCGGCCGCCCGGGTACCAAGCCGCCCAGGTAGTCAGGCGGCGGGGCGACCCATGGTGGCGACGGCGTCGGCGTCGCGGACGCGGGCGGCGACCACGATCCCGAGCGCGGCGACCACCGCGGCGACGTAGAACCCCCACTGGAAGGTGCCGCCGAGGCCAGCCGCGGCCGAGCCGCCCGTCTCACCGGGCCTGGCGAGGCTGAGCGCGGTCGTGACCAACGCGACGCCCACCGCGGCGGCCAGCTGGCGCAGTGCGTTGAACAGTGCCGAGGCCTGCGCGTTGTCCGCGCGGGAGATCGTGGCGAAGGCAGCGGCCTGCGCCGGCGTCATCACGAGGCCGGCCCCGAAACCGAACACGAACAGGACCGCGCGGAACACCCAGAGCGAGGCGTCGACGTCCAGCAGCCCGAGGCCCAGGGTCGACAGGGCGATGACGGCCAGGCCACCCATCATCAGCCGGCGCGGGCCCACCGTCGGATAGAGACGCCCGGAGATCTGGCTCGCGACCAGCACGCCGATGGCCTCGGGGAAGATGACGAGCCCGGACGTCGTCGCGCTGGCCCCCCGCACCGTCTGCATGAGCAGCGGGATCAGGAACAGCACGGCCATGAACGCCATGAACATCGCGCCCAGGGTGAGGCTGACGTTGCGGAACAGCGCGTTCCCGAACAGCCGGAGCACCAGCAGCGGATGGGCGCGTCTGCGCTCCCACCACACGGTGGCCGCGGTCGCGACGATCCCGATGCCGGCGGTGGTGAGGATCAGCGGCGAGGTCCAGCCCTTGGTGGGCCCGACCGACAGCGCGTAGAGGATCAGCGCGAACCCGCCGGCGGAGAGCACGAAGCCGACCACGTCAAAGCCACCGGTGGCCGGCCGCCGATGATCGGCGAGGAAGAGGGCGCCGAAGACGAACGCGACGATCCCGATCGGAATGTTGACCAGGAACACCCAGTGCCAGGAGGCCTGGTCGGTCAGCACCCCGCCCAGGATCGGCCCGACCGCGGGCGCGATGACCGTGGGCACGACGAGAATGCGCGCGGCACGCGCCCGCTCCGCCGGCGGGAACACCCCGAAGAGCATGGCCATGCCGACCGGGGTGAGCAGCCCGCCGCCGACTCCCTGCAGGATGCGGAACCCGACCAGCTCGGGGACACTTTCCGCCAGGCCGCACAGCGCGGAGGCCGTGGTGAAGATCGCGAGCGCGGCGAGGAACACCGGCCGCGTGCCGAATCTGTCCGCCAGCCAGCCCGAGGCGGGGATCACCACCGCCAGGCTGACCAGATAGCTGACCACGATCTCGTCGATCGAGTCGGGCGCGACACCGAGATCACGCGCGATGGACGGAAGCGCCACGTTCACGATCGTGGTGTCCATGATCGTGATGAACATCGTTGCGACGAAGAGTGCGGCGACGACCACCCGTTGGTCGGGTCCACGGCGGCGCGTATCGCCCATACGGGCTCCTTCCGGCTGGCCACCACGGCAGGGCTTGGGCGGCAGCGTCGATGACTGGGCCCAGCGTTGACCGGGCCCATATAGTGAGGACTCCTCACTATGTGGGCACCCGCCGAGTTCCGTCAACCGTGGACGCAGCCGGACCCCGCCCTGGGACCCAGGAGTCAGCCGGTCAGGTGGTTCCGTCCGCGCACAGCCGCGGCTGCACGACCTTGAACGCCGCACCGGTCGGGTCGATCTGCACGAACGCGTTGCATCGCAGCGGAGTCATCTGGTTCGTGCTGAGATCGACCGGCTCGATGAGGCCGCTCGCATCGAAGTCCTTCACCGCGCGCAGCGCGGTTATGAAGCCCGCCCGGGTCGGGCACTCGCCGGCAAGCTCCAGCCCACGCAGGAACATGTCGGCATAGATGTACGCGTACATGGCGAACTGCTGTTCGGGTTGTGCGGTTTCCGGCGCGTACTGGCTCATCGTCTGGTGGTATCGGTCGATCGCCTCACCGCCGCCCTCGAAGGGGTGGAAATAGACCGGGAAGGACACGCCGACGAGCTGCTGCCCCAGCCGGCTGAGCGTGCTGCGGTCATATCCGCTCAGGGACACGCTGACCTTCAGCGACACATCGGCCGCCTTCACCGCCGCCGAGAGCTGCGCGAAGTCGTCCAGGGTGGTGAAGCCGATCAGTGCGTCCGCGCCGCTCGCGGCGATCCGCTTCGCGATGCGGCTCGGGCTGTCCGTGCTGGCCTCGAACGGAATCACCTCGACCGTGGGCAGCCCGGCCTGCTGGAATTCCACGCCGTACTTGTGGGCGAATCCCATGACGTAGTCCGACGAGCCGGTCGTCGCGATCGCGAGCTTCGTCCCGCCTCGGGCGAGTATGTAGCGGGCCACGGTCACCGGCGAGGGGTCGTAGAGGTCCGTGAACCAGTTCGAGTATTTCCCGTAGTCCGGCTGTGCCAGGCCGACGACCGGCACGCCTTCCTTCTGCAGGGTCTCCGGTGACTGGCCGTTCGACGACGTCACCATCACCAGCCCGAAGACGGACTCCTGGTGGACGAGCTCGGAGGTCGCCTGCTCGTTTACCGCACCGGTGGTCTCGTCATCCCGCCAGACGTAGGTGACTTCGCGCCCGTGGACACCACCGTTCGCGTTGGCCAGCCCGATCCTGGCGTCAAACCCGGAGCGGGCCGAGGCGAGCGCCTCGCTCCCGATGCCCGTGCTGGAGAAGACGAAGCCGAGTTTGACCTGGTCGGCGGTGATGCCCGGGGTGTCGCAGGCGGCGTTCGCCTCCGCTTCGGACCCGGGTGTGGAGCAGCTGGTCGCGGCAGCCGCGATGATTGCGGCCGCCAGGCCTAACCGTCCGACAATTCGGTGCCTGCGCACGAGATCCCCCTTTGGGTACACGGACGACGCCGTCCTGGACGCCGCGGGCTGAATCGAGCCCCGCACCGCACCCGGGACCCCACAGCGCGAACCGTAATACTTCAAATACTTCGGTTGTTTCGGGAGATAGTAGTGCGTCCGATCCAGGGCTGCACATGGTGCGCGACCTGCGAAGACGCGAAGACGCGATCCTCGCCTGCGGCCGGGCGGCGCACCCCCCGGAACCTCCTAGGCGCCCCTTAGCTGCGCCGGAACGGATACCGCCCGGTACTCCCGGCGACAGCGACCAACCTACTCAGCAGTACACGATCTATGGCAATCGCCAAAATTTCAGGCCGAGACCGGCGTGGCCACCAATTCGCGCAGCCGTGAACGCCCATGTAGCCGTCCGGCCGACCACGAATTCGATTTCCGGACCAGCGCAGTTCCGGATCACTACAGTTCCGTATCCCGGCGGAACCGCCAACCGACACGGCTCCGCGGAACCGCCACCCGACACGGCTCCGCGTCACCGGTGAATGGGGCCGGCTCTGTCCCGCAGCGGCGTCGGAGTGCGCCGGGTAAGGACCGCAAGTGCCTCGGCGCTGATCGCGAGGGCCATCTCCGACACTGTGCGGGCGCCGAGGTCGAGCCCGACCGGGCCGTGGATCCGCGCCAGGTCGCCGTCGTCGACGCCAGCCGCGCGCAGCCGCTCCAGGCGCAGGGCGTGCGTCCGGCGGCTGCCGAGGGCGCCCACATAGCCGACGCCCGCCCGCAGCGCCGCGATCAGTACCGGATCGTCCACCGCGGCGTCGTGCGCGAACGCCACCAGGCCACCGGAGGGGCCCAGCCGCTCCACCGCGCCGACCGCGGTGGCGGCAACCCCGACCGTCGTCGCCCGCCACCCCAGCAGCCGTGCCTGCGCGGCGATGGCCTCGGCCAGCGCGCCGGCGCCGAGCAGTACCAGGTGGGTGGCCGGGACGAACAGCTCGACCACGGTCGCCCCCTCGACGGCCGCCGCCGTCCGGCCTGAGGGCACCGCCTGAGGGCACCGTGTGACGCCGGGCGGCGGCATGGCCAGCCGCCGCCCGGCCGACCGGCACCGGCAGTTCGGTCTTGGCGTACCCCGCTACGCCGGTGCCCGTCCGTCCCATCCACGCGCCGAAGTGTGACCAAGAACCCTCACGTCGTATACGGACATTCGTTCGATGTGCGTGATACACATAGTTGTACGGTACAGCTATCTGTGGGGTGCATATGGTGTCCAACGAAGTCTCCGGTCGGTCCGGGCCGGTTCCCCCGAAGGGCTCCGGGGTCGCCGAGGACCCATCCCGCGCCAACGCCATCGTCGCCGTCCTCGCCGTCAGCGGTGTGATCGTCGCCCTGATGCAGACGCTCATGGTGCCGCTGCTCCCGGTGATGCCACGCCTGCTGGGCACCAGCGCGGCGGACGCCTCCTGGACCATCACAGCCACCCTGTTGACCGGCGCCGTCGCCAACCCCGTGTACGGGCGGCTGGGCGACCTCTTCGGCAAGCGGCGCATGCTGCTCGTCTCGGGCTACTTCCTGGCCGGCGGCTCGCTGATCTGTGCGCTGAGCAGCTCTCTGGTGCCCGTCATCGCCGGGCGTGCCCTGCAGGGCCTGGGCCTGGCGATCATTCCGCTGGGCATCAGCATCATGCGCGACCTGCTGCCCCCGAAGCGGCTCATCCCCGCCATGGCGCTGATGAGCTCGTCCCTGGGCATCGGTGGCGCGCTGGGTCTTCCCATCGCGGCGATCGTGGCGCAGAACTTCGACTGGCACGTGCTGTTCTGGGGCTCACTGGTGGCGACCGCACTGATCATCACGCTCGTAGCGGTTGTGGTCCCCGAATCCCCGGTGCGGGGTGAGGGCAGCTTCGACGTGCCCGGCGCGGTGGCGCTCTCCGCCGGCCTGGCCGCCCTCCTGCTCGCGGTGTCGAAGGGCTCCGCGTGGGGCTGGTCAAGCGCCACCACGCTGGGGCTGTTCGGCGGCGCCGTCATCGTCCTGCTGGCCTGGGGCTGGTGGGAGACCCGCATCCCGGCCCCGCTGGTGGACCTGCGGACGTCGAGCCAGCGGCCGGTGCTGCTCACGAACATCGCCTCCATGGTGCTCGGCTTCGCGATGTACGCCATGTCGCTGATCGTGCCGCAGCTGCTGCAGCTGCCGAAGGAGACCGGGCACGGCCTCGGGCAGTCGCTGATCGCGACCGGGCTGTGGATGGCCCCCGGCGGCCTCGTCATGATGGCCGCCTCGCCCTTCGCCGGACGACTGATCGCGGCTCGTGGACCCAAGGTCTCCCTGGTCACCGGCGCGGGCATCATGACCGTCGGGTACGTCATGGCGCAGGGCCTGATGAGTGCTCCGTGGGGGCTCCTCATCGTCTCCGCCGTGATCAGCCTGGGCGTCGGGTTCGCCTACGCGGCGATGCCGGCACTCATCATGAGCTCGGTTCCGGCATCCGAGGGTGCCGCGGCGAACGGCCTCAACACCCTGATGCGGTCGATCGGGACGTCCACCGCGAGCGCGGTGATCGGCGTGGTGCTGGCCAACATGACCGTCGCCTTCGGGCCGAGCGCGGTGCCCTCGCTCACCGGAATGCGGGTCGGTTTCGTCATCGGCGCGGGTGCCGCACTGGCCGCGTGCCTGCTCGCTCTCACCATCCCCAGCCGCAGGCCCCAGGAAGTCCGCGTGCCCGTGGGCACCGCGGCACCGACGAGCGCCAAGGCACCGGCGAGCGCCGCGGCACCGGCGAGCACCGAGGCCGCGGTCCCAAGCCAGCGCAGGGTCGGCGTGTCGGCCGCAGCCGAGGCGAGTCCAACCGGCGCGTCCTGAAAGGTGGAGGATTTCGGTCATTTCGGAGCCCGTCGCAGAGTCCCTAGCCTCGGGCTTCCGCTGCCGCCGCTGCTCCCGAGCAAGAAGTGAGGATTCTGGCTGCGACAGCAACCGAAATCCTCACTTCTTGCGGATTGACAGGCGACTCCGCGTCCCGATTGTCCTTATTGGCGCGAATTTTCGGCGCGGCGTCGGCGGCGGGCGGCAGCGGCGGAGGTGTGGCATCCCTGCCGGGTGGCCCGCGCGGATGGGGTTCGTGATCAGGTCCAGCGGCCGATCAGGCCCAGCGACCGATCAGGCCCAGCGACCGATCAGGCCCAGCGGCCGGGCAGGACCCCGGCGACGAGCGCAGGCGTCAGGATGATCCTCGCTTCTCACGCCAAAGGGATCACTCGGAAAGAATTATTCCGAGAGATGAATTCTGATACAAAGCTCCCGTGCTACAAAGCTGCCGCTCTGTCCCACCCGTCACCGCAGGCAACGCGCCTCGACCGGGCCGGGCCGGCAGTTCCCTCGAACTGGACGGCGGTGCCCGCATGCACGTGGAAGCCAGCCCCGGCACGACCTCACTCGCGCCCGACACCCCGTGGACGCACCTGGTGACCCGCGGGTGGTCCGCATGATCAGGCAGCCACTCGCCGGCCTGCGGGTCGTGGAATGCGCGAGTTTCGTAGCCGGGCCGACCGGCGGGATGACCCTGGCCCAGCTCGGCGCCGACGTGATCAGGATCGACCCGATCGGCGGCGGCAGCGACTTCCAGCGCTGGCCGGTGGCCCCGACCGGCGAGAGCTACTACTGGACGTCCCTCAACAAGGCCAAGCGCTCGGCCGCCATCAACCTGCGCGCCGCCGAGGGCAAGGAGCTGGTCACCGCGCTGATCACCGCGCCCGGGCCGGAGCAGGGCATCCTCGTCGACAACGTGGTCGGGCGCCGCTGGATGGCCAACGACGTCCTCGCCGCCCGTCGGGCGGACCTGATCCACGTGCGGGTCCAGGGCTACCCCGACGGCCGGCCGGCCGTCGACTACACCGTCAACGCCGAGGTCGGCCTGCCGGGCATCACCGGGCGTGAGGAGGGCGGCGCGCCGGTCAACCACGTGTTGCCCGCCTGGGACTACATCACCGGCCTGAGCGTGTCGACCGCCGTCCTCGCCGCGCTGCGCGACCGCGACCGCTCCGGCGCCGGGGCGTTCATCGAGCTCGCGCTCTCCGACGTGGCGCTGGCCGGCGTCGCGAACATGGGCTGGCTCTCCGAGGCCGCCGCCCGCGGCGGGGAACGGCCACGGCACGGCAACCACGTGTACGGCAGTTTCGGCGTCGACTTCACCTGCAGTGACGGCGTCCGGGTGATGGTCGTCGCGCTCACCGAGGGCCAGTGGGCGGCACTGTGCTCAGTCACCAAGACCGGCGAGGTGTTCGGCGCGCTGGAGACCGCCCTGGACGCCGACCTGAACTTCGAGGCCGACCGGTACCGCCTGCGCGAGACCATCGCCGCGGTGCTGCGCCCCTGGTTCGCCGCCCGTGACTACGCGCAGGTCGCGGGCGAGCTCGACGCCGCCCGCGTGCTGTGGAGCCGCTACCAGGGCATGTCGGACGTCGTCGCCGCACACGCCGCGAACCCGCTCGCCGTGCTGGCGGACGTCGAGCTGCCCGCCAGTGATCCGTCCCGTGGGCCGGTCACGTCGATCACCGCGCGCTCGCCGATGCGGTGGGACGGCGAGTACGGTGCTCCCGGCGACGCGCCGCGGCTCGGCCAGCACACGGCGTCCGTGCTCAGTGACGTGCTCGGGCTCAGCGACGCGGAGATCGGCCGCCTCGTCGACAGCGGTGTGATCGCCGCGCCGCCCGCGGCATGAAGGCCGTGAACGGCGCGAACGGCGCGAACGGCGCGAACGGCGCGAACGGCGCGAACGATCGAAGCAGAGTGAACGATCGGAACGGTGGGGTGGCGGGAGCGGTGGAATGACGATCGGAACGGTCGCCGAGGGGCCGTACTTCGACGAGCTGACCGTCGGCCAGGCGTTCCGCTCCGCGCCCGGGGTGACACTCACGCCGGGCCTGGTCGACGTCCACCGGGCCATCGTCGGCGGCCGGCTCCCCCTCGCGCTCGATCACGCGCTCTACACCGAGGTGACCGGCGGCACCGCGCTCGCCCCGCCGAACGTCGTCTGGGACGTCGCCATCGGGCAGTCGACGGTCGTCACCCACCATGTGAAGGCCAACCTGTTCTACCGGGGGCTCGTCTTCCGCCGCACCCCCGAACTCGGTGACACACTTCGGACGTCCACCGAGGTCGTGGCGCTGCGGCAGAACAGCGTGCGCCCCGGCCGGCGGCCCACCGGGCTCGCGGTGCTGCGGATCACCACCGTCGACCAGCAGGGGCGCCCCGTTCTGGACTTCTGGCGGTGCGCGATGCTGCCGCTGCGTGATCCTGACCGGGCCACCGGGCATCGCGACGACGTCGACGCGGTCGGCACCCAGCCGGACCCGGCGGACCTCGCCGCGGTCGTCGACGGCTGGGACCTCACCCGCTTCGCCGCCGCGACCGAAGGTGTGCGCTTCACCGACCTCAAGGTCGGGCAGAGCTGGCAGGTCGGCGGCGGCGACGTCGTGTCGAACGCCCCGGAGCTCGCCCGCCTGACACTCAACATCGCGCAGGTCCACCACGACGCGGCGGCCGGCGGTGGACGTCGGCTGGTCTACGGCGGCCACACCATCGGTCTGGCGTTCGCGCAGGTCACCCGGGCGCTGCCGACGCTGGTCACGGTCGCGGGCTGGCACGGGTGCGACCACGTGGGCCCCGTCCACGAGGGCGACACCCTGCGCAGCGAGATCACCGTGGAGGACCTGACACCGCTCGCCGCCGGCGGCGGCCTGGTCAGCCTGCGCTCACGGGTGCGCGCCGACACCGCCCCCACCGGCGCTGTTGGCGACGCCGGCGCTGCTGACGGGGGCGGCCGGGACGTCCTCGACTGGCGGTTCGTGGCCGTCCTCCCCTGACGAGGGGCGCGGGATCGCTTGACAATCCGCAAGAAGTGAGGGCTTCGGTTGCTGCAGCAGCCAAAATCCTCACTTCTTGCTCTACCCTTGTCCGGTCGCAGCGGCGGCGGCCCGCAGCCGCGACGATTTCCGGTTCAGCTGGCGATTCGTCGCCGTTCTCCCCCGGCGCGGCCCGCGCATCAGGTCCGGCCGGGCACCGGCACAGCAGTGGTGGCGCCGGCCTGGTCAGCGGCCGGGCACGCAGGAACGACCAGATTCCCGGATCTGTCGGCACCAGCCCGCAACCGGTGGCCGGCCGGCCAGCGGCCAGCGGCCGACAGCCCAACAGCCCCGCGGCCGGTGGCCGGCCTCTGGTGATCAACCGCTTACCGACGGAGATCACGCGCGGGCGCGCGACGGGCGATGACGGGGTCAGGTAACCGGCGCAGGCACCCGACGAACCCTCTCGGTGATGGCGCTGGCACCTAAGGGTGAACCCCTACGGGGGTGGCTTGATCCACCACCGGGCGAAAGCTAGTTTCGGGAGCGCAAGTCAATTGTCGTGGGGGCACGACTGGGAATCTCCGTCAAAAGGTCGATGGATTCCCGAGGAAAGAGAAGCTATGAAGCTCTCCCGTTCCCGGAAAAAGCGGACCCTGGCGCTGGCCGTGGCCGCGTTCGCCGCCTCGTTGGGCGTCGGAATCGCTACGGAGCCCGCGGTCGCGGCGACGTGTTCCGACGTCGACATCGTCTTCGCCCGCGGCAGCGGCGAGTTGGCCGGCCTGGGGATCACGGGCACCCCGTTCGTCAACTCCCTGAAGACGAACCTGACCGGGAAGTCGGTCAGCTCCTACGCGGTCAACTACGCCGCCGACCTCGCCCAGACCTCCGCCGGCCCCGGCGCCACCGACATGACCCGCCACGTGAAGTCGGTGGCCGCGTCCTGCCCGAACACGAAGTTCGTGCTCGGCGGGTACTCGCAGGGTGCGAGCGTCACCGACATCTCGATCGGCATCCCGACCCTGCTCGGCTCCGGCGAGACCATCCCGACGAACCTCGCGCCGCGGGTCGCCGCGGTGGTCGTGTTCGGCAACCCGCTCGCGCTGTATGGCCAGCACATTCCCACGGCCAGCGCACTCTACGGCTCGAAGGCCAAGGAATACTGCAACCTCGGTGACCCCGTCTGCGCGGCCGGGGTGAACACGCTGGCGCATCTCACCTACGGGTATGACGGCAGCACGACCAGCGGCGCCGCGTTCGCCGCGGCCAAGGTGCGCGCACTGGGCTGACCGCCCCGGCGCAATCAGTGGTGAATGTCGGGGCCGACCCGAGGCTGATCCGGCGCCAGATCAGCCCGCGGGCCACGGCCCCGGCATTCACGAAGTACATCCGCTGTTCAGCCCAGATTTTCGCTGTTCGCTGTTCGCTGTTCGGGCTATTCCTGCACGCCGCGCAGGTGCGGGGCCATCATCAGCGGGGTGACGCTGAGAACACCGGAATCCACCGGCAGTGTCACCCCGGTCACCCAGCGCGCCTCGTCGGAGGCGAGGTAGCCGACCGCCCAGCCGACATCCCAGCCGGTGCCGGGCGTGCCCAGCAGGCCCGCCTCGTTGCGGAGCCGGGTACGGAAGTCGGCGGCCGCGTCCTGGCCCGACACCGAGTTGACCATCGGAGTCGTGATGTGGCCGGGCGCGATCGCGTTCACCCGGATTCCGTCCCGGCCGTGGGAGTAGGCCATGTCGACCGTCATCGCGAGGATCGCGCCCTTGGCGGCGGAGTAGGCGATGGTGCCGTCACCGCGAAGCGCGGAGATCGACGAGATGTTGACGATCGAACCGGCTCCCTTCGCGGCCATCACCGGAACCGCGTACTTCGACGCGAGGAAGACCGTGCGCAGGTTCAGGTTGAGGCTGCGGTCCCACGCCTCCTCGGTGGTGTCGACGACGGTCCCGACCGAGGCCAGGCCTATGTTGTTGACGAGGATGTCCACCGTGCCGAACGTGTCGACGGCGGCGTCGACCATCGCCTCACAGTCGGCCGCGCTGGTCACGTCGGCGCCGAAGACCCGGGCCTTGCCGCCCTCGTCCTCGATCATCTGTAACGTCTCCTCGGCCCGCTCGGGATGCAGGTCGACGAGCAGGACGCTCGCGCCTTCCCGGGCGAGCACCACCGCGCTGGCCTTGCCGGTCCCCATCCCGGGACCCGGCGTGGAGCCGGCGCCCGTGACGATGGCGACCTTTCCCTCGACCCGTCCAGTTCGCCGACTGCACGACCTGCAACGGAGCCGGCAAGGTGACCAGGGACGTCGTCGAAGGTGACGAGGACGGCGGGTTCACCGGCACCCAGGAGTTCGACTGCACCAGCTGCAACGGCGTCGGGCGGGTGAAAAAGGGATGATGGACCCGGACGCCGGCCGGCCGCTGGTACCGATGCTGTCGCTAGTCGCCTGCAACAAGTGCCGCCGCGAGCGTGGCGCCCAGCTGCACCGGGAGGGCCGGGTGGATCCGGTGCCGGAGTCCGGGACGTGCCCGCACGGCCGGCCACTGCGGACACGCTGGGCCGACGGGTACGGGCCCGGATCGGAACCCCCGAAGGATCCCGGCTACGACCGCACCCCACCCGTCTGACCCTCCCAAGGGTGTGAGGCCACCCCCTCAGGCCCGCCCGCACCGTGTGCCCCGCCGCAGCGCTGCGGCGGGGCACACGGCTATCAGCGAGGATCAGT
>NZ_ADGX01000114.1 GCF_000177675.1 Parafrankia sp. EUN1f
GATCGGCCCGGTCGGTCCGGGACTTCGTGGCGCTGCTGGGCGATCTGCGTGACCTGCTGCCGAGCGGCCCGCTGGCCGTGATCGAGGCCGTGCTGGAGCGGACGGGCTATCTCTCCGAGCTCGTCGCGGAGGACACCATCGAGGCCCAGGGGCGGGTCGAGAACCTGCGGGAGCTCGTCGGGGTGGTCCAGGAGTTCACCGAACGGCGTCCCGACGGCAGCCTGGCCGAGTTCCTGGAGCAGGTCTCGCTCGTCGCGGACGCGGACCAGATCCCCGACGACGACGGCTCCGACGGCGTCGTCACGCTGATGACGCTGCACAGCGCGAAGGGTCTGGAGTTCCCGGTCGTGTTCCTCACCGGGCTGGAGGACGGTGTCTTCCCACACCTGCGCACGCTCGGGGATCCGACCGAGCTGGAGGAGGAACGGCGGCTGGCGTATGTGGGTGTCACCCGGGCCAGGGCACGGCTGTACCTCACCCGGGCCCAGGTCCGCAGCGCCTGGGGGCAGCCGGCCTACAACCCGCCCTCCCGGTTCCTCGGCGAGGTTCCGGATGCGCTCGTCGAATGGCGCCGGCTGCCCGAGCCGGCTCCGACCACCAACAGCGGGCGCTTCGCGGGCTCGAGCTCGAGCGGGGCAGGCGGCTTCGGTGGCGCCGGTGCGAGGCCGGCGAACTCCCCGTTCGGGGCGAAAAGCTCCCGGCCGGCCGCTCGCCCGATCATCGACCTGAATCCCGGCGACCGGGTCACCCACGACACGTTCGGCCTCGGGGTCGTCGTGGCGACGAGCGGGGTCGGTGACTCCCGCCAGGCCAAGATCGACTTCGGCTCCGACACCGGGACGAAGGATCTCCTGCTGCGGTACGCGCCGGTGGAGAAGCTCTGAGCTGAGGCCTCGGGCCACGCGCCCGCGCTGCCGCGCGCAGCGCGGGCGGCAGCGGGGTCAGGCGCACGGCTCAGTACGTGACCCCGTGGCCCGCGAGCCAGGCGAGGGGGTCGACCTTCGTCCCGTACTGCCCGTTGAGGCGGACCTCGAAGTGCAGGTGGGGGCCGGTGGATTTCCCGGTGTTCCCCTCCAGTCCGATCTGCTCGCCGGTGTCGACCTCCTGGCCGACCCGGACGTCGATGCGTGACAGGTGGCCGTAGCTGGTCACCACGTTGTTCTCATGCATGATCTGCACGAAGTTTCCGTAGCCGGTCTCCCAGCCCGCGTAGATGATCGTCCCGCGGTGCGCCGCGTGGATGGTCGTTCCGTGGGGAGCACCGAAATCCACGCCGATGTGGTGGTTCGAGCCGCCGAATCCCTGGGTGACGCGGGCCTCGATCGGGCGAACCCAACGTGCCGCCGCCACCCGTTCCGCCTCGGCGGCGGCCGCGGCGTCGCGCTGGGCCAGCGCGGCGGCTGCCACGCGGGTGGCGACCAGGTCCTTCGCCTCGAGCAGCTCGGCCATCCGGCGTTGGTCGTCGGACACCTCGGTGTCGATCGGCCCGCTCAGATCATCCGCGCCCGCCGTGGACACGACCTGCACGGTGCCGGACTGGCCTGCTGATGTTCCGCTGGCGGACGCCGCCAGCGTGCTGCCGGTCCGTCCCGGCTGGTGCTGGGCCGCGGTCTCGGAATGCGCGATGCCGGTGGCATTGATGAGCACGAGGCCGATGGTCGAGACAACCGCGGTGGCGGCGCCGGTACGTCGCAGCTGCACGGAGACGAAACCCGATCTTCCGGGTGCGGAGTCGTCCCACTCGTCGGTGACTGAGGCGTTCCGACGTAGGTGCGTTCCGTGCTCGGATCTCGGGAACGGCGGTCGTGTCAACACGCACTCCCCTGGTCACAAGGCACCCGTCGGACGAACCAGTCGGGTGGGAGGGCCCTTAAACCGATGAGGAGGCTACACCGTCTCTTTCTGGCAGATAGTTCCAACTAGCCGCAAAGATGTAGCACTTTCGGGCTGGTCCGTCGTCAGACCTGTCGCCGTCGTTGCCGGCCGCGCTCCCGCTGCTGATGCCGTGGGTGCTGGTGCCGCAGGTGTTGCCGGCTGAGCCGGGGTGAGCAGACGGGTGGTCAGCTGCGCCACCGCGCCGCAGAACGGAAGACCGTGGTGCCCGACGCCGTCCACCAGGACGTTCTCGGCGAGCAGATCGGGGTGGTTGAGCCTGGCCTCGTCCGGTCGCACCACCGTGTCCAGGCTGCCGGCGACGGCGACGAACCTGGTGCGCAGGCCCGGGGCCGGTTCGGCGAGCTCCTGCAACAGGGCGGACCCCGGCCGCAGCTGGGCCAGCACCCGGTAGGCGACCGCCCTCGGCAGGCGGCTGGCGAGCCGGGTGCCGTTGTGGGGCGACGCCAGCGTGATCAGAGTGCGCACGTACTCGTCCCCGCCGAGCCGCTGCACGTAGTAGCGCGCCACCAGGCCGCCGAGCGAATGGGCGACGATGTTCACGTCCGGGTGCCCGTGCCGCCGGACGGCCTGCTCGACCGCGGCCGCGAGCGCAACGGCTGCGGCCTGGACACTGGTCGCGAACAACGGCACGTCCACCGAGGTCACGGTGGTGAATCCGCGGCGGCGCAGGGAACGCTCAAGCCGCGCGAACACCGACCGGTTGTCCACCAGGCCGTGGATGAGAAGAACGGGCGTCCCAGCAGTTGCCGGATCGCCGACGATCAGGCCGCGTTGGAGCGGGGTCAGGTCCGCCAGGCGATAGCGGTCGGTGGGGCCGTCGTCACGGCGCCGCCCGACCACGGCAGCCGGGTAGAGGGCTGCGTGCGTGGCGATACAGGCCGCCTCGACCATGAGGCCCTTCACACCGTCGAACTGCGTGGCCCCGAGTCGGGTGAACAGTCGGGTGTCGATGACCGTCCCCTTCGTGAGGACCTGTCCTCGTGGCAGGTTGGGCAAACGACGTTACTGAAAGCCAACCAAGCCTGTCGACCATTTGTCATGCCTTGCCGCAAGGCGGACATCCGCGTCACGAAGCGTGAGGTCGCACAGAAGATCTGCGACCCGTAGTGCCAGCCCGGGCAGGTCAGCGTCACAGCGGTCCAGGACGGCATCGGCGAAACCCAGGGCGAGCAGGTCGTCGGGCCGCAGCCCCGCGCTGTCCGCCGCCGCCGCGAGGTCGATGCGCAGGGTCGTGGCCGCACCTTCGGGAGCCAATGCGGTCAGGTACCCATCCGGCGAAACCAGGACGACATCGGCACAGGCCGCCGCGAGTGCCCCGCCGGAGCCGCCCTCACCGACGATGATCGAGATGGTCGGGGAGGGGCAGGTGAGCACCGCCGCCATGGCCGCGCCGATCTGGGGCGCGATTCCCGCGGCCTCGGAGGCCGGTCCGCAGGCCGCACCCGGGGTGTCAACCAGGGTCAGCAACGGCAGGCTGAGCCTGCCCGCGAGACCGGCCGCCCTCGAGAGCAGGCGGTAGCCGTCCGGCCCTGGCGCACCACCGCGCTGCGCGGCCACCGCCACTCCCACGGCCGCGAGCCCCGTGGGCAGCAGCCCGATCCGGGCCCGCACCGTCCGGTCCGGCCCAACCAGGTCGACGCCGGCCGCCAGCAGGTCGGCCAGGATCACGCCGGCGGGTCGGCGCGGCCCCTCCCTCGCCGCCAGCACCTGCTCCCAGCCGCTCCGGCGCGGGCCCGTTGCCTCACCGGCGAGCGGTGCCCGGCCGGCGGGTGCCAGATCGGCGGGTGCCAGATCGGCGGGTGCCCGATCGGCGGGTACCCGATCAGTGGGTGTCAGATCGGTGGACGTCTGGCCGGTGGATGTCTGATCGGTGGGAGCCTGGCCGACGGGTGACCGATCGGGTGGCGCGACCGCGCGCAGTGCGTGGCCGAGCCAGCTGGCCACGGCCGACGGCTCCACGGCGGCGTCCACCAGACCGGCGGCCGCGGCGGCCAGTGCCGTGTGGCTGTCGCTGGGCGGAAGCGCGCCGGTCACGGCCGCCACGACTCTGGGCCCGGAGAAGCCGACGGTCGCGCCGAGGACCGCGCAGCGCAGATCGGCCTGGGAGCCGACGGTCACCCACATGCCGCCGGTGGTGGGCTGGTCGGAGACGGCGATGTGCCCGAGACCCGCCGCGGCCAGATGGCCGAGCGCGATGGACACCCGGGCCAGGCCGACCAGGCCGGCGACGCCTTCCTGCAGTCGGGTTCCGCCACTTCGCACGAGCGACACGAGCGGTCGGCGGCCCGCGATGGCCGCGTTCACCGCCGCGGTGAACGCGGTCGCGTCCGCCTCGCCGAAGCTGCCGCCGTGGATGGTGAAGTCCCAGACCGCGACAACGGCCGGTACGCCCTCGACGGGGCCGGTGCCCCACCACAGCGCCGGGCGGCCGTCGTAGTCCGGCCAGCCCAGGCGGTTGGGCGCCGCCGGGCCACCCGGCTGGCGGACCACGTCGGCCAGCAGGTCATGCCGCCAGTCCCGGGCCGGCGTGGTCGTCTCGCGTCGCGCCATAACCACAGATCTTCACCGGGGCGGGGGCCGGCGGCGCGCTGACGTGTGGGATCGCTCTCGCCCACACCCGTGCTGCCCCGGGGCCGTGCTGGGTCGTCCGGAGTGGGCCCCTCGGTGAGCCTTCTGGATCCTCGGCGCCCGGCGGACGAGATTGTCGCTGCTAGTCGCGGACCGCGTCGTCGAGCGTCATATGGTTCGGAATAGTCTGGTCTGCTCTGCTCCTGGAGCGGTCACATCGCGCAGGCCGGACAACGGCCGGATACAGGGCCAGGTAGAGGGGAGTCATGCTCACACCGCTGACGGAGGAAGACCCGCGGCAGGTCGGTCGGTACCGGCTTCACAACCGGATCGGCGCCGGCGGCATGGGGACTGTCTACCTGGGCTTCACGCCCGCTTCCGAACCGGTCGCCGTGAAGGTCGCGGCCGCCGAGCTGTCAGAGGACGAGGAGTTCCGGTCCCGCTTCGAGCGGGAGGTGCGGGCCGCGCTGCGGGTCCGCGGTGGCGCGGTGGCCAGCGTGCTCGACGCGGACACGACCGCGTCACAGCCGTGGATGGTGACGGAGTACGTCGAAGGCGTGAATCTGGCCGACGCGGTCCGTCGGCGCGGCCGGCTGGAACCCCATCTGGTCCGTGGTCTCGCGGTCGGCCTCGCCGACGCGCTGGTGGCGATCCACGCGGCGGGCGTCGTCCACCGGGACCTGAAGCCCTCGAACATCCTGCTCGCCTGGGACGGCCCCAAGGTCATCGACTTCGGTATCGCCCAGCTCACCGACAGCGCCACCCTGACCAGGAGCGGCCATGTCATCGGCACCCTGGCCTGGATGGCGCCCGAACAGATGCGCGGCGAGTCGGCCGGAACACCCGCGGACGTCTTCGCCTGGGCAAGCTGCGTGACCTACGCGGCGACGGGGCGCCATCCGTTCCACGCCGACGCCCCCGACCTGCTGGCGCAGCGCGTTCAGCGTGACGATCCCGACCTCGACGGACTGCCGGGGTACCTCCGCGAGCTGGTCGGCCGGGCGCTGTCCAAGGAGGCGCGGGACAGGCCTGTTCCAGCGAGCCTGCTCGCCGCACTCGTCGGGCACGAGGTCCGTGGCGTGGCCGAGGCCGACCGGGCGGCCGGATCGATCCTGGAGCAGACCTGGACCGGCCCGTCCCCGGCATTCGGCATCCCGGAGGCGCCGACGCCACCGCGGCCGGGCGGCGAGCATCGTCGGGCGGAACGCCCGGTGACCGGTGGCTCGCCGGCGGGATCGTCGCCGCAGGGGCCCGGCCCGTTCGGCCCTCCGCCGCCGGCGTCGGCCTTCCGTGCGACGTCCGGCCCGGGGGTGGCCCGGCGAGGTCCGAGCGTGCCGGGCACCCCGGCACGGCCGGCTCCGCCAGGCCATCCGGTGCAGCCCGTACCGCCGGTGCAGCCCATACAGCCGGGGCAGCCCATACAGCCGGTGCAGCCCAAACAGCCGGTGCAGCCCAAACAGCCCGTGCAACCGGTGCCGCGGAAGCCGCAGGTGTCCAGTCCCCTGGCCGCGCCGCCGGCCTGGGCTGGCTCGGGCGCCGATGGCACGCGCGAGCGCTGGGAAGCGGCTCGTACCGGTGCGCCGAACTCCCAGGGGTCGGCCGATCCCACCTTTCGCCCGGCTGACCCGATGCCTCCGGGAGCACCACCGGATCCACGATCGTGGCCCGCGGCGAGGGGCACGGGGGCATTTCCCCCGGAATCGCGTCCCCCGGAATCGCGTCCCCCGGCATCGCCCGGGGCCGCCTACCCGCCGGCTGGTGCGTCCCCGGGGGCTGCGGCCGCGCGTCCCGCCGGAGTGCGGCTGATGCTGGCAGGGCTGCTTGAGCAGTGGAACCTCTGCGCGTTGCTCTCCCTCGCGCTGGGCATTCTGTGGATCTTCGGGGTGGGCAGTGTCGCCGCGGTGGTGCTGGGCCTCGTCGCCCGATGGCAGCTTCGCCGCCGGCGTCAGCGGGGATCTCTCGCGGCCACGGTGGGCATCGGCCTGGGCTGCCTCGGTATCGCCGCCACCGTGGTGGTCGGCGCTCTGGTTCGGGCGATTTTCTGAGAAGCCACGAGCGCGCTGGTGGCGTTCATCTCGTCCGTGGGCTGATCAGCGCTCGGTTTAGTTGTGTGAGATCGGACATACCTGAGTCCGGCTGGGGGGTGTGAGACCATCAGCGCTTCGCGCACGTCCAAGGGCGGTCACTGTCCGCCACGAGGCGCACTGCTGCGTGGCGTCCCTTCGGTTGCCGGTGCCGGCGGCCGCCACGGGCTCGAATAGCGCAGGATCATGCCTGCCTGACGGCGGTTCTGCGCGGCCGACCACCGCCACGAAAGCGCTGTCATCCGCCGCGGCGACCGCGCAGCGCGACGAGGTCGGTCGTGGCCCAGCGTCGGTCCGGAGGTGACCGGGATCAACTCAGGGTCACGGCCGAGGGTCGAGCGTCGGAGGGGCCTCGTCAGTAGGCTCGCAGGCGTTCTGTGCATCCCCTGACCGACCGCATCCGACTGGACGGACCGTGGATCTCTTCGAATACCAGGCGAAGAAGCTTTTCGCCGAACATGGCGTACCGGTACCAACCGGGAAGGTTGCCACAACCCCTCAACAAGCACGTGAGATCGCGACCGAGCTCGGCGGCAAGGTGGTCGTCAAGGCTCAGGTCAAGACCGGAGGTCGCGGCAAGGCCGGCGGTGTGAAGGTCGCCGACGGCCCGGAGGACGCCTACGAGAAGGCGTCGGCCATCCTGGGGATGGACATCAAGGGCCACACGGTCCACTCCGTCCTCGTCGAAGAGGCGAGCGACATCGCGGAGGAGTACTACGCCTCCTTCCTCCTTGACCGCGCCAACCGCACCTTCCTGGCCATGGCCTCCCGTGAGGGCGGCATGGAGATCGAGGAGGTGGCGGCGACCAACCCGGCCGCCCTGGCCCGGATCCACATCGACCCGCTGACCGGTGTCGACGCCGCGAAGGCCCGCGAGATCGCGGTCGCGGCCAAGCTGCCCGACGCCGCTCTCGACGGCGCGAGCACGCTGCTGGCGAAGCTGTGGAAGGTGTTCGTCAAGTCCGACGCCACCCTGGTCGAGGTCAACCCGCTCATCCTCACCGGTGACGGTCGCGTCGTCGCGCTCGACGGCAAGGTCACCCTGGACGAGAACGCGGACTTCCGGCACCCGGAGAACGCCGACCTCGTCGACGTCGCCGCGGTCGACCCGCTGGAGCAGAAGGCCAAGGAGAAGGGCCTCAACTACGTCAAGCTCGAGGGCCAGGTCGGGATCATCGGCAACGGTGCCGGCCTCGTCATGTCGACGCTGGACGTCGTGACCTACGCCGGTGAGGAGTTCGGCGGCCAGAAGCCGGCGAACTTCCTCGACATCGGTGGTGGCGCCTCCGCCGAGGTCATGGCGAACGGCCTGTCGATCATCCTGGGCGACCCGTCCGTCAAGAGCGTCTTCGTCAACATCTTCGGTGGGATCACCGCCTGCGACGCCGTCGCCAACGGCATCATCCAGGCGCTCGACATCGTCGGGAACGTCACGACCCCGCTGGTCGTGCGCCTCGACGGCAACAACGCCGAGGAGGGCCGCCGGATTCTGAAGGAGGCCAACCTTTCGGTGGTCAAGCCGGTGGACACGATGGACGGCGCGGCGAAGCTCGCCGCCGAGCTCGCCGCGGCCGCGGCCTGACCTGGGTCGGAGGACATAACCGATGGCTATCTGGCTCGACGAGAACAGCCGCATCGTGGTGCAGGGCATCACCGGCGGCGAGGGCAGCAAGCACACCCGGCGGATGCTCGCATCGGGCGCGAAGGTCGTCGCCGGTGTGAACGCGCGCAAGGTGGGGCAGCAGGTCGAGGGCGTACCGGTCTTCGGCTCCGTGGCGGATGCCATGGCCGAGACCGGCGCGAACGTATCCGTGATCTTCGTTCCGCCGAAGTTCACCAAGGACGCCGCGATCGAGGCCGTTGACGCCGCGATCCCGCTGGCCGTGGTGATCACCGAGGGTGTCCCGGTCCACGACACCACCGAGTTCTTCGCGTACTCGAAGTCAAAGGGCACGACGCGGATCATTGGGCCGAACTGCCCGGGAATCGCCAGCCCTGGCGTCTCGAACGCCGGCATCATCCCCGCCGACATCACTCCTGGTGGGCGGATCGGTCTTGTCAGTAAGAGCGGCACGCTGACTTACCAGATGATGTACGAGCTGCGCGAGTTCGGTTTCAGCACCTGCGTCGGTATCGGTGGTGACCCTGTCATCGGTACGACACACATTGACGCGCTCGACGCGTTCCAGGCCGACCCCGGCACCGACGCGATCGTCATGATCGGCGAGATCGGTGGCGACGCCGAGGAGCGCGCCGCGGCGCACATCGAGGCGCACGTGACGAAGCCCGTGGTCGGCTACGTCGCCGGTTTCACCGCGCCGGAGGGCAAGACCATGGGTCACGCCGGGGCCATCGTCTCCGGCTCCTCAGGCACCGCACAGGCGAAGAAGGAAGCTCTGGAGAAGGCCGGCGTGCGCGTCGGCAAGACCCCGAGCGAAACCGCGCGGCTGATGGCTGACATCATGCGGTCGTTGTAGCACTGTTCGCGGGGGGTCTTCTTCCACCACGGGGGAGACCCCCGCGTCTGGGCGGTCGAAGGAGTTTCCGGTCGCCGGGGGCGGGGCGCGGACGCGAACGAACGCGAACGCTTTCCGTCTCGCGGTCTTGCTGCGAGACTCCTGCTGTGGTCAGGATGGGCCGTGGGATGATGGTCGGCCCACCTGACCGACCGACCAGACGAAGTGGGGATTTCAGTCGTGGTACAGATCGGTGGTCGTAGTGTCGCGACCAACGACGTCGGGGTCATCGGCGCCGGCGCCGTAGCGTTCATCTTCAGTTTCGTGCCCTGGTTCTCCATCAAGAGCACCTACTACGGCACCTCGTATTCCAATAGCGCCAACGGGTGGAGCACGGATCTCGGCGGCTATTTCTGGGGCTGGCTGGCCATCCTCCTGCTGCTCGCGGTCGCCGGTCTCACCGCGGCCCTGACCTTCGGGAACGTCCGGCTGCCGTCGCTGCCGCTGCCGCTGCCGATCGTCCTGGCGGGTGCTTCGGGGCTGTCGGTACTGTTGATCCTCATCCGCTGGCTCGCCTACCCGGACATCCCGAGCGGCATCGACGGCGGTGCCTCGTTCGGTCTTTTCCTCGCGCTCATCGCGGCCATCGCCCAGACGGTGTTCAACGTGCTGAACCTGCGGGCGGGTACCGGCGTCGCGGGCAGCCCGCCGGCTCCGCCGACCAACTGGCCGGGGCAGGGCCAGCCGCCGTACGGCCAGCCGTACGGCCAGCAGCCGCCGCAGGGCTATGGTCAGCCCCCGCAGGGCTACGGTCAGCAGCCCCCGCAGGGCTACGGGCAGCCGCCGCAGGGCTATGGCCAGCAGCCGCCGCAGGGCTATGGCCAGCCCCCGCAGGGCTACGGTCAGCAGCCCGGCTATGGCCAGCAGCCGCCGCAGGGCTACGGCCAGCAGCCCGGTTACGGCCAGCCGCCGACCGGTGGCGGGTATGGCCAGCAGCCGCCGCAGGGCTATGGTCAGCCGCCGGCGGGCCAGTAGTTCGACCTTTGGGGCGCCGCTCGCATCCGGCGGCGCCCACCGGTACGTGGATCTGACAGCAAGGTGAGGCCAGTGGCGACGCCAGTGGGGGACCGGCCCACCCCGGATTCGGCCGGGGCCGGAATTCTGACCGGTGGGCTCCTTGTACTCGTCTCCGGTTTCCTGCCCTGGTTCACCCCGGCCGACAGCTCCTACCGCTCGGCCGCGTCCTGCTGGTCACTCGGACCGGTGGCCGCGGCGGTGTTCGTGCTCGGCCTCGGTCTGATGTTCGCGGTCGTCCTGCCGCTCGTCGTCCGGTGGTTCCCGTTGGCCCGGCCGGCGTTCGCACGCCTGGTGGCGCTCCGAGCGGCATGGTCGCGGGTGGTGTGGCCCGGGGTGGGGCGGCGGCTACGCCCGCCGCGGCTGACCATCGGTGTGTCCGTCGCGGTGGCGGGTGCGGCCGTGCTCGCGGTGCTGGCCGGATGGCTGATGGCCCCGTCGTTCACCGATCCAGCCCTGCCCGGTCCCGGGCGGGCCGCGGAAGCGGGTGTTCTCCTGCCCTGGCCCCGTAGCGGGCCGGTGATGCCTGCCGTACCCGGGGCCGGTCTCTACCTCGCGCTCATCGGCACTTTGATCGAGCTGGCCGCCTGCGCGTGGGCGTCGCGGCGATCGGGGTTCGGGGCGGCCCTGCGCACGGGCGGCTGACCTCCGGGCCGGCGCGGGCCTATCCACGCGCGACGTCCGCTTCAGGGCACCTGGGTGGGGCTGGCGCGGAAAAGGACCCTACCGAGCTGCCGAGTTGGGCGCGTGCCTACTGCGTGTCCTGTTACCGACGTGGGTCGTTCTTGGATATCTCGGCGTGTTGTCCCGGAAGTGGTCCTCCGCCCGTGCAAGTCTGCCGGCGTGGGTACTCCCGTGCAGAACTCCGGCACTGCCACCGGGGTGAGCCCGGGAGACCGGGCCGGAGCTCACGTGGTCGACGAACGGATTGCCCCGGGGCCACTCACGGCACTCTGGGCGCGCCTCGGACGGCCCGTCGTGAGCGCTGTCGCGACCAGCGCCGCGGGGCTGGTCGTCATCCAGTTCATCGTGCTCGTCGTGTGGGGGACGGACACCAGCTCGGCAGCCGGTCCGGACGATGCCGCCCGGGTCGGCGCTGACCTCTGGCTGCTCGCCCATGGCGCCACGATCCATCTCCCGGCCGGATCGGTCGATTTTCTCCCGGTGGGCCTGGCCGTGCTACCGCTGCTCGCGGCGACGACGGCGGGTCACCGGCGGGCGGCTGGCAACGTCGAGCGGCTGCCGGCATCGGCTCGTGGCAGGCGTCCGCGGGGTCCCCGGCCGGAACAGTCGGGGCAGCCAGGGGAGCAGGCACAGCCAGGGCAGCCGGCGCAGCCAGGGGGGCCGGCGCAGACGGGGCGGTTGTCCCGGGCCGAGATACCGCCGCCCTGGAGAGCCGTGATCCGTGATGTGACCCTCGTGGCGGGTACGCAGACTGTCTTCGTACTGGTGATCGCGCTGATCGTGTCCACACCGGCGGCGCGGCCGGACGTCTTCACCGTGGTTGTCGGAGCGCTGGCGTTCAGCCTGTCGGGAGCGGTGATCGGCGTGCTGTCCGGCTATGGGGCGCTGCGTTCGGCCTGGCGGGCACTGCCCGCTTCGGTGCGGGTGCCCGCCACGGCCGCGTTGACCGCGTTCACCTCGATGCTTGCCGCGGCGGCGTTCGGGGTGGCGCTGGTCCTGGCCGCCACGCTGCCCGAGATCGCGGCGACAGATCGCGGACTCGGCGCGGGAGTCGTCGGCGGAGTGGGCCTCGCGGCCATCCAGCTCGCGATCCTGCCGAATCTCGTCCTGTGGGCGCTGGCCTACACGCTGGGGCCCGGCTTCGCCGTCGGTGGCGGTTTCGTGCGGCCCGCCGAGGTGCAGTCGGCGCTGTTCCCGGATCTGCCGGTGTTCGCCGCGCTGCCGCCCGGTCCGCTGCCGCGTCCTGGATGGCTGGTGCTGGCGGTGGTTCCCTTGATCGCGGGGACGATGCTCGCCCTGTCGGTGCGGCGCGGGATGGTCGGGACTCCCCACCGTGATCGGCTGCGGACCACCCTCGTGGCCGCGGGTGTGGGCGGGCTGCTGCTGATGGTCGTCACGCAGTTGTCCGCGGGCCGGCTGGGCAGTGGGTCCGCGAGGTTCGGGCCCTCCGGGTGGCTGGTGGGTCTGGCGGCGGCGGCGGAGCTCGCGGCGGTGGCTGTCGTGGTGTCCGGCGTCGCGGAGCTGGCGTCGCGGCGGGCCGGTCAGCCCTTCGAGGTCGGGTCGGTCCGGACCGCCTCACTGAAGCGGCGGCTGCAGTCCTCGAGCTCGGCGTCGGAACGGGCCACCCGCCGACATTCCTGATAATGGTGCAGGTCGTCGCCATGCCGTTCGTAGAAGACCCACATGCCGCTGGCGATGGTGAAGGCGATGAGCAGCGAGAGCGCGCCGAGCCCGAGCCCTACGGTGCCCGCCCCACCACCGGCACCGCCCCGGCGGGCCTCAGCCCGGGCCCGCATCCCGACCACGATGGCCGCGATGCCTACCACGCCGCCGACGACCGCGAGGCTGGTGACCAGGGCCAGCGCGCCGAGGGCAACGGCCACTCGCCCGGCGCGGCGGCCGGGTGGCGACGCCTGGCCGGTGGCGTCGCCGCGGCGGATGAAGCGGGCGGTGAGCCGGTCGGGGTACGCGGGCTGTGTCTCGTGGTGGCCCGCCCACCGCGGGCCGGAGCCCGGCGCGGAGGCAGGGTCGTGATCAGGCCGCTCGGACACCGTCTCTCCGTCTCTCCGTCTCGGCGCGTCTGGCATCGCTGCGCGCGCACGGTCGCCCGGCAGCTCCGCCGTCGTCTGCTCCGGCGGTTCCCGCCACGCGCCTGGACGACATCGTAGGAGTCGTGGGCACGTGAACCGGGCTGGCGGGAAATGTCGGCCCATTCCGGTACGGTCCCGCCCGGTTCATCGACGTCGGGAGGTCCCATGCCCCGTCCCTCGAAGGCGCTGCGGGCCGAGTCGGCCCGGCTGCGTGACCTCGGCTGGAGCTACCGCCGGATCGCGGCGGAGCTACGGCTGCGCCATCGTGTAAACGCCCGTGTCGCATACCGCCTCGCCCACGGGTGGACCCAGGAGGAGGTCGCTCACCAGTGGAACGAACGCTGGTCGGGGGCGGGATCCGTCGTCAAGACCGGAAAAGCGATCTCGTACTGGGAGGTGTGGCCGGGCCGGGGTGGGCGGGAGCCTTCCGCGCGGACGTTGGCCCGGCTGGCCGAGCTCTACCACTGCCGGCCAGGTGATCTTCTGGACGGGATGGACTGCGACGATCTGGAGACCAAGCCGGGGCGTGCGCCGGCGGCCGAGCCTTCAGGCCGAGGCGTGAGCAGGTATCGGCACGAGGCCGGCGGGGCCTTCTCCGACTGTCGCGACGGGGCGGCTGGCGACGGGGTTGCCGGCGGCGGGACTGCCGGCGGCGGGACTGCCGGCGGCGGGGCGGCTGGCGACGGGGTTGCCGGCAGTGGGGCGGGTGGCGACGAAGCGGGTGGTGAGGTGCCCGGAGCGGGGCCCGAGCGGCGGCGCGAGTCGTTCGGGGGCTGTGACGGCCCGGATCAGAACGTGGACTGGGTGCGCGCGCCAACAGTGGTGATGGTGCATCAGAGCGGCCCCGAGGATGCTGGCTGGGGCAGCCAGGCCGCCTGACCGGCGGCCGGCCCGGTGCGTTCCGTGCAGGTCCGGCGTGTCTGGAGCACCGAGAAAGTAGATTCGGACCGTCGTCGCTGGCCATCGCCCGCGGATTTCCGAGCTCCCGGCCGGTCGACGTCGGCCGGCCGACCAGTTCACGGAGGGGTCTGTGCCCGCTCGTCTAGTCGTCCTTGCCTCGGGGGCCGGCACCACCCTGCAGGCAGTCCTGGACGCCTGTGCGGACCAGGCCTTCGGTGCGCAGGTCGTGGCCGTCGGGACGGACCGGGTGGGCACCGTCGCGCAGCGCAGGGCCGAGTCCGCCGGTGTGCCGGTGTTCACGGTGCGGCTCGAGGACTGCGCCGACCGCGGCGCGTTCAACGAGCTCACCGCGGCCAGCATCGCGCGGTACGAGCCGGATCTGCTGGTTCTCGCCGGCTACATGAAGATCCTCGGCGCGCAGGTGATCCGGCGCTTTCCCACCGTGAACACGCATCCGTCGCTGCTGCCCGCGTTCCCGGGCGCCCACGCGATCCGGGACGCACTCGCCGCCGGTGTGCAGACCAGCGGCGTGACGGTGCACTGGGTGGATGAGGGAGTCGACACCGGGCCGGTGATCGCTCAGGCGTCGGTCCCGGTGCGTCCGGGCGACGACGAGGACGCGCTGAGGTCACGCATCCAGGCCGTGGAGCGTGGCCTCTTTGTCGACACCATCGGCCGTTTCGTCCGCGGTGAGCTCTCATGGGAGGGCAGGCCGGCGGGTACGTCCGCACTGGGAGGCGCGGGCGCACCCGCGGCGCGTCCGGGGGCGGCGCGTCCGGTGGCGGGGGACGAGGTCGCAGCGGTGGAAGTTCATGCCAACGGAGGCGTTGTGGAAGGTTCAGGAGGGCTCATGTCGGTGGCGTCGACTACGGAGATCGGTGAGGGCGGCACCAGCGCGGCGACCGCCTCGGGCAACGGGCAGGCCGAGACCTCGAGCGAGGTGGTGGCGACCGGGCACCGTCGCCTGCGGCGTGCGCTCGTGAGCGTCTACGACAAGAGCGGGCTGGAGGAGCTGGCCGCCGCCTTCGTCGACGCCGGTGTGGAGGTGGTGTCGACCGGGTCGACGGCCGACGCGCTGGCCAGGTTCGGCGTCGCGGTGACGCCGGTGAGCACGGTGACCGGCTTCCCGGAGGTTCTCGGCGGCCGGGTCAAGACGCTGCATCCCCGCGTGCACGCCGGTCTGCTCGCGGACCTGCGCAACGCCGAGCACGCGGCGGTCCTGGCGGAGCTCGACATCGAGCCGTTCGACCTGCTGGTGGTCAACCTCTACCCGTTCCGGGAGACGGTCGCCTCCGGGGCGACCGAGGACGAGGCGATCGAGCAGATCGACATCGGTGGGCCGGCGATGCTGCGCGCGGCGGCGAAGAACCACGCGTCCGTCGCCGTGGTGGTGTCGCCGGGCGACTACGGAGACCTGGCCGCCGCGGTCCGGGGCTCCGGCTACGACCTGCCCGCCCGGCGGCGGCTGGCCGCCCGCGCGTTCGCGCACACCGCGTCCTATGACGCCGCGGTGGCCTCCTGGTTCGCCAGTGTGCTGGCCCCCGACGAGACGGCGAAGGAGAGCGGCTGGCCCGACGTGCTGGCCGCGCAGTGGCATCGCACCAGCGTCCTGCGGTACGGCGAGAACCCGCACCAGCGGGCCGCGCTGTACGTGGGCGAGGACGGCAGCACCGGCCTCGCGTCCGCGCAGCAGCTGCACGGCAAGCCGATGTCCTACAACAACTACACGGACACCGACGCCGCCTGGCGATCGGTGTTCGACTTCGCGGACCCGGCTGTCGCGATCATCAAGCATGCGAACCCGTGTGGCATCGCCGTCGCGGCGACGGTCGCGCAGGCGCACCGCAAGGCGCACGCCTGCGACCCGGTGTCGGCGTTCGGCGGGGTGATCGCGGTGAACCGCCCGGTCAGCGTGGAACTGGCCGAGCAGATCGCGGAGATCTTCACCGAGGTCGTGGTCGCGCCCGACTACGAGCCCGGCGCGGTGGAGATCCTCTCCCGCAAGCCGTCGATCCGCCTGCTGCTGTGCGCGCCGCCAGCCCACCCGCGCGGTGTGGAGATGCGCCAGGTCAGTGGGGGCATGCTGCTGCAGTCCCGGGACGCGCTCGACGCCGCCGGCGACGTCACGTCGGGGTGGACGCTGGAAGCCGGCGCACCGGTCGACGAGGCCACCCTCGCCGACCTCGGCTTCGCCTGGCGCGCCGTGCGCTCGGTGAAGTCGAACGCGATCCTGCTCGCCGCGGACGGGGCGACCGTCGGGGTCGGGATGGGGCAGGTCAACAGGGTCGACGCCGCGCGCCTCGCGGTGACGCGCGCCGGCGACCGGGCGAAGGGCTCGGTGGCCGCCAGCGATGCGTTCTTCCCCTTCCCGGACGGCTTCCAGGTCCTCGCCGACGCGGGCGTTCGCGCGGTGGTGGAGCCGGGTGGTTCAGTCCGGGACGAGCTTGTGATCGCCGCGGCGCGGGAGTCCGGTGTGAGCCTGTACTTCACCGGGGTGCGCCACTTCGCGCACTGACGGCTCCGCTCCACGGGGGGCGGCTGGCAGGTGCGGCGGGTGAATCGGTCCTGGGCCTGCACACCTGCCACGCCGGCCACCGCTGTCCCGGCCGAGGCTGGCACGGAGTCGTCGGGCGTCGGGCACACACTCCTCGAAGCGGCCCGGCCTCAATGCCGTGTGCCGCACGCCCCTGCCCCGGGCCGGTCGAACGCGGCCCGGGCGGTGCTCAGGAGGTGGAGCCGACCTCGGCGGCGGCGCTCCCGCGGCGGGTCACCGTCGGGCTGCCGTTCGAGGACCCGTTCGACTGGGCGGTCGTCGCCGCCCCGCCGGGAACATCCGCGGTCGGCACGTACCGCTGCGCCACCCAGTCGAGCGCCTCTCGCCAGCTCGCCCCGTAGAGGACGGAGATGCGGTCCGCGGTCTGGCGCGCGAGCGCCTGCACGAAGACCCGGTCATCGCTGTCGAGATGGCGCGCGTCGCCGAAGGTCTCCCACGCCCGAAACATCAGTTCCTGAAGCTTCTTGCTGTGCGGCGAATCGTCTGCCACGTCGAACTCCCTACCAATTGGGGACCGCGGCGCGAGTCTCCCCTAGTCGCGCACGACGTGTGCACTCGGGGGGTCTATATCGTTGGTGTCCGCGTGAGATGGGGGGATCGTCCGTAGTCCTCACAGTTTGCCGCTGTGGGGCGCGTGATCTGCCTGTCCCCTGGGCAGAGTGCCCTGGTGCTCGCCATCCGCGGGATGGGAGAGGATCCGGGCGTGCGTCGTCGGAGTGTGGTTCCGTTGTGTTCTGGTTGATGTCGATGCGAGCGGAGTTACACGAACTGGGTACCACGCTGGAGCCATCGCACGACGGGAGGGGGCCGGATGGCCCTGGTGCGCGGGCCTCAGTCACTCCGAGGTGGTCACGGCTGCGAATGGTCGGTTCGGTGGAGGTCTCGGGCCTGGTGAAGGTCCCGTGCTGACGAAGCCGGCGAAGGTCCAGCGCGCGGCGGCTTCATCCCCGGCCCGGTGGGTGGCTGCCTGCACGGCCGGATCGGCGGGCGCCTACTGTGTGGGCTCAGATGACGCGGAGGGTCAGGTCGCGCGGAGGCCCGGACCGGTGCACTCGGACCGAGCGCGTAGCGGGCCCCCGGGCAGGGCGTCGACGTCTGGCGTGGGTCGGGGAGGCGGGAGCAGATGACCGACAGCGCCTTGGGCGCGTGGGATCGGCCCCAGCGGGAGGACATCGGGCAGCGCCCGGAGCGCCCGCGTTCCGCGTGGATGACGCCGGCGGCTGCCTACCCCGACACGCGGCCCGCGGCCGGTCCGGCTGCGGCGCCGCCCGACGGCTGGCCGGCCCGCCGGGATCTCGACCAGCCGCACCCGGGCGGCCGGTGGGCCGCCCCACTCCCGACGGGGCCGTCCTTCGACGATCCCCACCTCTCCGGGGGCGACGGCCACGGCGAACGGCACGGCCGGCCCGACTGGCCGGAACGGAGACCGCCGGGTGCCGCTCCAGTAAGCCCTGCTCCAGTCAGCCCCGGTCCGGCCAGCTCCGGTCTGTCGGGTGCCGGTCCGTCGCCTGCTCGTCCGGACCGGAGCGGGCCGCCCCGCGCCGGGCGTCACGAGGCGCCGGAGGGACCGTCGGGCGGCCCCCGCTCGTCGGGACCGCCATCCAACGGCCGTTTCGGCAAGGTGCTCTTCGTGGCCGTTCTCGGCGGCGTCACACTGGGCCTGCTGCTCGTCACCCAGGACTACTGGCGCCGCGGGCTGCTCACCGTCGGCGGTGTCCTGCTGGTGGCCAGTGCGCTTCGGCTGTGCCTGCCAACCCGCAAGGTTGGCATGCTGGCTGTCCGCGGGCGGTTTTTCGACACTGTCACCCTCGTTGTACTGGGCCTTGCTGTGATCGTCCTCACTCTGGAGGTCCCCCACATCGGTGGGTGAGGCGGATCTGCCACCGAAAGTGGCAGCTGAGGTCACGGTTCGGGCTGTAACCAGGTGCGGGCCCCATCGGCGGCCACCAGTCGTCACCCCGCGGCGACGTGGCGCGCGTCGCCGTCCACTGCCGTACCTGCGACTCGCGCGATAGCCTCGGCAGGTCATCGGAGACAACCGTGCACAGATAAGCGGGGCGAACCGCGCCTATGGCGAACCGTCAGGTAGCCCTGATACTCGGCGGCGGCATCGGGCCCGAGCCGACCGACGCTCCCGGGTGGCATGGCGAGTCTGCCACCGAGGCGATCGGAGCCGGGGCAGATCGGTCACCTGAGACCTTCGCGCCGACGCGTACCGACCCCGCCGTGGGCACCGCCGCGATCGCTACCGCGATCATCGCGATATTGGGGAGCTGATCAGTCCAATGCCGGGAAAAGTCACTGTCGTAGGAGCCGGTTTCTACGGTTCGACGACCGCGCAGCGACTGGCTGAGTACAACATCTTCGACACCGTCGTCATCATCGACATCGTCGAGGGCAAGCCGCAGGGCCAGGCGCTCGACCTCAACCAGTCCCGGTCGATCGAGGGCTTCGAGACCAAGGTCGTCGGCACCAACGACTATGCCGACACGGCCGGTTCGGACGTGGTCGTGATCACGGCCGGCCTGCCCCGTAAGCCGGGCATGAGCCGGATGGACCTCATCGAGGTCAACGCCAAAATCGTCCGTCAGGTGTCGGAGAGCATCGCGAAGACGTCGCCGGACGCGGTCGTCGTCGTGGTGTCCAACCCGCTCGACGAGATGACCGCGCTGGCCGCCAACGTCCTGGGCTTCCCGCGCTCGCGGGTGATCGGCCAGGCGGGCATGCTCGACACCGCCCGGTTCACCGATTTCGTCGCGGAGGCGCTGAACGTGCCGGTCGCGTCGGTGAAGACGCTGACGCTGGGCTCGCACGGCGACACGATGGTCCCGGTGCCCTCGCAGTGCACCGTCGACGGCAAGCCGCTGAGCGATCTTCTCCCGGCGGCGAAGATCGATGAGCTGGTCGACCGGACCCGTAACGGTGGCGCGGAGGTTGTCGCGCTGCTCAAGACCGGGTCGGCCTACTACGCCCCGTCCGCGGCCGCGGCCCGCATGGTGAAGGCCATCGCGGAGGACTCCGGCGTCGTGATGCCCGTCTGTGCCTGGGTGCAGGGCGAGTTCGGCATCTCCGACGTGTACCTCGGTGTCCCGGCCGAGATCGGCGCCGGCGGCGTGAAGAAGGTCGTCGAGCTCGACCTCACCGACACTGAGCTGGCCGCGCTGAAGACGGCTGCCGAGGCCGTGCGCGCCAAGCAGGCGGACGTCGCCAGCCTGTAGTCCAGTCGCCAGCCTTTATTTCGCCGGCCTGTCGTACTGACTGCCCTGCCGGCCCACAGCCCGTGGTCTGTGGGCCGGCGTTTTTCGGCCGGCCGGCGTTTCCCGGCCGGCGTTTCCCGGCCGGCGTTTCCCGGCCGGCGTTTCCCGGCCGGCGCGTGCCCGCGCGCCGCGAGCCGCGCGGCAGCACGTGGACGGCCTGGGCGGGATGGCGGTGCGTGGATGGCGGTGCGGTGTGATGCGATGTCAGCGCAGCCCGCGCAGGGCCCGGCGGAGAGCGAGCCGGGCCAGCGAGGCGGCCGGGATCGTGCCCTTGCCGAGCCCGATCTCGACGAGGCTGTCGTAGAGATCGGTCCGTCGACTTGCGGAGCGCACCGCCGCGTCCATCAGAGGGCGGTGCCGGCCGGCGAGATCGGCGAGCAGCGTGGTGTGCCGAAGATGCCGGCCGAGCTCGCGGTGCAGTGCCCGCCGATAGACCTGCCCCGCTGCCGGCCCCGGATCGGTGATCGCGGCCCCGCCGGCGAGTGATCCCGACAGCAGCGCGTAGTAGATGCCCTCACCCGTGAGCGGGTTGATGAGGGACGCGGCGTCGCCGGCGAGCAGCACCGGCCCGTCCGGCAGCCGGGGGCGATGCGTGGACAGCGGCAGGTGGTGCGCGCGCAGCGTGCCGGCGTAGGCCGGTGTGTCCGGCAGCAGGCGGGCCAGGGTGCCGTGCAGGACGTCCTTCGGGGTACCGGCGCTGTCCCGCAGCTGGGAGCGGAGCATGCCGTACCCGATGTTGGCCCGGCCGTCCCCGATGGGGAACGACCAGGCGTAGGCCGGCCAGCCCTCGTCCGTCATGTGGATGAGCTGCTCGGGTGGGCGGTCCTCCTTGGGCGCGTCCGCGTAGGCGCGGACGGCGATGGCGAGCCCCTCGGGCGGGTTCGGCCCGATGCCGAGCGCCCGGCGCACCGTCGAGTTCGCGCCGTCCGCACCGATCACCACCCGGGCGCGCAACGCACCGCCGTCGAGGGCGACCACTGCCGGCTTCCCGGGGCCGCCGGCCGGTATGACCTCCAGCGCCCGCACCCGCCGGCGGGTGAACAGCGCACCACGAGCCCGCGCGGCGGCGACGAGCCGGGCGTCGAACACCTCCCGGGGGATCACGTGGGTGGCCCGTTCGGACGGTGTCGCGACCTCGGCACCGCCCGGGGTACGCAGCCGCATGCGGTCCACCGGGCGGTACCCGCGGGTCACATCGGTGACGCCGAGCCCACGCAGGACGTCCAGGCCGTGCGGCGCGATTCCGTCGCCGCAGGTCTTGTCGCGGGGGAAGTCGGCTGCATCAATGATCATCACCCGGGCGTCGGGGCGCAGCTGCAGTGCCCGCAGCGCCGCCGCGCTGCCGGCCGGCCCACCGCCCACGACGAGCAGGTCCAGTGGCGGTTCGTGGACCCCGCCTGCGGAGCTGGTGTGCGAGGAGGGGCGGGAGGGAGCTGGGACAGGCACGCCTGCCAGTGTGGCAGCCCGCACGAGGGCGCTGGCCGGGCGAGGCTCGTGGAACATGGGGCCAGTTCGTAGAGTGCGAAATATGGACGCGCTCCGACAGTTGAACCAGTGGCCGGTGGGATCAGTCTCGGCTGTCGTGCTGCGGCGTGCCGGTGACGCGGTCACGCAGGTCGGCGTCAGCGGCGATCCGGAGCTGCCGTTCGGCCTCGCCTCGGTGTCCAAGACGATGAGCGCGTACGCGATGCTCGTCGCGGTCGAGGAGGGCGCCGTCGCGCTCGACGACCCTGCCGGGCCCGAGGGGTCGACGGTCGCCCACCTGCTGGCACACGCGTCCGGCCTGGCGTTCGCCAGCAGCCGGGTACTGGCCAGGCCGGGTACCCGCCGCATCTACTCGAACGCGGGTTTCGACGAGCTGGGCCACCATCTCGAACGGGTCACCGAGATCCCGTTCGCGACCTATCTCGCCGAGGCCGTGTTCGAGCCGTTGGGCATGAAGACCGCGGCCCTGACGGATTCACCGGCCTTCGGGGTCACCGCGAGCCTGGCCGATGTGGCCGCGTTCGCCGCCGAGCTGCTGGCACCGACGCTGCTGTCCGCGGAGACTTTCGCCCGGGCGACGTCGGTCGTCTTTCCCGGCCTGACCGGAATCCTGCCCGGCTTCGGCGGGCAGGACCCGAACGACTGGGGCCTCGGGTTCGAGATCCGCGGGCACAAGAGCCCGCACTGGACCGCCGCGACCAACAGCCCGGCGACCTTCGGCCATTTCGGCCGTTCCGGCACGTTCCTGTGGGTCGATCCCGAGGTGCGCGTGGCCTGCGTGGCGCTGACCGACCGGGATTTCGGGGAATGGGCGGCCGCGGCGTGGCCGGTGCTGTCCCGGGATGTCCTCGCCGAGCTCGCGGCCTCGACGGATTCGGTGGCCTGACCTATCCGGTCGAGCCGGCAGCCTGAACCTCGTCTGATCCTCGCCGGAGCCCTGTCCGAGCCGTGTCCGAGCCCTGTCCAGGCCGTGTTCGAGCCCTGCCCGAGGCCTGCCCGAGCCCGGTTCGAGGCCCGCTGCGTCAGGCCGTGGACACGGTCGGCGAGCATGACCTGGTGCTTCTGCGTCGGCGTGCGATAGCGGAGCGAGGTCATCCCTGGTCCCCGGGAGACAGTGTGGTCTCGTGGGCCATGATGGCGCCATGGTTCGTCGGCAGAGCTTGCTTCGTGTCTCGTGGTCAGCCACCGCGTGGTCGGGCCGGACCGGCGCCAGGTGAAGGACCGCCAGATGAACGCGGTGCGCTCCATCGGTGTGGCCATCGGGATTCCGGAGCCGTTTCGCACGGAACTCCGGGACTGGCGCAAGCGGCTCGGTGATCCCAACGCGGGGCTTATCGTGCCCCATATCACCCTGCTCGGGCCGACCGAGGTGCTCGCCTCGGAGCTGGCGACGATCGAACGTCATCTTGCCGGGGTGGCCGTCGGCTACGAGCCGTTCGTGATCCGGCTGCAGGGGTCCGGGACCTTTCGGCCGTTGTCCCCGGTGGTGTTCGTGACACTCGCGCAGGGGACCTCCTGCTGCGAGCTGTTGGAGAAGGCCGTTCGCTCCGGCCCCCTGGACCGGCCGGCCCGCTTCTCGTACCACCCGCACGTGACGGTCGCGCACGAACTCGACGAGGTGTCGCTGGATCGTGCGTTCGACCTGCTGGCCGAATACCGGGCCCAGTTCGACGCCACGGGTTTCGAGCTCTATGAACGCGGCGATGACTGCGCCTGGCGCCAGTTGCGTCATTTTCCGTTTGCAGGCGGGGGTGGCAGGCCGACGTGGCAGGACAACGAGATGCGGTGAAAGCGGGCGTGGTGTCGGTGGGCGCCGCCGTGGGCGGTGTGCGTAGCCGGCGCCCGGCCATAGACCACGCGGTCCGCGCCTACCAGCGTTATACGGGCGACGGCGGCGACCGGTGCGCAGCCTCCACCACGTATTTCGCCTTTCTCTCCTTTTTCCCGATCATGGCGTTGGCCTTCTCGGTCCTCGGGTTCGTGGTCGACGCCTATCCCGACGCCCAGGCGAAGTTCACCGAGCAGATCAACGACTATCTGCCCGGCCTCGCCGACCGGCTGGACGTCGCCACCATCGGCCGGGCCAAGGTCGGCGCCGGGCTGATCGGTCTCGCCGGCCTGCTGCTCGCCGGCCTCGCGTGGGTCTCGGCGCTGCGCGACAGTATCCGCATCATCTGGCACCAGAGCCTCGAAGCCGGCAACTTCGTCATGCGCCGGATCCGAGACGTCGCGATCCTGGCCGGCCTCGGTCTGACACTCGCGGTGTCGCTGGTCGTCACCAGCCTCGCGACGTCGGCCACCGACGCGTTCCTGCGCTGGATCGGCCTTGCCGGCAACACCGCGGCCGCGTGGGTCACCGGCCTGCTGGCCCTCGGGGTCGCGCTGGTCATCGACATGGCGGTGTTCGTCTTCATCTTCCGGTACCTGCCCGAGCGGACGAACCGGGACCGGGTGCTGCGTGCGGCCCTGCTGGGCGCGGTCGGCGTCGAGCTTCTCAAGATCCTCGGAACCTGGCTGGTCGGCCAGACCACCTCGAACCCGGTGTACGGGACGTTCGCCGTCATCGTGGGGCTGCTGATCTGGATCAACATCATGATGCGGTGGATGCTGTTCGTCGCCGCATGGGCGGTGACCGGCCCCTACACGTCGGATGTCGATCCGTCGGGTACAGCAACCGCCGCCTGAGCGCTGGCTGGCTGCCGCGCTGGCTGGCTTGGCTGGCTGCCGGGCCGGCTGGCTACGGCGCGGGTGAGCGGGCGGTGCCGAACGGGGGAGTGTCCGTACGTCTGCGCTCCTCGTCGTCCCCCTGCGGCCGCGGCGGGTCGGGGAGCAGCGATGGCAGACCCACGAGGTGCCTTCGGCCGTCTGACCTCGGCCGGGCGTGCGCGCCTGGGGCGGGGTGAGGGCGCGCTCCGTCCGTCCCGCCCGCGCGCCTGTCGGCGGGAGCGGAAGGACGTCCGTGCCGAAGCCGTGCTGTGGTGGTCGCTTCGTGGCTTATGGGTCCGCCTGGTCGAGCTACCCGGGCCCGGCCGGCCGCCGGGGCGGTAGTGATCTCCTGATGTTCCAGCTCGCGCGCTCTGGTGCGGCGCCGGTGACCGTCTCGGTGGCGGTGATGGTGGCCGTGGCGGGCCGGTGGACGCGGGGCCCGTTGGATGGCGTCGGCTCGGCGTCGGGTGCGGCCGAGGAGCGTCAGGGCTGACACGGCGACGGTGATGGCGAGCGCCACCCAGGTCGCCGTGCCGACGCCGCCCCCGGAGTCGGCCGGTACCGCCGCCTGGCGGAACCGGTCGTTCTCCTTGGAGTCGCCGTCGCCTCCGCGGCCGTCGCCGCCGGCCGCGGCGTCGGCGGCCTGTGCTGGGCCCGGCCCGCCGGTCCCTGTGTCGGTGCCCGCGCTGGCCTGCGCCGCTGTCGCGGGATCCGTGCGTGCCGGCTCGGCCAGCCGACCGAGCGGGCGGACGTCGGCCGCGTGCGCGAAGCCCCAGTCCAGCAGCGCCTTGGCATCCGTCGCATAGGTCGGCGCGGTCCGCAGCAGGGAGACGATGAGGGTCCGCCCGTCTCGCACCGCGGCGCCGACGAACGTCGCACCGGCCGCGATCGTGTAGCCGTTCTTGATCCCGATGGTTCCCTCGTAGGTCCCCAGCAGGGTGTTGTGGTTCGCGATCTCGAAGCGTTCATCGCCCCGGCCGGGCAGCACGGCCCGTGGGATGGTGAGATACGCGCGCACGGTCGGGTTGTTCAGCACCGCCCGCCCGATCACTGCGAGGTCGTGGGCGGTCGTGTGCTGCCCGGGGGCGTCGAGGCCGGTGGGATCGCCGGCCACCGTGTCGTGCGCGCCCAGGCTGGCGGCCAGCCGGTTCATCCGCTCGAGCACGGCGTCGCGCCCGCCGGCCGCCTCCACCAGCGCGACCGTCGCGTCGTTGCCGCTGGCGATGAGCATCGCGGTGGCGAGGTCGCGCACGGTGTAGCGGACTCCGGGGACGAGCCCGACCCGGGTGCCGTCGACCCGCGCCGCCTCGTCGCTGATCGTCACCACGCGGTCGGGAGGCAGGCTCGGCAGCACGGTGAGCGCGGTGAGCATCTTCATCGTGCTGGCGGGCAGGTCGGGCAGGTTCGGGTTGTGGGCCGCGAGGATCGCGCCGCTGATGGCGTCCGCGACCATCCACGCCTCGGCGGTGATGCCGGCAGGCTCCGGCACGGATGTCTCGGAGGCGCCTGGACGGCCGTTCCCAGGAGCCGTCGGCTCGCCGGCTGTCAGCGCGGCAGCGGGGGTCGGCGGGGACACCGCCCCGACCTGCGGCTCCCCGGGAGTCGCCGGGGCGGTGAGCGACCAGGGCGGCGGGACCTGCGCGACTTCGGCAGTTGTGTTCACCGCCGTCTCGGTGGCCGTCGCCGTCGCCGTCGCCGTCGCCGCCGTCGCGGGCGCCGCGGCGATCGCGAGCAGGAAGGACGAGACCACACCGGTCGCTGTCAGGACCGCACGGTGGATCGCCGGTGACGATCGGGCACACAGCCGGCGAGACGCGTGCGCAGGCGCGCGGCCAGGCCGGGCGGCCTGCTGTTGGCTGGTGCGGTGCGGGACAAGCGAGTCGGGGCAAGATCGACGCGTCCGGCCGGCATGCACCTACCGAACGTTACCGTCCGATCTTCATTTGGTGAGTTTGCCGAGTCACGTGTCTCGGATCCGTGCTCGGGTTGTCCGGATGGGTACCTTTCGTCCACCCCGCGAGCCGGTTCGGCTTGGGAGGAAAAGATGGCCCGTAGTGGTACCCCCGTCCGGCGGCGTGGCCTCGGGGAGCCGAGCGACCGGCAGGCCGGTTCCCCCACCGGGGCCGGTGCCGCCAGCAGCGTCATCGTGAGCGACGAGAGCTGTTGCCGCAGCGACATCCGGCGCGGCCGTGCCTACTGTCGGCGAGGTGGCGGTTGACGTGCCGAACACGGATGATGTTGCCGGGTTCATCCGCGCCGCCCGAGACACCGATCCGTTCGGGGTGGCCAGGACGGCCGGGGTGGCCAGGGCGGGCTGTGGCACCGGTGCCGCCGGTGGTGCCGGTGCCGCTGGTGGTGCCGGCACGAGTGAGGTGCGAAGCAGTGTCTCGATGTCACCGCGCAGTGACTCGAGCTGGTTCGACAGCTCGCCGCGCAGGTACTGCCTGGTCGCCGTGTCGCTCTGCGCGAGTCGCAGGGCCGCGACCTCGCGGGTCAGGAACTCGGTGTCCTCCCGCATCCGGATGGCGGCGGCCCGGTCCTCGGTGAGCGCCGCGCGATCGCGGTCGTCCTGCCTGTTCTGCGCGAGCAGGATCAGCGGCGCGGCGTACGCGGCCTGGGTCGAGAAGGCCAGGTTCAGCAGGATGAACGGGTAAGGGTCCCACCGCAGGAGTGGCAGAGCCACGTTCAGCGAGATCCAGACGATCACCACACAGGTCTGGATCGCGAGGTAGCGCCCGGTGCCCAGGAAACGGGCGATGGTTTCGGCGCCGCGGCTGAGAGATTCACGGTCCACCCGGCCCGAGATCAGCGGGGATCGGCCGTCGGCCGGCAGGTCAAGCCGGTCGGAGCCGGATCCGCGGCGGATCGCGAGGCGGGCAGTGGTGTTGACGCTCATGGGAGAGTCCCCTCCGCGCTCGGACCACCACAGGGGATCAGGCCCGAGACGCACTCCAGAGCAGGCCGCGAAGGGAAGAACCCACGGCGGCCCGGACCGACACGTCGCTGAGGGACCGCACCTGCCGGAGAAGAACCCGGGAGATCACCAGCACCCGGGTGTCATGGACGCGGGTCGGAGCCACTGGTCGCGTGAACCACCCCACGAGCGGAGGAGGAAAGGACCAGGCCGACCGCCAGGCTGATCGTCAGCCGGCGCCCACCAGCAGGAAGCGGCCGTTACTGGAGCACCCGCCAGGACTCACAGCGGCCACCTCCTCTGGTCAGCCTCAGTAGAGGATGGGAAATCTGTTGTCAAGGATAGCCGGCCCTCGCGATTGTTCTGCTATCGGGTCGCCCGTGACCTCTGTCGCCCTTCCGTCGCCTGTCGTGCGCTGGTCAGCGGCCCTGGTGTGGACGG
>NZ_ADGX01000113.1 GCF_000177675.1 Parafrankia sp. EUN1f
CATCGGCCGGATGGGCGAGGTCGACTCCTCCGAGGAGCTCGTCGAGGAACTGCTCGGCATGTTCACCAGGAACATGCCGGACAGCGGCGCCGCACCGGTCGCGGACCGGAACGGGCACTGGTCGTGAGCGGAGAGCAGATCCAGTTCAACGGCGACGAGCTCGCCGAGAAGGTGCCGATGCTCGCCGATTTCCGCGAAGCCTTCCTCGCCTTCGGCGAGGAGCTGGCCGAGGGAATCGCGCAGCACAACTTCGCCAGGGACGCGCACGACGAGGTGTCCAAGCTGTCCTACGCCATGTTCAAGCAGCTGATGAAGTACTTCGGCGGGCTGCCGTCGGTATCCCGCGCTGACCCGTGAGCTGAGAATCGTCGTCCGCCCCAGCGAACTGGAGAAGATCCGGATGGCGGAGGTCGCGAGATTCGTGGAGGCGCTCGGCCCTGGAGGTGGCTCCCGTGTCTGAACTGCCGATGGATCTGCGTCGCGAGGCGCTCGCGATCCTGCGCTCGGTGCCCGAATGGGAGCTGACCGAGGCTCGGTGGTCACGCGTCATCGACCTTCTGGCGGCCATGGAATCCGCGTTGGACACCGATGGCGTCGACCTCGACGCCGTCTCGGAGGCCGTCCGCCGGCTGGAGACCTGCGCGCCGCCGCGTATCACCCCTATCGGTTCGATTCCGGCGCAAACCCCGCAACCGCCGGTACGCGAGCGGGTGGGCAGACTGATCCACAAGGTGTCGGGCGCCGCCGGCTCGGCGACGACCGGCACGGGGGCGATCGGCACGGCGACAACCGGCAAGGAGTCGGCGGTCGAGCCGGTGCGAAGGCCGGAATCCGGGACGTGACCCGGATCCTCGACCAGCAGTTCGTGGCGCACGTGTACCTGCCGCTGGACGGGCCGGGCGCCGCAGCCGCCTACCGGGCGCTGCGCGAGATCTGGCGAGGGTGCCGGGGGTTGTTCGCCATGACCGAGCCCATCGCCGGGCTCTCGCTGCCTCCCGACCTGCCCGCCGACCCCGGCCAGCTCCGCGTCGGTGCGGAGATCGCACTGGCGGCGCAGGAGCGGCCCGCCGGCGAATGTCAGGCGATCGTGCGCCGCCACCACGAGGTGCTCAACCTTTCGGTCGCGCTCACGTCGTCGTCGTCCGGCCGTTCGTGGTGGGCGGAAGGCGATCGGCTCTGGCACGCGCTCGCCGCCGAGCACATGCCGCACATGCTGGGCGAGACGAGGCTCTTTCTCGCCCGTCTCGACACCGAGGCGGTTCCCGCGGTCCGTGAGGCGGATCCGACCCTGTTCCAGGAGCTCACGGCCGCACTCCCGGCCGACGCCCGGGGCTGGCCTGGAGCCCGGCGGGGGGTGACCGTGGCCAGCACGGTCGCGGTGTGGGAGACCACGCCGGAACCCGACGAGCGGTCGCGCCGCGACTGGCTGCTGGCGTTCGGGCCGGACAGCGACGCCGCGGCGAGTGCGCTGGCGTGGTCCCGCGGCGATACGGCGATCCCCCCGCTGGCCCGTTACCTGCTCCACGCCGCCGCGCTGCGCTACCAGCTGCGGGTCTGGCAACGGGACGGCCAGTCCCGCCAGCTGCACGACACGCTGGACGCGCTGGGCGCCGAGCTGCGCCGCCTCGGCGCGCAGGGCCAGGCGCAGACAGATGTTCTGCGGCTGCGCGCCCTCGACGCGGTCCTCGCGGTCTCCGAGCTGCGGGCACTGCGCCGGTCGGTTGACATCATCGGCGACAACCTGGGCCGGGCCCGTGAGCTTGTCGAGCCCGGAATCGGCGGGCCGTTCGCCGACGACGCGGACCTGGCACGTTCCCTCGTCGAACGGCTTGACGACCAGATCGCCTACCTCGACGCGGCCACCGAGAGCGCGGACACCGCCGTCCGGCTGCGCACCGGCACGCCCACGATGCCCATCATGGGCGACGAGCCACCGGCCGGGAGGTCGTCGCCGCGGCCCCCCGTGCCGCGGCAACGACCCCTGCCGGAGCCGGTGTCCCATCTCCCGGACGGACATCGAGCTCGCAACGTCTTCGTGGTGCATGGTCGCGACGAGGAGGCGCGACTCGCGATCTTCGAGCTGCTGCGTGCGCTCGGGCTGCGCCCGCTGGACTGGGAGGAGCTCGTCGCGATGACCGGCCGGACCGCCCCCTACCTCGGGGAGGTGGTCGCCCAGGCCATGCCGCTGGCCCAGGCGGTCGTGGTGCTGATGACGCCGGAGGACGTCGTCGCACTGCATCCCGACCTGAGGGGAGCGTCCGAGGCCGCGGCCGGCAGCGAGATGCAGGCCAGGCCCAACGTCCTGCTCGAGCTGGGAATGGCGTTGGCGATCCACCCCGATCGCACGCTCATCGTCACGATCGGGACTCATCGCCCTGTCACCGATCTCGGTGGCCGCAACTACGTTCACATCCAGGCCGGGTCGGATTTCCGCGGAAAGATCGCCAGTCGGCTGCGGCTCGCGGGATGCCCGGTGGCGACGGGTCCGGACGACGACTGGCGCAACGCCGGCGACTTCTCCCGGCTGGCGGCCCACGCACGTGTTCCCTGAACCCCTGCGGGCACGTGTACTCCCCTCGTTCCAGTGCCGCGTTCCGTTCGCGATCGACCGTGTGAGCCGTTCGCGATCGACGGTGTGAGGCGGGACGACCTCACGGCCTGACCGTCGGTGGCAATTGGTTGTTTCGGTGCTGGCCTCCCGTCGTGGTCGTGTCATCGAAATAGACAACAGGATGCGCTTCCGAGGTAAGAACCGATCCGCTTCCGATCCGCTTCCGATCCGCTTCCGACAGGTGCACAGGCGTCGTTGTCGATGGGCGCATGACAACGCACGCGGGCCTCGACTCCGGTGCGATGGTGCCACTTGACGTCGATACTTCCGGCGATAACAATCGGACCGGTCGTCGGTTGCCAAAGCCGAAAACGGGGGGAGACTGGAAATGGGTTCACCAGCGGGCTGAGCTCACCGTGCGGCCGAGTTCCGGCGTGGTGCCCGGCGCCCCCGGGCTGTGCCGGCTCCACAGCTCGCGCCGATCGGGGGGCCGGCGCGGGTCTGCGTGACTCTCGCGCGGGTCGTCCATTGATTTCACCTTTCCGGACCCGGCGCGGGGGTCTCGTGGTTCAGTGGTGGCGGCGTTTCTTCGCGGGTCGATACCGCCGTGGGCGGGCGGACTTTCGCCGCGTATTGATGTCTGGTTTTCCGCTTCCGCGCGGGCCATGTCGTCGGCAGTGGCGAAGAACTGACGGCGCGGTCGGCGACGTCTTTCCAGGAGGTGGTGATGCTCTGCTTCACGGTCTGGCACGCGGCCGTGCTCCGCCGCGAGGCGGCGTGCCGCTCGCCTTCCTCCCGGGAGCTGGCCGGAGGGGCGCCGGATGGAAGACGGTGATGTGCCGGGCTGGGCCACCAGGGCGGCGCTGTGGTGCGCCGGCGCCGATCCCGACTGCATCCTGACGAAGGCGGACCGTCACCGCTTCGTCGGCTTCGGCCTGCTCATCGCCTGCATCGGTCTCGTCGCCGGCGCCGGCATGCTGATCTTCGCGGGCATGGTGACGCACGGGTTCCACTGGTATCTGGTGCCGCTCGCGGCCCTGTGGGGCTTCGTCGTGTTCCTCATCGACCGGCAGATCATGGCCGAGCCGAAGCTGCCCTACGAGGACGGCCGTGTATCGCCGGGTGACAGCGGGCCCCCGGCCGGGAGGCGTCGGTCCCGGGTGCCGGCGTACCTGGCCCGTGTCGCGTTCGCGTTCGTCGCGGCTGTCGTCGTCGCCGAGGTGATCGTCCTGACCGCCTTCGCTCCGGAGATCAGCGGGCGGATCCGGGAACGTGCCATGGCCGACGTGCGGGCCGAGGCGGAGGCGTTCCTCGGTGAACCCGCCACCGCGGGCCGTCCCGCTACCGGCCTGCACGCGGCGCTGGAGGAGGCCAAGGAGGGGGAGAGGACCGCCAAGGACGCGTACACCAACACGAACAGCCAGCCGAATCCCAACTCCGAGCTGCAGAAACGCAACCAGGAGAACCTCGTGGCCTGGGGCCAGCAGAGCGCACGGGTCCGGCGCATCCAGGAGCGGGTCGACGCCGCCGGTCAAAGGCTCGACGACATCGAGAGCGCCACGAGGATCCGCCCGGGTGACACCACCCCACTGCCACCCGGGGTGGCACGGGAGGTCCGGATCATCGAGGAGCGGGAGCACGCCCTCGACGGCTTCGCCGGCCGGCACGCGGCGCTCGACGAGTTCCTGAAGGACAACCCGAACGTGCGGTTCTGGCCCTGGACGCTGCGCGCGTTGTTACTGGCCTTCGACCTGATGCCGCTCGTGTTGAAAACCACCACCAGCACCGCCTCCTACGACCGGGCCCGGCAGCGCCGCGACGGCGAGCGCGCACGGCGGGCCGAAAGCGAGTCACGCGCCGCCGACTACGCGGCGGACATGCGGGAGGCGGCCGATATCGCGGCAACGAACGCCTGGTACCAGCGAGAACGCCGCCGGAACGGATGACGGGCAGGTCGGAGAACATGCGCGACGACGTGAGAAGCCACGCCGCCCACGCGGAGCGGCTCAGGGCGAGGCACAGCACACCACCGCCGGACGAGCCAGAACGGGCCCGTCGCACGCGGGAGAAGCTGCTCGAGGTGGCCGCGGCGATCGAGGCGGAGGCGGCCGCGGCTGTTCTCGGCGCGCTGCGTGGCCGCTACGACAGCGGGAAAAGCACACTGCTGGGAAATCTCCTCGGCAACATCCGGCTGCTGCCGGCCGCCGACGAGCCGGCCACCGCCCACACCACCACGCTCGTCCTCGTCCCGGGTGAGGTGCGGCAGGCCCAGCTGGCCGACGACAGGGTGGATCTGCATTTCATGGACGGCCCGCAGGTCGACCGGTGTCTGGCTGATCTGCGTGACCGACTGGTCCGCGTCGTCCGGGGCAACCTGGACGACCGCGACACCGCCGACGCGCTGGCCGCCTGCGAGCCGGTCCGCCAGCACTGGGACGAGTTCGACCGCCTCTGCGCCACGTATCTGTGGCGATCCGCGAGCACGCCGGAGCTCGAGGCGCGCGAGGCCGCTCTCGAGATGGTGCTCCTGCGGGACGCGCTGTGGGCGGCAGGCGGGCTGTTGGGGCAGCGGCGGTCCCTGACGTGGGCCCAGTGGCGTGAGACCTGCGCCGCCGGTGAGACCCGCGCGGCGTCCCAGCCGTACCCGGCCAGCCGCCGCGGCCACGTTCGGGCGCTGTCCGATCCGGCGCTGGTTCGCGCCGGCGCGGCCCTGATCCTCGAGGCCGTCTGCCGCGTCGAGGTCCCCCCGGAGTTCTGGGCCGAGCTGGAGCTTGACCAGGGGCAGGCGGTCGAGCTGCGTGACCTGCCCGGTACCAGGGCCCGCCGATCCCGCAACCGGGACAGGTTCGTCGCCGATCTCGCGGTACGTGACGCGCACGCGGTCCTCGACCTCGTCCAGGCCCAGCACGTGAGCGCCGACGACGCCCGCAGCCCCTCCCCGGTACCCGCGATTCTCGCGATCACCCACTTCGACCAGGTCAGACCACCACAGGACCCGCTGCCACCGACGTTGGCAGAGCTGTTGGCCACCCCGGGCAACGAGCGACTCGCCGGTATCTGCGGGCTCGTCGAGCGGGAGGGCTCGATCGAGAAGGCGGCCTTCGTGTCGTCGGTGCGGGCGCTCGCGGCCGCCGGCACTCCCGACGACGGGCAGCAGGTGTGGTCCCAGCGCCGGCTGCGGTGGCAGGGCGTGGCCGCGCACCTGCGCCAGACGGACCGTTCCGTGCGGGCGCAGGCATTCACCACGGTGATCGAGGACTACTGCCGGGATGACGGTATCGGGCGACTGCGACGGCTGCTCGGCCGGCACCTGCAGGAGCGTGGCCTGGCCACCAAGCTCGCCCGGCTCGCCGCACTGCGCGCCGAGCTGGACGAGCTCGACGGACGTCACGCCGAACAGATGGCACCGCCTGTCTCGATGACGGACGAGACCTACCGGGCCCTGCAGGGCATCATCCGCGAGGCGCGGCGCAAGGGCTCCGGCCTGGCCCGGCAGATCCGGTCGTTCACCGACCCCCTGAGCGAGCAGGGCCCCCTCGCCGAGCTGCGCGCGTTGGACGACCGCCTCGTCAGCCGGGTCCTGGCCTGGGACACCCACCGGCATCTGCGCGTCAACGGCGGTCCGCGATCGGTGGCGGACCTGGAGGAGACGTTCCACCTCGCCGTCAACGACATCGTCGCCGACGTGCGGACGACGATCGCGGACCAGCTGGCCGACACCTGGCTGCCCGCCGCCGCGAGCGACTTCGCCGAGCTGCGGACTGCCGCGCAGACGGTGCCCGGCCCCGTCGACCCGGATGTCGCGCGGCGCCTGCGTGACCTGATGGCGCTGCCGCCGGCGCTGGCGCCGGACCTGCTGCGGCAGAAGGTGACCGGATGGCCGAACCCGCCCGCATGGGATCTGCGGGTCAGCAGCGCGGCCCCCTACGCGTCGGACCCGTACCCGCTGCCGTGGGACGACCCGGGGCTGAAGGCGACGCTGCTGCTCCACGAGCTGGATCCGACCCGAATGTGGTACGCCGCCGCGATCCGCGGCGCGTCGGCCCAGCGGGTGCTGCAGGTGGTGCAGGAACAGCGGATCACCCTCATGGCCGGTGCCGCCGGATGGGTGCTCGAGATCCTCGATGCCTGGATCGCCGAGCTGGCCCTCTTCGAGCGGGAGCTGGAGGCTCCCATGGGCGGATCCGACAACGGATTCGAGGACGAGGAATGGTGACCGACATGCGTGTCCTGCTGACCCTGGACGGAGACCACACCGACCCGATCCGGCTCTACCGGGCAGCGGGCGGCCTGCAGCTGCCGGCCGGCGAGCTCCACCCCGGCCCTGGGCGGCACGGTGCGCCGGAGATCGAGATCGGGGTCGACGTGCCGCAGGCCCCGGCCGTCGCCGGCTGGCTGCGGGCCAACTGGCTGGTCAGGCCCTACCGGCGGGGAGCGGTCGTACCGTTCACCCACGACGAGGGCGTCTGCGCCCTGCCGGAGGACCTGTTGGCCGGGCTGACCTCGGTGCAGGTCGTGCTCACCGTCCGCACCGGCGGGCAGACCGTGGCCGAGCACGTCTCGACCTGGCAGGCGCCGCCGTCGGTGTCGGCCGACGACAGCGGTGGTTCCGCCGTCATCGGCATCGACTTCGGCATGGCCAACTCCGCGATCGCCCTTCTCTACCGGACGTCCGTCGAGGGCGAGATCGTCCTCGACAGCGCGCAGACCGCCGCGCTCGCGCGGGCACTCGCCCACGGGAGCCCCGCCGCCGGTGCCGGGGGAACCGCCAGCCCGCCCGGCTACGCGTTCCCGACGACGACGCAGGTCGACGACGAGATCGCGCTGGAGCTGGACGGCATCGCCGAACAGGTTGATATCGGCCAGGGCCTGGACACCGCCAGCACCGTGAAAGTTCTCAAGCTCTGCCAGCAGTTCGAGGCAGCGGTGGCAGACGGGGAGTCGGAGGACGGCAGGATCCGCGTCGCCAGCCGCAGGGGCGCGGACAACCGCCTGCGCCGCTACCTTGACGAGGCCTACCGGGCCGCCCAGGAGACCCCGCCGCTGGGCTCCGCGGGGCTGCACCGGATAGCGTTCGACGGGCCGGACACCAGACGTCCGACGGTTGTGCCCAGCGACGTCCGGATCACCGGTACCGACCCGCTGGCGCTCGAACTGTCCTACATCGCCCCGACGACCCAGCTGGTCAACATCCCCGCCTTCAAGCGGACGATGCGCCATCTGGCACGGCTGGAGTCACTGCCCCTGGCTGACCTGGTCCAGGGAATCGAGACCGATCTGGGCGACGACCTCGGTCAGTACCGGATCCAGCTGGAAGACGCCTTCGGCAAGGTCTTCCACAGTCTGCGACAGCAGGGCCAGGACCATTTCGCCGCCCGGATGCACAGGGGCCCGCGGCCGGCCCCGCAGATCCTCGACGTGGTCGCGACGTATCCCACCACGACCACCCCGGCGACCCGCGCCATCCTGCTGCGCCTGCTCAGCGAACGGCTCGGCCTCCAGATCAACAACAGCGTCTTCGACGAGGCGGTCGCGGCCGCGTTGTTCTTCGTCATGACCGACCTCGGCGCCAACCACGCCCGCAACATCCCGCTGCTGCGGGCCAAGGGCCGGGCCGCCGGCCCGCCGGCGCGGGAGCCCGACGGCACCGAGAGCCAGAGCTGGCACCGGATCATGCTGGTGGCCGACGTGGGCGGCGGCACCACCGACATCGCCCTGCTGCGCCTCGTGCTCACCCGGCGGATCACCCACCGGAACGGGAACCGGATCGTCCGGCACTACCTGCGTCCCGACGTCGTCGGGTCCAGCGGCCACGGGCAGCTCGGCGGCAACTACCTGACCCTGCGTGTCCTCTACTGGCTCAAGGCGATCGCCGCGGACCGGATCTCGTCCCAGCAGCCTTCGGGAGCGGGCGACACCCGCCTGTGGAGCGAACGGGTCCTGTCCTCCTCCCACAGCACACCGCTCACCGCCGCCCACGCCGACGAGCTCGACCGGATCGTCCCCACCAGGGTCAGGGCCGCCGAGGCGAAGGATCGCCCAGGGGTCCGAGACAGGTTCGTGCGACTCTGGAACGAGGCCGAACAGGCCAAGATCCTCCTCGGCGGCGGGGCCGACCACCAGATCAAGGACCCCGAGGCGCTGTTCGATCTCAAGGCCCTGTCCACCGTCGGCACCGACCCGGCGGCCGGCCCGCATCTCGCCAACGAGCCGATCACGCTGCGGGCCACCGACTTCGAGCGCCTGGTCAGACCCGTCCTGGACCGGATCGCCGGCTTCGCCGCGGAGCTCGCCTGCACCGCACTGCGCCACGAGCCCGAGCACCTGCGCCACATCGACGAGGTCGTGCTGGCCGGGGCGTCCAGCGCCATGCCGGCGATGTCCACGGCGTTCCGCCGCGCGTTGCTCGCCGTCGGGCCGACCGTGGACCCCCGCTCCCGGGCCGTCCCGGCGGACGGCGTGCCGGTGGTGTGGCGCCCCGAGGCCGTCCGCCATGCCGGTGACTACGCGAAGGAGGCGGTCGCCCACGGCGCGGCCTGGGGCGCCTACCTGCGCATGCATCACGCCGCCGTCACGGATGGCAGCGAGGCGGCCGGCGTCGGATCGCTCGTCATCGACACCAGCCGCATGTTCGGGACCCTGCCGAACGACTTCCTGCTCGGCATGGCCGACTGGTCGGCCATGCCGAGCCTGCTCTGGCAGGGGCAGCTGCTGCACCGGGTGGAGGGCCGGCCGGCGAACGCCACCGTCGTGCGCAGTGTGGGCTTCGGCATGCGTGAGAACGTCGAGCTGTGGCGCAGGCTCGCGGGGCACGAGCGGATCCCGTGGGCGGTCTTCCGCTATCGGCAGGTGGCCGAACGTGACGGCCTGCGGCTCGACCACCGGCGCTGGGCCGGTGAACACGCCGTGATCCAGGCGCACTTCGAGCTGGACGAGGAGCTCACCCCCTTCATCGTCATCAGCCACGGGCTGCCCACCCTCCTTGCGTCCGGCCCCGGAGCCGCGGTGCTGCCGAACCTGCGATCACTCGATGACGACACGGCACGTGACCTTCTCGTCCAGCCGAACCCCACGGGTGCCGGTGCCGGTGCCGCGAAGGTCTTCCAGGACGGAGGCGACCCACGCCGTGGCGGCTCACCGCGCTACCAGCGCCAGCGCCTGCGCCTGGACCAGCCAGGCGGCGGCACGGTCGTGGAGGCCCTGCTGTCGCTCGTCCCGCTGCCGCCCCCCGGCCGCGACGGCTGGGCCTTCCAGCTCGGCGCCGACCCGGCGACAAACGGCGCCACGCACGTCCTGGAAGTCCGTCCCCCCGACTCCGAGGGCGATCACGGCTCCTACTTCGCGAGCCTCGACGAGCGTGGAGACCTGCGGGTGCACGCCGGGCTTCCGGATTACCTCATGGCCGCGAGCCTGAAGGACCTGGAGGGGCGCGACATGGACGGCTTCTCCGTGCGCCTGCCCATGGACTACGTCGAACCGGCCTGGAAAGAGGAGCTCGACCCCTTCAACGGACTGCACTGATGAGCGGCGAACTGGTGGACGGCGAACTGGTGGACGGCGAACTGGTGGACGGCGAACTGGTGGGTGGAGAGCGGATGGACGGCGAACCCGGGGGCGACGACCCGCGCACGGCCATCAGCGGCCAGCTCGCGACTCTCCTGCGCGACGAGAGCGACCCGGCGGGCGAGCTGCTGCGTACGCGGCTGTGGGCCCTGTGCGAGGCGGCGTCGGCGGCCCGTGTCGTCGACCTCGTCATCACACTCGCCGCGACGCTGGGCGGCCGAGCCGCGCCGTGGCTCACCGCGCCGTCGCTCGCCGACTGCCTCGCGGACCAGGCCCGCACCGACCGCGGCCACCAGCTGCTCACAGACCTCAGCGACGACCTCCGTTCGGCGGTCCGTGAATCCGAGCTCACCGCGGCCACCCGCACGCTCGGGCGGCTCGCCGCGAGCATCGAGCTGCTTCTGTACAGCGAAGTCGGCGCGGGCGAGGCTGGCGCGGGCGAGGCTGGCGCGGGCGAGGCCGGCAGCCATGGCGACGACGGAGACCGCGGCGACGACGGAGACCGCGGCGACGCCGCGGACAGCAGCGACGACGGCGAACGTGACCGCGTCGAGAACGCGGCAGACGCCGGCGCCGACATCGATGCCGAGCCCGGTACTGACGCCGAGCCCGCCACCGACATCGAGCCCGGCATCGACATCGAGCCCGGCATCGACGCTGACGCCGAGTCCGGCAGCGACCAGGCGATCGCGGTCGTCGCCGAGCCGCCGGCCCTGCGTCTGCCGATCGACCTGGAGTCGCGCCTCGTCGCCGTCGCCCAGCGCTGTCCGGAGCATCGGGACCTCATCGACGCGGTCCGCGGCCTGCTCGAACTGCTCTCCTGCTCACCGCGGCTCGTGCGGGTCCGGCCGCCGTTGAGCGGGGGCGGTGGTGCCCGGCCGCTGCCGATGGATCAGTACGAGAAACGTAACCAGGCCGAAAAGGTGATCGGTTCGCTCGAGCGGGCGGCCATCCCCGGCCAGGACCGGGAGGTCGCCCTCGGGCGTCGCTGTGACCTGCATGAACGACTGTGCGAGTTCTACCAGGACCCGCCGCGGTACTCCGTGGACGGCGCCTGGTCCCGCCACGTGTCGGCGGTGCGGGAATGGTGTCGTCGGTCCGCGGCCGACCTCGGAGCGCGGCTGCTCGACGAATGGTCCGACCTGACGGTCGAGAACTACGCGGTCCAGCTCTATGCGTCCGACCTGGCGACGACGCAGCTGAAGTGGATTGTCCGACCGGCCTGGACCCTCGACGGGCAGGTCCGGGCCGGCCGGCTCGTCCAGATCCGGCCCGATGTCGACAGGGCCGGCGGAAGACACCACGAAAGGCGCTGAGAGGTGCGCCGCGATCCCGCCGCTCGACGTCAGCCGAAGGCAGGATCGTCGCCGCCCCAGGGGCGGGACGGGAAGGCGTAGTCGTCGAAGCCGGGAACCGCCGGGCGCGCGGTGGTGAGCCGGCCGTGGGTGACAGTCGCGGCGTTGGTGGGCGTTGTCGCCGCCGGATGGCGGGGGTCGCGCCCCGGGGCGTCGAGCAGCCAGGTGGCGGTGCGCGCGAGGGAGGCGACGACGTCGCGGCCCCGGCCGTCGATGGCGCGGGCCGCCAGCGCGTCGATGACCGCCGCCGCGAGGAAGTAGCCCGTGGCGTGGTCCAGCGCCTGCGCGGGCAGGGCGCCGGGGGTGACCCCGTCGTGGCTCTCGATCAGCGAGATGCCCGCGGCGGCCTGGACGATGGAATCGAACCCACGCCGCCCCGCCCACGGCCCGGCGTCGCCCCAGGCGTTGATCCGGGCCCGGACCAGCCCGGGAGGTGTCCGCAGGCCGAAGGCCTCGATGGCCCCAGGCCGGTAGCCCGTCACCAGGACGTCGGCTTGGTCGAGCAGCTCCTGGGCGCGTGGCAGGTCGGTACGAAGGTCGAGCAGCGCCGAGCGCTTGCCCTGGCCGGTGTCCAGATGCTGCCAGGTGATCTCGGCAGGTACCGGTGGGTCCACGCGCAGCACGTCCGCACCGAACAACGCGAGCGTGCGGCCGCACACCGGACCCGCGAGGACGCGGGTGAGGTCGAGGACCCGCAACCCCACCAGCGGCAGTGCCCCGCCGGCCGGCGCACGCGTGGAAGGTGTCCGGGCGGACGGCGTGCCGGTCACGGTGTCGTCACGTTCGGTGGTTCGGACGAGCGGCCCGGTGGCGGCGGCCATGCCGGGGGCGCTGGAGCGCCATTCGGCCTCGGTCCGGACTCGGACGGCGATGGCGCCGACCTGCGCCGCGGCGTCCTCGATCTCGGCCGCGGCGCGGGTCGCGATCACGGCCGCGGCTGCTTCCCGGTCGGCGTCGGCAAGTCGGAGGATCCGCAGCAGCCGGTCGCGGTGATGCGGATAGTTCGCGTGGGTCCGCAGGTACCCGTCCTGGGTCCGGAAGAAGCCGGACAGTGGTGCGAACGCGTCCGGGCGGGCGTCGCCATCCCGGAAAAGCCGTTCGCTGCCGAAGGCGGCGGCGACGCGCTCGGGGTCGACGACCGCGTCGGTGACGGGCCCGGTCGCCCCGGCCCGGACGGCAGCCTGCCGCACCGCCTCGACCGAGGCGGTCGCCAGACCCAGCACCGGAAGTGTCGCGGGAAGCCAGGAACCGGTCACCAGAGGAGTATCGCAGTGGAACATCGGCCGATGGGACGTCGGTCGCTGGTCCGAGAACCCGTAGCAGGTGCAGGGCCTCCGTGGCGGCGGATGGTTCGACGAGCACTGGAGCTGCCGCGCATCGGTGCGACGCCCGTGGTCATCCGGACTTCCAGGTCGACGACGTCGGCTTCCGCCTCGCGCGCACGGCGATCCCACGCTGACAGTTCCAGGTAGTGCCCACAGGCGGGCAGCGGGCCACGGCTAGCATGTCGGGGTGCCGACGTTGCTGGTCGTCCATCACACTCCGTCGCCGACGACACAGGCGATGCTGGAGGCCGTGCTCACCGGGGCACGGGACGACGCGATCGAGGGCGTCGACGTCGTCGTCCGCCCGGCGCTGGCCGCCACCGCCGTCGACGTGCTCGCCGCCGACGGGTACCTGCTCGGCACCCCGGCCAACATCGGTTACATGAGCGGCGCTCTCAAGCACTTCTTCGATGGTGTGTATTACCCTTGCCTCGAGGCGACGGTGAATCGACCCTATGCCCTTTATGTGCACGGTGGTAGCGACACTACCGGGGCGGTGCGCTCGGTCGAAACGATCACGACTGGCCTTCGCTGGAAGCGTCTGCGAGAGCCGCTGACGGTCGTGGGTGGCCTGGACGCTGCGACGCGGGAAGCGTGCTGGGAGCTGGGCGCAACCGTGGCCGCGAGTCTGATGGACACGTAGAGTGACCGCGCGCCGCATGCGAGTTTCGGCATGTTCTGCGACTGCGCCTATTGTCGAATCTTGGAAGCTCCGGTTGGTCGCCCGTACGCCCTTTATGTCCATGGCAGCAGCGACACGACCGGAGCGATTCGGGGGGTCGAGACAATCGCCACCGGGCTGAGGTGGAAGCGCCTGCGCGCACCGCTGTCGGTGATCGGCGAGCGAGAGGTGCCCCTGTACTCCTCGCCCGGCCTGTTCGCGAGCCAGGAACATGCTGATCCTGGCGGCGGCGCCGACCGCGCGGAGCAGGTTGCTCCGCTGGACGGCTGGGTCGGGAATCGTCCAGGCGGTCGGGAACTGGCTTACCAGTCTGGTCAGCTTCGGGCGGCTGGTATGGGTGGGCCAGCGAATGGCTGCCAGGTCGAAACAGGTGGACCGGCTGCGCCCATGTGGAGCGGCGCGGTCAGGCCACAGCCGGTCCCGCCAGCCGACCGGCGCCATCCAGCCTGCAGCTACGTGCGAGACCGCGTAGGTCAGCGGGGAAGGGAAGCGTGCCGTTCCAGGAAGGCGGCGACGTCGCTCTCCGACTCGATCGGCAGCGGATACACGAGGAGACTGTCGACTCCGCGTTCGGCGTACCAGCGAGCCGCATCGGCGGTGACCTCGATCGGATCGAGCTGCATATAGATGATCTCCAAGCGGCCGAGCCGGGCCGGTCGCTCGATCTCGGCCGCCGCGGCGGCGAGTCCGGACAGGTGGGTGGCGAGGTCGGCGGCCGTGCCGTTGCCGAACCATCCGTGTCCGCGAGTGACCGCGCGTCGGTAGGCGGCCGGGCTGTGGCCGCCGATCACGACTCGCGGGCCGCCCGGGCGCACAGGCCGGGGGTGCGCGTCGATGTCCCCGAACGAGACGTACTGCCCGCTGTAGGAGGGCAGGGGATCGAGCCAAAGCGATGTCATTGCGTCCAGGTACTCGTCCGTTCGGCGACCGCGGCCGGCCATCGGCACCCCGATGGCAGTCATCTCCGGCTCCAGGTAGCCGGCGCCGACGCCGAGCAGCACCCGCCCTCCGCTCAGCATGTCTAGGCTCGCCACCTGCTTGGCCAGGACCAGCGGGTTACGTTGGGGGAGGATGACGATCCCGGTGCCCAGCTCGAGCCGCCGGGTGGCCGCGGCCACGTAGGTCAGGTGTATCAGGGGGTCGAGGATCGGATCTTTCGCATCCATCGGAGATGCCGGCACCCGAGGGCTGGGCAGGACGACATGCTCTCCGGCCCACCAGGAGCGGTACCCCAGCTCTTCGGCCAGCCGGGCCAGACGGACGGTCGCCTCCGGGCCGGCCGTCGCCTTCGCGTTCAGACCACTGACACCGAGTTCCACGCTCGCGCTCCTCGAGGATCTCTGTTGGGACGCCGCCTCGCCGGCCGTTGCGCCGGGAGGACCTGGCGCGATGACCAATGGGCGCGAACGTCCACCGTGGGTGTTGGCGCTGCCTCGTCAGGCCGGCAGGTCGAGGACGGCCTTGCCGGCGACGCGGCGGGACAGCAGCGCCTCGGCGGCCTCGGGCGCCCGCTCCCAGGAGCCGCGCCAACCGATCTGGGGGTCCAGCTGGCCCTGGTCGAGCAACCGGACGAGGTAGCCGAGGTCCTCGGCCAGTCCGGAGCCCATGGCGAACGGTTCGATCCGCTGGCCGCTGGACCGATGCCGTTCCCGCTCGAGGTCGATGGTGGTCGGCTGGCCGGACGCCTTGCCTATGGACAGCGCCACCCCGCCCCGCTCGAGCAGCGAGAACGCGTCGGCGAGCTGCTGTCCGCCCACGTTGTCGAGAACCCCGTAGACCGAACCGGTCACGTCCGCCAGACCGATGACGATTTCGGTGGCGCCCAACCGGCCAAGCCCCGCGCCGCGCCGCCATCTCCGCCGTGGACACGGCGCGGCGGCGCGACCAGGCACCGTCCAGCCGAAGGTCACGACCGGCGTGCCGGTCGCGGGGCCAGAGCCGTCCTCGGTCGCGGCGACGACGACCCCGGCGGCGTCCCACCCGTGGACCTGACCAGGCTGGGCCCGCCCTGTCCGATAGGCCAGCTCCCCGAAGTTCAACGAGATCGCTCGGACCTCGACCAACGCCTGATCGGGAGCGAGAACCGGTTCAGCCGCCTCCGCGAGACGCAGGCCGGCCGGCTGGTCCGGGTCGTAGACGAGTGCCTGCATGGGCATCTCCCTCGGACTGGGTACTGGCGGTCGGGGTCCCGCCAGGACCACCGTGCCGGGCCTCTCCGCCTCGGTCCAAGACCCGTTGTTATAACCAATGGTTATGGACGTGCATGTGCGGGACCTCCGTTACTTCGTCGCCGTCGCGGAGGAGCGGAGCTTCACCCGGGCGGCGAGCCAGCGGCTGTTCATCTCGCAGCCGGCGTTGAGCAAGCAGATCCGCCAGTTGGAGCAGTCGTTGCGGACCGTCCTGTTCGATCGGGACCGGCGGACGGTCCGGCTGACCCCGGCCGGAGAGGCGCTGCTGCCGCATGCCCGGCGGCTCACCGAGGACTGGGAAGCGGCGCTGCTCGCCCTGTCGGAGGCGTCGGCCCAGGCCGGGACGACGGTGCGGGTGGGATTTCAGACGCGGATCGGCCGCGGGCTCATCCCAGCCGTCACCGCGCGGATGCGACAGCGGCTCCCCGGCTGGAGGCTGGTCTTCCGCCAGGTCTCCTGGGCCGACCCCACGGTTGGGCTGGCCCACGGCGAGGTGGACGTCGCGATCGCCTGGCTACCGGTGCCCGACACGGATGCGCTTTCCTGGCGGGTCGTCGCCCGTGAGGACGTCTGGGTCGCGCTTCAGCCCAGCCACCGGCTGGCCAGCCGACCCACGGTGCCCTTCGCCGAGCTCGTTGACGAGCCCTTCATCGCGCTGCCGAGGACGGCCGGTGCCCAACGAGACTTCTGGCTCGGTTCGGCCGCCCGCCAGTCCCCGGCCGTCATCGCCGGGGAGGCCGAGACCGCCGAGGAGTCGTTCGAAGCCGTCGCCTCCGGATCAGGGATCACCTTGCTCTCCGCTGGCAACGCCGAGATCTACCATCGCGATGACGTCGTCTGCCGGCCGGTCAGCGGACTGCCGCCGAGCGAACTGGCCGTCATCTGGCGCACGGTCGACAACCGACCGTTCATCGACGTCTTCACCGACACCTGTCGCGCCTGCTCCCGTCCCACGGCCGTAGCTGACCACACGGGCGAGCCCACCGGGCCGGGCCGTCCAGCGGAGCGCCGCCAGTAGAATGTGTCCGCGTGAAACGGGCGATAGATGTCGCGCCGTTCGGCGAGTTCTCCGATCCGCGCGTGCTGGCCGAGCTGCCGCTGCACCACGGCCTGACGCTGCTCGCCGGTGGTGAGCCGGTCACCGTCGTCGCCCTTGCCTGCGGCTCCAGCAATCCGAGCGCCTTCACCGCCGCGTTCCGGGACGCCTTCGGCGTCACGCCCGCCCGCTACGCCCGCGAGACGCGGCCGTAAACGATCCCGGAAGGGCATGCTTCACCCGCGGCTAGCCTGGATGCCCGTGCGGCTCGGGCGATATCCCACGGGGGCGCTACCAGCGTCGAACGCCGGTGAGATCGGTGTGCTGTGATTTGGACGTGGATAGTTTGCTGGTCGCGATCCCGGCTGGGCAGGTGACGCTGTCGGATCGGCGAACGCGGCGGACATGGCCGGTCGAGGTCGCGGCGTACCGCCTTGGCGTGTTTCCGGTGACACGGGCGCTGTATGGGCAGGTCACCGGTGGCTGGCCGAGTGCGGCCCGGGGCGGTCAGCTGCCGGTGGAAGGCGTCTCCTGGTGGGACGCGATCCGATTCTGCAACGCGCTGTCGTGCCAGGATGGCTTGACTCCCGCTTACCGGTTCGGCGAGGTCGAGGTCGAGTGGGACGTTGCCGCCGACGGGTACCGGTTGCCCACCGAGGCGGAGTGGGAGCGGGCTTGCCGCGCCGGTACGGCTGGGCCGAGATACGGCCCGCTCGACGAGATCGCCTGGTATCGCGGCAACTCCGGAGAGCGCCTCCATGAGGTGGGTGGCAGGGCGCCGAACTCGTGGGGCCTGTACGACATGCTGGGCAATGTGTGGGACTGGTGCTGGGACACCTATGACGCCGAGGTCTACGGCGACTACAAGGTGCTGCGGGGTGGTGGCTGGTTCGACGAGCACTGGAGCTGCCGGGCGTCCGTGCGCCGTCGTGGCCATCCGGACTTCCGGGTCGACGATGTGGGCTTCCGGCTCGCGCGTTCCGCCTCCTCCATCTGACCCGAGACCTGCGCAGGCCGGCGACGCGGGCGGAAGCCGAGTGCCGCACGGCTGTGTTGTGTCTGGGATGATCGGAGCATGGACGAGATGCTCGTTGCCGGCGCGATGCGCGACGCTCTCGCCGTGCTGCGTCAGGCGGGCGCCCGGTTCGCCTATCTGCACGGCAGCCGCGCTGTCGGGGTCAGCGGGCGGGCTCGGACATCGATATCGCGGCCTTCCTCGGTGGCCCACAGCCGCCGAGCTCCTTCGACATACTCCTGCCGCCTGGTGTCGACCTCCTCGTCCTCGACGGCGCGCCGCTGGAGCTCGCGGGCAGGGTCGCGGCCGGCGGGCGGCTGCTCTTCGAAGACGACCGGGCCGCGCGGGTGCGCTGGGAGGCGATGACCCGAAAGATCTACTTCGACGAGCTTCCGCGGATCACGCGGGCGCACCGCGAGTTTGCCGCCGCTGTTCTGGGTCAGAGCGCGTAGCCCGATGGTCGACGAGGCCCGAGTGCTGCGCCTACTGCGCGCGATCACCGACGGTCTGGCTGTGCTCCGCCGTAAGTCGGACGCCGACGACGATGTCGGAGACCGAGGTGGTCGACGCCGCCCGCGCGCGGCTGGGTGTATCCGAGGACCAGCTGACCAGTTTCTGGACACTCATGTGGGAGGAATATCTGGGGAAATTGAACGTGGAACTGTTCGAGTGGTTCCGGGGGCTGCGGCCGCGATTTCGGACGGGAATCCTGAGTAACAGTTTTGTCGGCGCGCGTGAGCGTGAGCAGGAACGCTATGGCTTCGCGGACGTCACCGACGTGATCGTGTACTCCCACGAGGTCGGGTTCGCCAAGCCGGATCCCCGGGTGTATGCGTTGACCTGCGAACGTCTGGGAGTCGATCCAGGCGGCGTGGTTTTTCTCGATGACGCGCCCGCGGCCGTCGAGGGTGCCCGCGCAGCCGGTTGGCAGGCTGTCCTCTTCGGTACCACCGCACAGGCGATCGCCGATGTCGACGCATGCCTGGCTACCTGATGTCCGCCCCACGCTGCTTGTTCCAGACAGTACTTGAGCGCGATGCGTTTCTCGTGGATGCGTAGCGTGGTGACGCGGCGCATGTGGCTTTGGGTAAGTTCTGCGACCAGGCGTATTACCCTTGCCTCGAAGCAACTATCGGCCGGCCATACGCTCTGTACGTCCACGGTGGTTCCGACACCACGGGCGCGGTCCGGAGCGTGGAGACGATCGCCACCGGTCTGAAGTGGAAGCGCCTGCGTGAGCCCCTGTCGATCGTCGGCGAGGTGGACGCCACGGGCCACGAGGCCTGTTGGGAGCTCGGGGCCATGGTCGCGGCCAGCCTGATGTCCGCGTGACCTGGACCCCTCTGGTCGCCCCCGTCGTCGGCGCGGCCGCTAGGGGGCGAGTTCGTCGATCGTCAGGCCGACGTCGTTGAGAATGCCGCGCAAGGTGCCCTTGGCCAGATCGCGGGTGCCGTGCACCGGGACCGTCGTGCCACGCCCGTCCGGGTGTCGCATGATGTGATGGCTGCCGTTGACCCTCGCCACCTTGAAGCCGTGCCGCTCCAGTGCCTGGACGACTCGGATGCCTCGGACGGAGGGGACCGGAGGCATCAGGCCGCTACGGTGACGGACAGCTCTCGGGGAACCCCGAACTCCTCGATCAGGCCGACAAGCGCCTCGCGCAGGTCGTCCAGTGCCTCCTGCTCCGTCGCGCCCTCGCCGTGGGCGCCCACACCGGGACGCAGCTGGGCATGTGCGCACCAGACGCCGTCCTCGTCACACTCGACGGTGATCGGGACGGTGACCGTGGTGGTGCGCGACGCCGCCATGCACCCACGATATCGCGGACGCAGCCTTCAACACTGATCGCTTGCCGCGATCCGCGCTGCTCGCCTGGAACTCGGCGTCACCACCGGGTCGCGGACAGCGTGGCCTGGGGTTGGCTACGATGATCAGGTGTTTGCCGGTTCACCCGGGGACGACGATGTGCCGATGCCTAGTGCGATCGTGGCGATGGCCGCCGGCAATCGGGTACGCCCGGTCTGGCGTAACGAACTCGGTGGTCTCACCTTCGAGATGACGGGTCCTGCTGGTCGACGTTTCGTCAAGTGGGCGCCGGCCGGAACTCACCTGAACCTGATGGCGGAAGCGTCTCGTCTGCGCTGGGCTGCGCCGTTCACGCCGGTTCCAGCGGTGCTTGGCGAGGGGCGGGACGGGGCCGGAAGCTGGCTGATCACAGCAGGTCTTCCGGGGCGGAACGCCGTCCACGCGATCTGGAAGGCCGAGCCGCTGCGTGCCGTGCAGGCGATCGGGCGGGGGCTTCGTGCTTTTCACGAGGCGCTGCCCGTGGCGGAGTGTCCGTTCTCCTGGTCGGTGGCGGATCGGCTGGCCGAGGCGTCGGCGCGGGCGACGACAGCGCAGCACCGGCGTCGCCTTGCCGATCTCGCGGCAGACGCCCCCGCGGTGGACGTGCTCGTTGTCTGCCAGGGCGATGCCTGTGCCCCGAATACTCTTCTGGGCGAGGACGGACGCTGGTCGGGGCATGTGGACCTCGGCGCGCTGGGGGTGGCGGACCGGTGGGCGGATCTAGCGGTCGCCACCTGGAGCACCGAGTGGAACTACGGCCCCGGCTGGGAGCACGTTCTGCTGGATGCCTATGGTGTCGCGCCGGACGATGACCGGACCGCCTTCTACCGTCGGCTCTGGGAGGTCGGTCCCTGACATGTCGCTGCCAGACCCCGGCGTTGGAAAGGGCCTCCCGTAGGCAGCGGCGACGAGCTCTCGCGACACGTAGTGTGACCGCGCGACGTACACGACTTTCCGCAAGTTCTGCGACCAGATCTACTATCCCGTGCTTGAGGCCACCGTCGGTCGGCCGTACGTCCTTTACGTGCATGGTGGCAGCGACACGACCGGTGCGATCCGTGGGGTCGAGAGCATCGCCACCGGGCTGAAGTGGAAGCGCCTGCGCGAGCCGCTGTCGATCGTCGGCGCGGTGGACGCCGCCGCGCGCGAGGTCTGCTGGGAGCTGGGCGCCACCGCCGCCGCATCGCTGATGGCTGGTTGATCGGTAGGCCGGCGGCGGCCGCGTGGGCGCCGTCGGGCCGATCATCGGATCGTTGTGGTGCCACGTCCACCAGCTGGACGGTGCCGGTGAGGTAGTCGTGGCTCATGACGTAGAGATAGGTCTTCGAGCCAATCACGGATCGTCCATGTGAAGAAAATACGACGGTCGTGGCGCCGATCTGCCAGTTCGCCCGCCCGTGGGCACTCGGCGCGCTCGCCCTAAGCTCCGCCGCCGCCGGGTGGGTGGGTGGTTGGTTGGCCGTCGGCCACGCATGTCGCCGCTCTATACGAGAACGATGGTCTCGTATATAAGAAGAGAATGATGGTGTCGCGAGGCCGACCGCGGGAGATCATGGTCGAGGCACGGTTGCTGGAGGCGGTGCGTCGCCTGCTCGCCGGCAGTGACTACGCCGAGGTGTCGATCGGGCGGATCAGCGAGGTGGCCGGCGCCGGCCGCGCCGCGATCTACCGACGCTGGTCGTCCAAGCCGGAACTCGTGTTCGCCGCCGTCGTGCACGGTACCGAGCTCGACGCCCGGCGTTTCGACCGTGGCGGGCTCGCCGCGGATCTGCACGCCCTCATCGAGCACGTCGTGGCGCTGCTGAGTACGCCGGTCGCCCGCAACGCGCTGCCCGGTCTCGTCGCGGACCTACAGACGAACCCGGAGGTCCGCCGCGGATTCCGGGATCGGTTCCTCCAGGCCGAGCAGGATCTGATCGCCGGGATCCTCGGACGCGCCCGGTCTCGCGGTGAGCTGGGAACCGGTCCGCTGATCGACGCCCGCGAGGTCCACACACATCTCCTGGGGATGGTGTGGGCCGAGATCTTCCTCGTCGCCGATAACTCGGCGGCGCCTGCCGTCGTCGACCGGGTCTTCCGGTCGGTCCTTTCCACCCTTACGACGCCCGGAGCCAAGGATGCCCACGCTGCTTGAGCAGACGATGCCGGTGTACCACTTCAGCGAGCGGCATTCCCGGGTGCTCCCGGCGAACCCCGACCACGTGTGGGACGCCCTTTCCGGGCTGACGCTTGATCAGCTCGTGGTCGCGAGACCCCTGGTCGCCCTGCGGCATCTCGGTTCTCGGGGCATCGCCACGTCCCGACCCCTGTTCACGGACGGGCCGATCACCATGGTTGCCGTCCAGGCGCCGGAATACGCTCTCGGTGCCGCTGTCGCGCGGCCGTGGCAGCGATCCCCCAGTCGCATCGCGATTTCTTCGGTTGAGGAGTTCATCGCTTTTGAGGACGTGGGCTGGGTCAAGTACCTCACCGACTTCCACGTGCGTCCCTGCCCTGCGGGCACCGTCCTGAGCACCGAGACCCGCGGATACTCGACGGACCGGGCCACCCGTCACAGGTTCGCCTTCTACTGGGCTGCCATCCGCACGGGCAGCGGCCTCATCCGGCGGGACATCCTGGCGACAGTCGACCGCATCAGCCGGCGGGAGCAGAACGCGCCCGGCATCGGCTGACCCTGGCCGTGTCCCGAGACGTGCGCGGGCGGTGGTTCCCGGCTCGGCGACTGTCTGGGCGACGAGGAGGAGGACAGCGATCGGAGCAGGCCCAGGACGCGCAGGTTACCTGGAGCGCATGCGAAGCGGGAGACTGGGACTGTACGGCGCCCGCCTGAGCGCGGCGCCGGCCGACCCTCACCGGAGAGGACTCCGCCCAACATGCAGTTCACCCACCTCGGCCGTTCCGGTCTGACCGTCTCGCGCCTGTGCCTGGGAACGATGAACTTCGGTCCCCTGACCAGCGAGACCGACTCGCACAAGATCATGGATGCGGCGCACGAGTACGGCATCAACTTCTTCGACACGGCCAACGTCTACGGCCTGCGCTCGGCCGGCGTGTCAGGTCAGGGCGAGGGTCCGGGCCACACCGAGTCGATTATTGGCCGCTGGTTCGCGCGGGGCGGCGGGCGCCGGGAACGCACGGTGCTGGCCACCAAGGTCTACGGCGCCATGGGGGAGTGGCCCAACGAGGGCAGGCTGTCGGCGCTCAACATCCGCCGTGCCCTGGACGCGAGCCTGACCCGTCTGCAGACCGACTACATCGACCTCTACCAGTTCCACCACGTCGACCGTGACACCCCGTGGGACGAGATCTGGCAGGCCGTCGACGTCGCCGTCACGGCCGGCAAGATTCTCTACGTCGGCAGCAGCAACTTCGCGGGCTGGCACATCGCCCAGGCGCAGGGCGCAGCGGCCCGGCGCGGGACGTTGGGCCTGGTCAGTGAGCAACCGATCTACAACCTGCTCACCCGTGAGGTCGAGCTCGAGGTGCTGCCCGCGGCGCAGCACTACGGCGTGGGCATCCTCCCGTGGTCGCCGCTGCAGAGCGGGCTCCTCGGCGGCGTGCTCCGCAAGGAGCGCGAGGGCAGGCGGCGCCTGGAAGGCCGGGCCGCGACGGCCCTGGAGGCCAGGCGTCCGCAGATCGAGGCCTACGAGGACTTCGCCGCCGAGCTTGGTCACGAGCCTGGTGACGTCGCGCTCGCCTGGCTGCTCCACCAGCCGGCCGTCACCGCGCCGATCGTCGGCCCGCGCATCCTGCAGCACCTCGACGACGCCGTCCGGGCACTTGACGTACGCCTGGACGAGAAGGCGCTGGCCCGGCTGGACCAGATTTTCCCGGGCTACCGGACGGCCCCCGAGCATTTCGCCTGGTAGCTGGCGAAGGCCGCCCTCCGCGTTCAGCCATCGCGCCGCGGTCCGGCTCGGCAGGTTCGCGCGGCCCGGTCATGCCGCCTCACCGCCGGCCGGGCCGCAAACCGCCAGCGATCACGCGCAGGTCACTGGAACTGGTCGGTACACCGACACTGGTGAGGTTGGACTCCGCGGCGGTGAGACGGCTGGTGCCACGCCGACGCCGAGCAGCACCCGCCCCGCGCTCAGCACGTCCAGGCGCAGCCTGACGCCCGAGTGACCTGAGCGGTGGGACGTGCACGAGCCGGGCGGCCAGCCCCTGCCCGCGCCAGGCCGCTAGGCGACGGCGCCCTGTGTGGTGCGGGCCGGGGCCAGCGGGATAGCGAGATTGTCTCGCAGCGTCGCGCCGGTGTACTCGGCTCGCAGCGAACCGCGTTCCTGCAGCAGAGGGACGACCTGGTCAACAAACTCGTCGATCCCGCCGGGGGTGACGTGCGAACCGATGATGAAACCGTCCGAACCGTCGTTCTGGACGAAGTGGTCGAGCCGGTCGGCGATCTGAGTCGGGGTGCCGACGAACTCGGCGTGGGCGAACACCCTGATCGCGAGTTCGCGCAGCGAGTACCGGTGCTCCGCCGCGAGTGCCCGCCACTGCCGCACGGTCTCGAACGGGTCCTGGGCGAGCCGGGCCCGACCCTGGATCACCAGCGGCCCGGTCGGGTCCGGGTCGACGTCGGGCAGTGGGCCGTCCGGGTCGTAACCGGAGAGGTCCCGGTTCCACACGATTTCCAGCAGGATCTGTGCGGTCTGCCCGCTGACCTGGGCACGGGCGATCTCGCGGGCCCGCTCCGCCGCGTCGGCGGCGGTGTCACCGAGGACGAACGCGCCGCCGGGCAGCAGCTTCACCGAGCCTGCCGGCCGGCCGGCGCGTACGACCCGGGCCTGGATGTCGCGGTAGTACTCCTGTGCCGGCCCGAGCTCGTGGAACGGCGAGAAGATCGCGTCCGCGGTGGCGGCGGCGAAGTCCCGGCCCTGCTCGGAGGCCCCGGCCTGCAGGACCACCGGGCGGCCCTGCGGGCTACGTGGCACGTTGAAGTGCCCGGTGACGTCGAACTGGCGACCGTGGTGGCCGAACGCTCCGACGGTGGCCTCGCGTAGGAAACGCCCCTGCGTTGTGTCCGCGGCGATCGCGTCCGCGGGCCAGGAGTCCCACAGCTGCCGGGCCAGGGCCACGAACTCCTGCGCCCGCACATAACGGTCGTCCCGGTCCAGGAAACCGCCCCGGCGGAAGTTCTGCCCGGTGAAGGCATCGAAGGAGGTCACGACGTTCCAGCCGGCCCGGCCACCGCTGAGATGGTCCAGTGTGGCGAGCTGACGGGCCAGCTCGTACGGCTCGTTGAAGGTGGCGTTGAGGGTGCCGACCAGCCCGAGATGCTCGGTCACGGCGGCGATCGCGGTGAGGACCGGCAGCGTGTCCGGCCGGCCGACGATGTCCTGGTCGAAGATCCGGCCGAGTCGTTCGCGCAGGATCAGCCCCTCGGCGAGGAAGAAGAAGTCGAACTTCCCGCGTTCGGCGGCCTGCGCCGCGTGCCGGAACGACGCGAAGTCGATCTGGCTGCCGGCCTGTGGATGCGACCACAGGGTGTGATGGTTCACCCCGCCGACATAGTGGCCGAGGATGATCTGCTTGCGGGGACTGGTCATCGGGTTGCGGCCTCGATCCGGGTGGTGGCGTAGCGGTTGACCGGCCGGGGCAGGCCGAGGTGGCCGCGCAGGGTGTCGGCGGTGTACGCGGTGCGGAACCGGCCGCGGCGGGCGAGTTCGGGGGCGAGCCGGCGGCTGATCGCCGCGAGGTCGACGGGCAGCACCGCGGGCCGCAGCCGGTAGCCGGTGATGCCCGCGGCCTGCCAGTCGAGCAGCAGGTCGGCGAGTTCGCCGGGGGAGCCGGCGACGATCGCCGCATCGGAACGTGCCGGCGCGTCGAGGAGGCTGTCGAGCTGGCCCAGCCGCTCCCGGGCGGCGTCGCCGTCGTCGTCGAGGACGACGATCAGATCGGCGAAGATGTGCAGGGTCTCGTCGCCTCGCCCGGCACGGTCCTGCTCGGCGCGGATCTCGGCGACGATGGCACGGACCTGGTCGATGTCGTGCGGGGTCACATAGACGACGTCGCCGAGGCGGGCCCCGAGCCGGTAGGGGGCCGAGATATGGCCGAGCACCGTGACCAACGGCTGGCCCTGCGGCGGCCGGGGGGTGATCGACGGCCCGCGGACCGAGAACCACCGGCCCTTGAAGTCGATGCGGTGCAGCCGGTCGCGGTCGATGAACCGGCCGGTGGTGACGTCGCGGATCTCCGCATCGTCCTCCCAGCTGTCCCACAGCCGGCGGACCACCTCGACGTGCTCACTCGCCTCGTCGAACGTCTCGGTGATGTAGGTCTGGACCTCGGGACTGTTGAGGGTGTCGAGACTCAGCGGTGGGTCGGGTGCCCGGCGGCCGATGTGCAGCGCCTCCCGCGGCCGGCTGGCCTGGACCCGCCACCCTGCCCGGCCATCGCTGACGAAGTCCAACGTCGCGATCGCCTTGGAGATGTGGAACGGTTCGGTGCTCAGCGTCGACACGCTCGGCACCAGTCCGATCCGGGAGGTCAGCGGTGCCACCCGGGAGGCGACGAGCACCGCGTCGAGCCGGCCGCGCACCAGGTCGGTACGACCGTCCGGGGTGCCGTCGAGCTGGGTGGACTGCAGGTTCAGGGCATCCTCGAAGGTCACGAAGTCGAGCAGGCCGCGCTCGGCCTCCTGTACCAGGTCGGTCCAGTAGCCCGGGGTGAACAACTCCTTCGGCCGGGCGGACGGTGCCCGCCAGGCGGCCGGGTGCCAGCCGGCTCCGTCCAGGGCGACGGCGAGGTGCAGCGGATCTTTCTCGGGCATCGTGATCATCGCTTTCCGTGGGGACGCGGCCCGCGCACGCGCCGGATCAGCGGGCGGCGGTGAATCGGGAATCGGGACGGGTGCCGTCGAGGGCCGGCTCGGCGAGGATGGCGGGCACGAACTCGAAACCGCGGCGGCCGACCCCGTCGCCCCGCCGCCGAGCACCACGACATCGACCCGCTGGACGGCTCACGCCGACATCTCCCCCCCGGTCCAACACCTACGCAATGCGGCGCTCGGCCTGCAGGCCGGCGAGCAGACAAAGGATCTGTTCCAGAAAGCTAGACCGCGATGTGGGCTTTGTCCATGGCTCCGATTTCGGTCGGCCGATGGCTGCCGTGGTTTGTTGTTGTTTTGTGTCTCAAATATTTCTGTGACTGCGTGCGGCTGGTCCACTGGTGTGGCATCGGAGCGCCGCCATTCCTGGAGGCGGCCACTGGTCGCCCGTATGCCGTCTACGTCCAGGCAACAGTGACACGGCCGGAGCGATTCCCGGGGTCGAGGCCCATCGCCACCGGGCTGACGTGGAAGCGCCTGTGCGAGCCTCTGGCCGTCCGGCGGGTGGACCCTGCCCGTCGGTCGACTGGGCAGGTCCGAGTGACTTCATCCGCTACCGGGCTGAGGTGGAGGTGCCTGCGGGTCAGCCGGGGGCTGAGCGAGGGCCGTGCCCTGGGCCGTCGGCGCGCCGGGCCTGGGAGCTGTCGAGCAGGCTCCAGGGAAAACCGCTCCGGCCTATGACGTGCCGGGTGGCCGGGGTGCCGGATCGCTGTGTGCAGGGTTGAAGAACTGGCTGTTGCCGCAGAACTGGCTGTCGCCGCGACCGACGTCCTGTTCGGCTATGGCGATTTCTTGCTCGAAGAAAGTTGTGATGGCCGTGTGCCAGGCGGCCGCCTGGCCGAGTTTGGCGGCGAAGTCCGCGAGACCGCCGGGGCGGAACAGGACTGGCGCCCTGCGTCTCCCAACCGGTCGGCGGCTT
>NZ_ADGX01000112.1 GCF_000177675.1 Parafrankia sp. EUN1f
AGCCCGCGTTCTGGAGCGTCGCGGACTTCCGCCGCAACCCGCCCACCACCGGCACGTATCTGATCAAACCCAGGCTGGAGGCGTCCAGCACCGGCATCGAGACCGGTGACGCCCGGCAGATCCTCGACCGCCTCGCCGCGCACCCGGCGGCATCCGACACGTCCGATGTGTTCGTCGAACAGTTCGTGCCCGGCCAGATCTGGCACCTCGACGGCTACCTGCGCCACGGCGTCGTCCGCACCGTGACGAGCAGCGTCTACGTCGGGGACTGCCTGAACTTCGCCCACGGCAGCCCGCTCGGCTCCGCGCAGACCCCGGACGAACCGGAGGCGCTGGCGCTGCTGCGCCGCACACTGCCCGTCCTCGGCCAGCGCGACGGCGCCTTCCACTTCGAGCTGATCCGGACAGGCGACGGCCGGTTCCTGTTCCTGGAGACGGCGAGCCGGGTCGGCGGGGCCGGCGTCGCGGAGACGTTCGAGCTGCGCACCGGCGTCAACCTCTACCAGGTCGACCTGGCCCACCAGCTGTACGGCGACATCGACGAGCCCCCCACCCGGCCCTCGGCGCACTGGTACGGCTGGTTCGTCTTCCCGGCGCACCATCGCGCCGAGGGCACCAGCGTCGACTTCGACCCCGGCCGCTACGCCGGGCGCCTGGTCTCCTACGTCCACAACGATCGCCCCGCGGCCAGGGCCGGCGAGATCAGCTACGCGGCGGCGGCGACACCGCTTTCCGGGGTGGTCCGCGGCAGCGCCGAGGGCCTGCGTGACACCCTCGCCGAGATCTGCGCGCAGACAGCAGTCCTGGAGCTGGTATGAGCACCGCGTGCTTCGTCCTCACCGGCTACAACAACACCCGCGTCTACGACGTCGCGAAGCTGCGCGACCTGTGCCACCAGGAGTACCGGGCGCGGCTCGTCCTGGTCACGGACCAGCCGAAGCCGCAGGACGCCGCCGCCACCGACGTCGTGATCGCCGCCCCCCTGAGCCCGCTCGGCCAGCCCGGCCCGGACGGCCCGGACGGCGGATCGGATGAACCGCAGGCACCGGATGCGGCCGCCGTGGCCGGGCAGGTCGCCGCGCAGCTGGACCGCCACGACCTGCGGCCGATCGGCGTGCTGCCGTTCTCCGACCGGGGCGTCGTGCTGGGAGCGCACCTGGCGGCGCGGTTCGGGCTGCCCGGCGCCGAGCCGGCCCGGGCGTTGCTCGGCCTCGACAAGCACCGGTTCCGCGCGGTCGAGTCCGCGTCCGCCGACCATCCGGCCGGCTACACGCCACTGCGCAGCCTGGTCGTCCACTCGTTGGCCGAGTTCGAGGCGGCCGTCGCGCGCTTCGGCGGCACGGCGTTCGTCAAGCCGACCAGCGAGGGCAACAGCCGCGGCTGCCAGCACGTGCCCGACCTCGCCGCCTGCCCGGCCCTGTGGGCGGCACTGGAGCCGTACCACGACCGTGGCGTCATGGTGGAGACGCTGGTGACCGGCGCCCGCGAGTACAGCTGGGACTTCGTCGGCGGCGCGCGCTGGCTGACGGAGAAGCGCACCACCTCGGGCCGGTTCCGCGCCGAGTTCCAGCAGATCGTGCCGGCGCCGCTGGACGAGGTGCAGACCGCCCTGCTCGACCAGGCCGGCGCGCACGTCCGACAGCTGGTGTCCCCGTCCAACGGGGCCTTCCACACCGAGCTGTTCCTGCTGGAGCGGGGGGTGGCGGCGGTCGAGACCAACCTGCGCCCCGGCGGCATGCACATCTGGGACCTGGCCAGGCTCGCCTTCCCCGGCTTCGATCCCTGGCGGGAATGGCTGCGCTGGTCGACCACCGGCGCGGTGGTGCACAGCCGGCCGCAGGCCCAGGCAGTGAGCGGCATCCGCATGCTGCGCGCGCCGCGGGACGGCGTCGTCGTCTCGGTCCCGGACGTCGCGGCCGTGGCGGACGAGCTCGGCATCCCGCTGCATGACGGGGAGCTCCGCACGGCGCCCGGGCAGCGGGTACGCGCCGAGATCGCGGACAACGCCGGCTTCGTCGGGCAGATCATCCTGGTCGCCGACGACGCCGCGACGCTGTTGGACCGCCTCGACCGGCTCAGCGAGGCCGTTGAGGAACGGATCGACGTCGACGGCCGGGTGGGGCGCGGTCATGGGTAGCTGGCGGCTGCGGGTGTTCCTGGGCGCCCGCGTCCTGTCGACGCTGGGCGACCAGGTGCTCCAGTTCGCCGTGCCGCTGATCATCTACACCGCGACGGGTAGCGTGTCACTGGCGGGCCTCGCGTTCCTGGTCGAATGGCTGCCGCGGCTGAGCTCCCTTCCGCTGGCCGGGGTGCTGTCCGACCGGTTCGGCGGACGTCGGGTCTACGCGGCCAGCGACAGCATCCGGGCGGTGGCATGCCTGCTCACCGCGCTGGCGCTGGCCAGCTGGCCGGGGCATGCCTTCGGGCTGACCGCGGCGCTCATGGCGCTGTGCGCGTTCTGCTACGCCCAGACGTTCATCGCGCTCGAGTCGACCATCCCGCAGCTGGTGCCGCAGAGGGACCTGGCGAAGGCCCAGAGCGTGTTGCAGATCATCAACAGCGGGTCCGGCGTTTTCGGACCGGCCCTGGGCGGGCTGATGCTGCTCTGGGTGTCCCCGACGCGGCTGCTGTGGGTGAGCGGGGTGGCGTTCGCGGTGGGTGCGTGCGGTGTCGCCGCGCTGCGCGGCCTCGGCGCACCGCCCGCGGATGCTGCGGACGCACCAGCCGCACCGGTCGCGGACGCACCGGCCGCGGGCGAACGGGCCGCGGGCGCACCGGTGAACGCGCGGCGCAGTGTGGTCGGCGACCTGCGGGTCGGCATCCGCAGCCTGGCCGGGGCGCCGATCCTGCTGTCCCTGGTCGCGCTGACGATGGTCGCCAACCTGATGGTCGGTCTCGCCGTGGCCACCGGCGCACCCCTGACCATCGGCCACTTCCACCAGCGCGACGCGGTCTTCGCGACGCTGCAGATCACGGTCGGGGTGTTCTCGATCATCACCCTGCTGTCGATGACCTGGCTGTTGCGCCGCCTGTCCGTCTATCGGATCGGCGTGCTGTCATTCCTGGTCAGCGCCGCCGGGGCGGCCCTCATCGGGGTCGCGCCGCTGTTCCCGCTGTATGTGCTCGGATACGGCCTGTGCCTCGGCATGACCGGGCTGTTCAACGTCTTCATCCGCGTCGAGCGGCTGAACTGGATCGCCCCGGCCGAACGGGGCCGTGTCATCAGCCTGATCGTGCTGCTGAACCAGAGCACACTGCCTCTGGCCGGCGGGCTGGTCGCGCTGGTCGGCGCGGTGCTGCCCGTGCAGGTGCTGTTCCTCGCCGTCGCGGTGCTGGCGTGGCCCGCCTATGCGCTGCTGCTGCGCCCGCTGGGCGCGCAGGCGATGACGGCCCGGCCGGCCGCGCCGGCCGAACCCGCGGTGCCGGTGCCGCTGGCGAGGTAGCTCGCGGTTCGGCACCGCCACAGGGCGCCGGCCCAGGCGGGACAAGGCTGAGCCGGTGTGGCGGGGCCCCTCCTACAGGTCGGCGTAGAGCGTTTCCTCGGCGATGAGGATCCTTTCCAACAGCCGCGGGAACGTTCCGTAGTTGCGTACCGCGTAGTGGACGGTGGCGCGGTTGTCCCAGAACGCGACCGAGCCGGGTCGCCATGAGAACCGCACCTGGTTCGCCGGCTTGCGGTACTGGTCGATGACCGCCGTCAGAAGTTCCCTGCTTTCGGCACGGTCGAGCCCGACGATCGTCGGCCGCTGGGTGAAGTTCACCCAGAGGGTCTTCTCTCCGGTTTCCCGGTGCAGGCGGACAACCGGATGGGCGACGACCGGATAGTCGTGTCCGGACTGGTGCAGCGCGGCACGGTAGTCATGGGTGACGTGGTGGCCTTCGAGCCGGGCCTTCACGTCGTCGGGCAGGCCCTGGTAGGCGAGCGCGGCGTCGACCCAGATGGTGTCGCCGCCGACCTCGGGCAGGTTGACCGCCCGCAGCACCGCTCCCCAGGTCGGCACGAGCCGCCAGCTCGTGTCGGTGTGGTACGGCTCCCAGACGTCGTCGCCGGCCTGCGGAGTATGGGCCTTCTCGTACTTCTTGAAGTCCTCGCTGGCGATGCGGTGAATCGACGGGCTGATGTCGGGGCCGGCGTTGCCCGCGCCCGGATGGGTGTAAAGGGGGCCGAAGTGCCGGGCGAAGTCCTCGTGCTGAGCCTGGGTCAGCTCCTGGTCCCGGAAGAAGACGACCTTGTATTTCAGAAGGGCCGCCTTGATCTGGTCGCGTACCTCGGGAGTGAGCGGCTCCCGGAGGTCGACCCCGCTGATCTCCGCTCCGATTGTCGGTTGCAGAGGCTGGACGTCCAACGAAGATTGGACGGGCGTTTCGGCGACTGTGGTCACGATGTGTCCCCTCAGTGGATGCTGCCGTTGGAGATCTACCTGCGCTCGCCGCCCGGTCTCCCGGAGCCCCCGGTCGCTCCGCCTGCGCGGCGGATTGCAGGGATGGCATCTGGTGGTAGGCGCCGCCGTAGCTGGCGGAGCGGGGTGCGCGCCAGGCACGGGTGGTGGTTCAGAACGCGGTCGCCAGTGCCTTTACGGTGCCTGCCATACGCGCCAGCGCCGCCGCGTGGCTTCGTGATGCCGGTTCGCGGGGGCGCCGTGGCCCGGTGGCCGCTCCGGTGCGACGTAGCCGCCGGCCCCGCCGTCTGCCGGGGCGTTCGGGTCCCTGACGCTGGGCGTCAGCGGCCGCTGTGGCGGTCCGGACAGCTCGCGGAGGCCACTCGCAGCAGGTCGATGTGCTGTCGCGACACCAGGTACGCAGTTCTCAACACAGATCCAACATGACCACAGTTTGTCGATCGGTCAAGTGCGAAAAATAGGTGACCCACGTCACAAAATGGCCCGTCGGGCGTCCGTGATCCGGATCGATCGCCAGGGTGACCGAGGGGCCGCTCGCCTTGACCGGTATCCCCACCGAGAAACTTGACAATCTTCGACGTCTGCCGCATGTTGCTACCTGTGCGTCCACCCCACGCTTGCCCGCCGTCTGTGTGTGGACCTCGCGCGGGTGTGTGCCGGCCGCTGTAGCGGAGCCGGACTGCCCACCGGGGGACCCGGCGCACGCTGCATCACGTGGGAAGGGTCAGGTCTCCCGTCTGTGGTGGCTTTCCATACCCTTTCCTTCCTGCCCGGCCCTGGCCGGCCAGAAGACTGCTCCTGAAGCGCATTGGATGAGGAGGAAATCCTATTAACCAGACCGTGGCAGCACCCGTGACGATCCAGGGTCTGTTGGACCGGCTGCAGGCCACCCGGGACGCGGAATGGGCGCCGGAGCAGCTTCGGGCCCACGCCGACCTGCGGCGCTCCCTTGAGGAGAAAGCGGATCGCGCGCGCTTCGTCAAACCAGGCGACGTGGTGCCGCCCTTCGCGCTGTCCGAGGCCGGTGGCGGCACCGTCATCCTCGACGACCTGCTGGCCGACGGGCCGGTGACGCTGGTCTTCTTCCGGTTCGAGGGCTGCCCCGCGTGCAACACGGCCCTGCGCGGCTACCAGCTCACCCTCGCGCCGGCCCTGCGCGAGCTGGGTGCGCACCTCGTCATCGTCAGCCCCCAGATCGCCGAGAAGCTGGTGGCGATCAAGGAGCGGCACGGTTTCGACTTCCCGGTAGCCAGCGACCCCGACCGGGTCCTGATCGACTTGTTCGGTATAGGTTTCGCGCCCGACGAGGCAGCGCGTGACGAATCCCGGCGTAAAGGTGTGGATCTCGGTGCGATTCTCGGCACCGGAGAGTGGACGCTGCCCTACCCGACGGTTGTCGTCATCGATCGCGACCGGATTGTTCGGTTTGCCGACGTCCATCCCGACTGGATGGTGCGCACCGAGTCCTCGGCCGTTCTGGCCGCGGTCCGGCCCCTTGTCGGTCAGTAACCGGCCCCTTTATGAGGAAGGGCAAGCCAGGACATGACGCTTTCCACCCATGACGCGCCGGCAGCGGCGATCGAGCCGGCGCCGGACGCCGCCCCCGAATCATCCGCCGGCGAGCGGAGGAGCCCGTGGGCCGGGCTGGTCGCACCGGCTGAAGGCGGGCAGTGGCCTCGCCCGGAGCCGGTCCGGACGGTCGAGGAGGAGCGGCTGCACCGTAAGCGCAAGCTCGCCGCCGCGTACCGGCTCTTCGCCAAGCTCGGCATCGCCGAGGGGCTGTCCGGGCACATCAGTGCCCGTGACCCCGAGCTGGCCGACCATTTCTGGGTGAACCGCTTCGGCCTCGACTTCAGCCGGATCAAGGTCTCCAACCTGCTGCTGGTCAATGGCAGCGGGGAGATCGTCGAGGGCACGCCGCCGCTGAACCCGGCGGCGTTCAACATCCATTCGCAGATCCATGCCGCCCGGCCGGACGTCGTCGCTGCCGCTCATACCCACGCGCTGTACGGCCGGGCGCTCGCCGCCATCGGCGAGCCGCTGCATCCGATCTCTCAGGATTCCCTCGCGTTCTACGAGGATCAGGTGATCTTCGACGAGTACAACGGAGTCGTGCTGGACGAGGCGGAGGGTCGGAAGATCGCCACCGCGCTCGGTCCGCACAAGCTGGCGATCCTGCGTAACCACGGCCTGCTCACCGTCGGCACCAGTGTTGAGGCGGCGGCGTACTGGTACATCGCGGCGGAGCGGGCCGCGCGGACCCAGCTGGTCGCTGCGGCGGCCGGGGCGCTGCGGATTCTCGACCACGAGATCGCCAGCGCCACCGCCAGTGGGGCATGGGGTGACGATGGCGCTCGCTGGTCCTTCGAGGCCCTCTATGACCCCATCGTCGAGGAGCAGCCCGACCTGCTCGACTGACACCTGGGCCCGGTCGTTCGGCCACCTGGGCCCGGTCGTTCGGCGCGCCCGCGCCGAACGGGTGTGATCTGCGTCGGCCTCGTGCGACACGTGGAAATCGCGGCCGGGCTCGGCGAACTGCTCTCGTAGTGTGCACCTGAATCACATTCAGTGATTAGTCGTGTACTGAAGAGGTTGGATGATCTGCTCTCCGGGTCATCTGGCCACGGAGAGAGGCAGTGTCGTCATGGCTGGTGGCGGTGGAGATGTCGTTCTGGTGACAGGGGCGACGGGTAATCAGGGTGGTGCGGTCGCGGCGCGGCTGCTCGCCGACGGCTGGGCGGTGCGGGCGCTGACGCGTGATCCCGCGGGTGCGGCGGCCCGCCGGCTCGCCGACCAGGGTGCGGAGATCGTGGTCGGCGACCTGGCCGACCCGCAGTCGCTGGACGTGGCGGCCAAGGGCGTCCACGGGGTGTTCAGCGTGCAGCGGGGGGCGCTCGGTTATCCGCCCGTGCCGTTCGCGGACGAGGTCGCCTGGGGTCGCAACGTGGCCGACGCGGCGGCGCGGGCCGGTGTCCGTCATGTGGTCCACGCCTCGGCGGCGGGGGTGGGGCCGGCGGCTCCGCGGGCGCTGGCGAGCAAGTGGGAGATCGAGGAGTACCTGCGTGGCAGCGGGCTGCCGGTGACGATCCTGCGGCCGGTGTCCTTCATGGAGAACTACGCCTCGCCGGCCTTCGGGGTGCACACCGGCACGCTGGCGAGCCCGTTCGCGGCGGATGTCGCCGAGCAGCTCATCGCCCTCGACGACATCGGCGCGTTCGTCGCGCTCGCCTTCGCCGATCCCGCCCGGTTCGCGGAGCGGACCCTCGCGATCGCCGGCGACGAGCTGCGCCCCGCCGAGACGGCGCGGGCCCTGAGCCGGGCCACCGGCCGCGACATCGGCCACGTGCAGCTGCCCGTCGACGTCGTCCGCGCGGCGAACGAGGACTTCGCCGACGCGGTGGCCTTCGTCAACGAGCGCGGCGGCTACGGCGCCGACCTCGCGACCGCGCGGGCGCTGCATCCGGGGCTGATGACCTTCGAGACCTGGCTGGAGCGTCGAGGCGCCGCGCTGGTGGCCGCCCTGTTCGACTGACCGCCCTGTTCGACTGGCCGCCCCGTTCGGCTGACCGCCCTGTTCGACTGACCGTCGGATCGGTTGAACATCCGGTTCGAGCAGCTGCGGGTCCAGGCACCACCACCTGCCCTGCCGGTCAACGTCCACCGTGGTGTGTTCTGGATCACTTTCCCACTTCTTGACTCGACAAGGTGTATTTACGCAGAGTGCTGTCCTGAGCCGCATTCCGACATGTCGGCCGGGAAGGGACGGGACCGATGCCCGATTCCACTCCGCTCCATCTCGCCGTCGCGCTCGACGGGGCGGGGTGGCACCCTGCACCTCGCCCCGTCAACCGCTGCGCCGACGCCGCCGCCGTCTGACTCCGAAGGGCCGCCCTCGTGAGCAAGCCGCGCAAGCAGATCATCCTCGGCGCCTACCTGGCGGGCGTGAACCACCACACGGTGTGGTCAGACCCGGCCGCCGGCAGCCAGATCGCGTTCTCCTCCTTCCAGCACCTGGCGCAGACCGCCGAACGCGGGAAGTTCGACTTCTTCTTCCTGGCGGAGGGCCTGGCCCTGCGGGAACGGTTCGGGGCGTTCCTGGACACCGACGTGGTCGGCCGCCCCGACACCCTGCCGGTGCTGGCGTCGCTGGCCGCCGTCACCGAGCACCTCGGGCTGGTCGGCACCGTCAACGCCACCTTCAACGAGCCCTACGAGCTGGCCCGCCAACTCGCCTCCCTGGACCACCTCTCCGGCGGCCGGGCCGGCTGGAACGTGGTCACCTCCCTCGACACGTTCACCGGCCGCAACTTCCGGCGCGGCGGTTTCCTGCAGGCCGAGGACCGCTACCTCCGGGCGGAGGAGTTCCTCGACGCCGCGCGGGCCCTGTGGGGCAGCTGGCCGGCCGACGCCGTCCCCGCCGACCGCGACCGCGGGCGATTCCTGCGGGACGGACAGGTGGGCCGGTTCGCGCGGCACGGCAGCCAGTTCGACATCGCCGGCCGGTTCACCGTGCCCCGCTCCCCGCAGGGCCGCCCGGTGATCCTGCAGGCCGGGGTCTCCCCGCAGGGCCGGGACTTCGCCGCCGCCGGCGCCGACGCGATCTTCTCCCCGTACCACAGCCTCCCCGAGGCGCAGGAGTTCTACCGGGACATCACCGCCCGGGTCGCCGCCGCCGGACGTCCACCGGGCTCGGTGCGGTTGCTGCCCGCCGCGCTGTTCGTCCTCGGTGACACCGCCGAGGACGCCCGCGAGCGGGCCCGGGAGATCGCCCGCGCGCAGGTCACCGGCCGGACCGCGCAGATCCTGCTGGAGGCGGTCTGGAACCGTGACCTGTCCGGCTACGACCCGGACGGCCCGCTGCCCGACGTGGAACCGGACACCGACGGGCCACCGGCCATCGAGGGCCGGACCACGCGGCACGGCGACGCGCACGCGACGGTGAAGGCGTGGCGCGAGCTCGCGGAGGCGAACGGGTACTCGCTGCGGGAGCTGGCGATCCACCTGTTCGCCCGCGCCGAGTTCGTCGGAACGCCGACCCAGGTCGCCGACCGGCTCGACGAGTTCGTCCAGAACGACGGTTCGGACGGCTTCATCCTCGGGTCGCATCTGACGCCCACCGGGCTCGACGAGTTCGTCGACAAGGTCGTCCCACTGCTGCAGGAACGGGGATCGCTGCGCACGGAGTACGAGGGGACCACGCTGCGCGCCAACCTCGGCCTGCCCGCGATCCCGGAGCCGGCCATCCCGGAGCCGGCCATCCCGGAGCCCGCGATTCCGGAGCCCGCGATCTCCGAACCCGCGATTCCGGAGGCGGCCGGCCCGGAGCCGGCCCGGCGGTGACCGAGGCCGCGGCCGAGGCGGACCTGGGCCGGACCCCGCCGACCCCGTCCGCCGGCTCCGGCGGGCACCACGTGCTCGACAACCCGGTGCGCTCGTCGCTGTGCGGCCCGCACGCCCCCTTCGCGCAACGGCGCGGCGACGTCCGGCGCTACCCGCCGCAGATGTCGCAGTTCGCGGCCATGCCCGAACGGCCCGCCGCCGCCGACTGGGCCGATCTGGCCACACTCGCCGGCCCGGGAGCGGTCGTGCCGCTCGCCGCGGTCGAGGCACCGCCACCCGCCGGCTGGGAGGTCGTCGTGCGCGGCACCGGGGTGCAGATGACGGGCGAAGCGGTCGCCGGCGCCCCGGGTGGCTCCGGGATCGTCCGTCTCACCGCCGCCGACGTGCCGGAGATGCTCGCACTGACCGCCCGCACGAATCCCGGGCCGTTCCTGCCCCGCACGATCGAGCTCGGGACGTTCCTCGGGATCCGGCGTGGGAACCGGCTGGTCGCGATGGCCGGTGAGCGGGTCCATCCACCCGGCTGGACCGAGATCAGCGGCGTGTGCACCGACGCCGCGCATCGGGGGCAGGGCCTGGCCACCCGGCTCGTGCTGGCACTCACCGCCGGCATCGCCGCCCGCGGCGAGCTCCCGTTCCTGCACGTCACGGCCGGCAACGACACCGCGCTGCGGCTCTACGAGGCGCTGGGTTTCCGCGCGCGGCGCACGCTCACCTTCACCGTCGTGCGCGTCCCGCCCGTCGCCTGACGGGCCTGCGCCCCGTCGCCTGCCCGCCCGGAGCCGCGCGGGCGGACCCAGAGCTGCCCGGACAGCCCGCGCGGCTCCCTGCGGCCCGAACGCCGGCTTAGGGCGACGTTAGCCGGCGCGGCGACGATGACGTCCGTTCCGGAAACAGCACAACAGCTGGAGGCAACCGGTGGCGGACGTTTCAGAGGTGCACATTCTCGGGGTGGGGACCGCCCTGCCGGGGGCGCCGGTGGACAACCCGACGCTCGCCGCCCGGCTCGGCCTGGACACCTACTGGGGACAGTGGATCGACCACTTCGTCGGGACCGACACCCGCCACATGTCCGTCGACCTGGACAGCGGTGAGGTGGTGTCCACGCTGGCGGACCTGGGGGAGACCGCCGCCCGGCTGGCACTGGCCGCCGCCGGGCTGGGACCGGACGCCGTCGACCTGATCGTGATGGGCACGGCCACCCCGGACAAGCTGATGCCCACCACCGTCAACGTCGTCGCCGACCGGCTCGGCATCGACGGGGTGCCGACCTTCCAGCTCCAGTCCGGCTGCACCGGGGCGTTCCAGGCCCTCGCGGTCGCGTCCCGCCTGCTGGTCGCGGGCGGCCCCCGCACGGCGCTGGTCCTCGGCGGCGACGTCGGCACCAAGGTCTTCGACTACGGCGCCGACTTCTCCCGGCTGCCACCCCGCGAACTGATCAACTACATGCTGTTCGGTGACGGCGCGGGCGCCGCGGTGCTCAGCGTCACCCCCACCCCGGCGGCGGTGACGATCCGGCAGGTGAGCACCCGCCTCACCGGTCTCGGCCGGGCACCGGGCCAGTCGCTGGACTGGTTCGGGGCGCGCCCGCCCGGCCCGGACTCGCCGACCGTCGCCGAGGACTACAAGGCCATCGAGGAACTGGTCCCGGTGATGAGCGAGGAGATCCTCGCCGAACTGCTGGCGGACGTCGGCTGGAAACCCGGCGACGTCGACTACGTTCTGCCGCCGCAGCTGTCGGGACGGATGACGACCCAGATCATGGAGCGCCTCGCGCTGCCCGACGCACAGGAGGTCAGCTGTGTGCGCCGGACCGGCAACACCGGCAACGCCACCCCCTTCTTCCAGCTCGAACGGATCCTCGACCAGATGACGAGCGGCGACCGGGCGGTCGGCGTCTCGGTCGAGTCCTCCAAGTGGATCCGGGCCGGCTTCGCGGTGGAGAAGGCGTGAGCACCCTCGAAGGCGCGAGCGCCTCCGCAGGCGCGAGCACTGTCGCAGGCGCGAGCACCCTGCTGGAGCTGCACCGCGCCGGTGAGCTCGCCGCCCGCTACCCACTCGTCGCGCCCCTGCTGGCCGAGCTCGGGCCGGACGAGCTGGCCCGGGCGGGCGCGCTGCTGGCCCGGGTCCCGGTGGACGAGGTGCGGCGGCACCACCCGAAGCTCCCGGTGGTGAAGGTCGCGATCACCGGGCACGGCACCCTGTCACCGCTCGTCGCGCCGCTCACCGCGGAGCTGGCCCGCCACGGCCTGGTCCTCGACCCCGTCGTCTCCCCGTTCGACAGCTACGTGTTCGACCTGACCGACCCGGGCAGCGCGCTGTACGCGGCCGGCGCGGACCTCGTCCTGTGCGTGCTGGACCCGATGATCGTGGTGGACGAGCTGCCCGTCCCGTGGACGCTCGCCGACCTGGAGAAGATCGTCGACGAGAAGGTCCGGCTGCTGACCGGGCTCGCAGACCGGTTCCAGGCGACGAGCCGGCGAACAGGCCGGGGCACCCTGGTGCTCAACACCCTGCCGCTGCCCCGGCTGCTCGCCGGGCAGCTCGTCGACTACCGCTCCCGGGCCGCGCTGGGCGCGCTGTGGCGGCGTGCGGCCACGGCCCTGCTCGGGCTGGCGGACGACCGTCCGTCCGTCGTCGTGCTGGACCTCGACCCGATCCTCGCGGACGGGACGGCGGCCCGCGACCCGCGGCTGAGCGTCTACGCCAAGGCGCACCTGGCTCCGGGCCTGCTCGCCGCCTACGCCCGCGAAGTCGGCCACCTGGCCCGCCTGGTCGCCGGCCAGACCCGCAAATGCCTGGTGCTCGACCTCGACGGGACGGTCTGGGGCGGCATCCTCGGCGAGGACGGACCGGACGGCGTCGAGGTCGCCGACACCTACCGCGGGGAGGCGTTTCGCGCCTTCCAGAAGGTGGCCCGCCAGATCGGCTCGCAGGGGGTCCTGCTGGCGGTGGTGAGCAAGAACGACCCCGATCCGGTCCGCCGGATCCTCGCCGAGCACCCCGGGCTGACGCTGCGCGCGGAGGACTTCGCCGACGTCACCGCGAACTGGCGGCCCAAGCCGGAGAACCTGCGGGAGACGGCCCGCCGGCTCAACCTCGGCACGTCGAGCTTCGTGTTCGTCGACGACAGCCCCTACGAGCGGGCGCTGGTGCGCCGCGAGCTGCCCGAGATCGCCGTGGTCGACGTCGACGACGAGCCGGCGTCGCACGTGGAACGGCTGCTCGCCGACGGCTGGTTCAACGTCCGGGAGGTCACCGCGGACGACCGGGCCCGCCCGGCGCGCTACCGCGAGGACGTCGCCCGTGGCGACTTCCTGGACACCTTCGACTCCATCGAGGACTACCTGCGCGAGCTGGGCGTCGCCGTCCGCCTGGAGGCCGCGCGGGCGTCCCAGGTCGGGCGGCTGTCGCAGCTCACGCTGCGGACCAACCAGTTCAACCTGACCACCCGGCGCCTGCAGCCGCCGGCGGTGGCGGCACTGCTCGACGACCCCGCCGCGCTGGTCCTGGCGATCCACTCCGCGGACCGCTTCGGCGACAACGGCCTGGTCGGCGCGATCCTCGCCCGCCGGGTCCGGCTCGACGGGCCCGATGCGCCCGATGGGCCAGCGGGGACGGACGGGCCGCGCAGGACGGACGGGACGGGCGGCGAGGTCCTGCGGATCGAGAACTTCCTGCTCAGCTGCCGGGTGTTCTCCCGCGGCATCGAACACGCGTGTCTGGTCGCCCTGCTGCACCACGCCCGCGACACCGGCGTCCGCGAGGTGCTCGGCGAGTACGTGCCGACCGCGAAGAACGGCATCGTCGGCGACCTCTACCCCCGTTACGGCTTCACCGCCTACCCCCGTTACGGCTTCACCGCCTACCCCCGCTACGGCTTCACCGCCGCCCCCGCCGTCGACGCCGCCCCCGTCGCCGGGGCGCCTGGCGGGGCCGGTGGGACGACCTTCCGGCACGACCTGCGCGACATCGTCGCCGCACCGGCGCACGTCGCACTGACCACCGTCTTCCTGGGAGAGCATGAATGATCAACTCGACGGAGTTCGCCGTCCTGGTCAGGGACGAGCTCGGGCTGCCCGTGGCGGAGGAGGAGCTCGGGTCCGCGTTCGACGAGCTGCCCGGCTGGGACTCGGTGTACCTGCTGCGCCTGCTGACCGTCATCGAGCGGGAGACCGGCGCCCGGGTCTCGCTCCCGGACGTCCTCGAGGCGCGCAGCCTCGCGGAGGTCTACACGCTGGCGGTGCGGGCATGAGCGTGACGGTGGAGCCGGTGGCCCCCGCGCGCCGCCACACCCTCTACTTCCTCGACCAGATCCGATCCTTCTCCCCGGTGTTCCTGGACACCGAGGTCGACATGACCCAGGTGCTGGCGCACCGCGCCGCCCGCCGGGAAGTCACCGGGCGGAAGCTGTCCCTGGTGACGTACATCGTCGCCGCCGGCGGGCGCACGCTGGCCGCGCACCCCGAGGCCAACGCGTCGATCCGCGGCTGGCTGCGCCCGGTGGTCGCCCGCCACCCGCAGGTCAACGGCAAGGTCACCTTCGACCGGACCATGGGTGGCCGCCGCGTCGTGCTCGCCACCGTCGTCCCGGACGTCGCCGCCGGTGACCTCGACGCGATCCAGGACCGCATCGAGCAGTTCCGCGACCTCGACCCCGACACCGCCCCGGCGCTCGCCCCGATCCGCAAGCTCCAGGGGCTGCCGGTCCCGCTCGGCCGGCTGCTGGCCTGGCGCGCCGCCCGGCCGCCGGAGCGCCGGGCGCTGCTGCTCGGGACGTTCGCGGTGACCTCGCTGGGCCACCGCCCGGTGGACGGCTTCCACTCCGTCGGCGGGACGACGGTGACGCTCGGCGTCGGCCGGGTGCTGGACCGCCCCGTGGCCCGCGACGGCCGGGTGGAGATCGCCCCGGTGCTGCGGCTCAGCCTGGCATTCGACCACCGCGTGATCGACGGCGCCGAGGCCGCGGACGTGCTCGCCGGGATCCGCCGCGTCCTGGAGGAGCCCTGGCCGCAGCCCACCGCCGAGAGCCCCGCTGTGGAGAGCCCTGTTGCCGAGAGCCCGGTCGCGCGGCTCGACGACATCCGGCCGGCCGCCCGCGAGACCGTCGGGGGGCAGGCGTGAACGACGTCGCGGAGCTCAAGCAGTTCGGGTATGTGCACACCCAGACCCAGGGCATCCCGGTCGCCGAGTTCGAGCGGCTGCGTGACCGGATCGTCTCCGACGCGGGCGACGAGCCCGGGTCCTGGGTGCACGAGTGGTCACACGAGGCGGCGGAGCTCGACCGGGCCGGCCGGGTCGACGAGGCCTGGCGCTACCATGCGATGGCGCGCTTCCCCTTCCCGGACGGGGCACCGCGGCGCGTCGCGCAGGCACACTGCGTCGACGCGTTCGCCCGCTCGGCCACCGGGAGCGTGCTGGAACGCCTCGACGTCGAGACGCCGGAGGGCCGGATCCGCGGCTGGGCCGTCGGCCTGTCCGCGGCGGAGCCGAAGCCGCTGCTGGTGATCTCCGGCGGGATCGTCGCCGCCAAGGAGCAGTACGCGCCGATGCTGCGGATCGCGACCGGGCTGGACATGGCCGGGATCGTCACCGAGATGCCAGGCGTCGGCGAGAACACCGTCCCGTACACGGCGAAGAGCTGGCAGACGCTGTCCCACCTGCTGGACGCGGTGGGTGACCGGGCGCAGGTGTCCCGCACCGTCGCGATGGCGCTGAGCTTCAGCGGGCACCTGGCGCTGCGCTGCGCCGTCAACGACAGCCGCCTCGTGGGTGTCGTCACCGCCGCGGCGCCGATCTCCGACTTCTTCACCGACGCGCAGTGGCAGCGTGGCCTGCCCCGGATCACCGTCGACACCCTCGCTCACCTGACCGGGGTGGCCGCCGACCAGCTCAGCGGGCACATCCGCGACTGGGCGCTGTCCGACGACGAGCTGACCGCCCTCGCGGTGCCGCTCTACTACATGGCCAGCGACCGCGACGAGATCATCCCGCCGGGGGAGCTCGGCCATCTGCAGCGGTCCGTCCGGGAACTGCACGTGCTGAGCCACGACGACGAACACGGCGCTCCGCGCCATCTCGAGGAGACCCAGCGGTGGGTCGCCGCGGCCATCCACACCCTGCGCGGCTGACAGCCCCCGTCGGCGTCACCACGGGCGTAAGCGCGGCATTAGGGGCCGCGCGGATAGTGAGCCTTTTCCATCGTCGACTCGGATCCGCGGCGTCTGACCGTAGCCCGTGAGATGGAAAAGGCTCATCAGATCGACGATCACGCGTATCCGACCTGCTGGAGAGGCCACGATGACCGAAGCACAGGCGGTGCCGGCCCCGACGCCCGCACCGCCGACCTTCCCGATGCCCCGCGCCTGCCCGTTCGCGCCGCCCGCGGCCTACTCCGAGCTCGCGGAGAAGGGCCCGCTCACCCCGGTGGTCGATGTGGAGGGCACGGCGGGCTGGCTGACCACCCGCCACGACGTGGCCCGCGATCTGCTGGCGCACCCGAAGGCCAGCAAGAACCTGCTCCGGCCGGGTTTTCCCGCCCTGTTCCCCGGCGCGGCGGCGCTCGCGGGAGAGATCAAGGGCTTCCTGATCTGGATGGACCCTCCGGAGCACACCCTCTACCGGCACATGCTCGCCGGGGAGTTCACCATGCGGCGCGTGCAGACCATGCGTCCGCAGATCGAGAAGATCGTGGACGAAGGCATCACCCGGCTGCTCGACGGTCCCCGCCCGGTCGACCTGGTGCACGAGTTCGCGCTCCCGACCGCGTCGCTGCTGATCTCGGAGCTGCTCGGCGTCCCCTACTCCGAGCGCGACCTCTTCCAGCACGCCACCGGCGCGATCCTCAGCCACGAGAGCACCCAGGAGCAGCGCAAGAACGCGTTCATCCAGGTCCGCGGCCTGCTCAGCCGCGTCATCGCCGAACGTACCGAGAACCTCGGCGACGACCTGCTGAGCACCCTGATCCGCAAGTACCGCGAGGCGGACGTGTTCGACCACGACCACCTCGTCGGGATGGCCGTGATGCTGCTGGGTGCCGGGCACGAGACCACGGCGAACATGATCGCGCTGGGCACGCTCGGGCTGCTCCAGCAGCCCGAGGCCCTCGCCGAGTTCAAGGCCGACCCGGCGCTGGCCCCGAAGGTCGTCGACGAGCTGCTGCGTTACTTCAGCATCGGCGACCACGTGACGTGCCGGGTGGCGACCGAGGACATCGAGGTCCGCGGCGTGCACATCCCCGCCGGGTCCGGGCTGATCGCGCCGAACGCGGCCGCCAACCGGGATCCGGCGGTGTTCCCGAACCCGGACGCGTTCGACATCCACCGCAACTCGAAATCGCATCTGGCGTTCGGCTTCGGAATCCACCAGTGCCTCGGGCAGCACCTCGCCCGGCTGGAACTGGAGATCGTCTTCACCGAGCTGTTCCGCCGCATCCCCGACCTGCGGGTCGACGGTGAGGTCGCGGACCTGCAGTTCAAGGACCAGGCGCTGTTCTACGGCCTGCACCGGCTGCCGGTCACGTGGTGACACCGGCGCAGCGGGTGGGAGCAGAGCCGGTAGGAGTGCAGCCGGTAGGAGTGCAGCCGGCAGGAGCGCGGCGGGTGGGGGAGACGACGATGCGGGTCACCGTCGACCACGATCTGTGCGTCGGTGCCGGCCAGTGCGTGCGCGCGGCGCCCGAGGTGTTCGAGCAGCGCGACCCGGACGGGAAGTCGACGGTGCTGCAGCCGGTTCCCGACGCGCAGTACCAGGCGGCCGTGCGGGAGGCCGCCGCCCGGATGTGCCCGGCGAGAGCGATAAACATCGAGGGCTGACGCCCTCGAATCCTCAGCTCGAAGATCTGTGGATTCTCGTCGTCCTCGATCCCGTCGCATCATCCTGAGTTTCGGACTTCCACCTATTCTGCTGCTTCTGAGCAAGAAGTGAAGGTTTTGGCTGTTAAGACGGCCGAAATCCTCACTTCTTGCGGATTGTCAAGCGAACAAGCCGTCCCGTTTTGTCCCTATTGGAGTGCATTGACCATACCGGGTGGCGGTGCGGGATCCCGGTGGGTCGCCGCGCGGCGGGTGGGCGCGGGCCGCCACGTCAATATCGTGGGGGCCGGATCCGCCACTTCTCAGGATTCTGCTACACGCTCCCTCACGATCAAAATCCTCAGGTTTTGCTCAGCAGCAGCAGCAGCAGCAGCGGCAGCGGCGTTGGTCGGGCACGCCGGGCGGCCGTATAAGGAGGAGATTAGCGGCCGGTCGGACAATGAATACATGGAACCTGGGCGGTACGTTCCCGGCGCCGGCATCCGGCCGGTGGGCGTACCGCCCGATCCGTGTACTCACAGGGTGGTCGGAAGGCCGCCGGTCCGAGGGAGAAGCGCCGTGAGCCAGCAGGTCGAGGACATCGAGATCTTCATCATCGACATCGTGTCGCAGCGTCTCGAGGTTCCCGTCGAGGAAGTCCCGTCCGACGCCGCCATCGGCAGTTTCGGCATCGATTCGTTCGGTGCCGTGGAGATCGCCGTCGCGCTGAAGAACACCTACGACGTGCTGTTCGTCGCCGGTGAGATCGGCGTCGACTTCACGATCGCCGACATCGCGGCACTGGCGGTGGAGAAGCTCGCGGAGCCGGTCGACGTCGGCGCCTGACGCACATCCACGCCACGTGGCCGAACGATTCACGGTCACCCGACGGACGAACGGGAGGCGACGATGAAGGTGATCGGATTCCCGGGGCAGGGTGCCCAGAAGGCGGGAATGGGCGCGGACCTCTTCGCGGACTTCGGTGAGCTGGTGGCCGCCGCCGACGCGGTGCTCGGGTACTCCGTCGCAGAGCTGTGCGTCGAGAACCCGGACGGCGCCCTGCTGCTCACGCAGCACGCGCAGCCGGCCCTGTATGTCGTCGAGGCGCTGGCCTACCTGCGGCACCGGCAGGCCGACCCGACGCCCCCGGACTATCTGCTCGGCCACAGCATCGGCGAGTTCGCCGCACTGTTCGCGGCCGGCGTCTTCGACTTCGTCACGGGGCTGCGCCTCGTCGCCCGCCGCGGCGAGCTGATGAGCCGCTGCACCGGCGGGACGATGGCCGCCGTCCTCGGCCTGGCCGCCGAGGAGGTCGACGATCTGCTCGCCCGTCCGGGCCTGGCGGAGCTGGACGTGGCGCTTTACAACGCCCCCGGGCAGATCGTGCTCGCCGGCCCGGAGGACGCCGTCGACACGCTGCTGCGGGAAACCGCCGGCACCGCGGTCCGGGCCGTCCGGCTCAATGTGAGCGGCCCGTTCCACTCCCGTTACATGAAACCCGCCGCCGTCGAATTCGAACGGTACGCGCGGGAGTTTGACCTGGCGCCACCGGAGATCCCGGTCATCGCGAACGTGACAGCCCGCCCGCATGTTCCCGATGAGATCGCGCACACCCTCGCCCGGCAGATCTGCGAGCCCGTCCAGTGGGAGCGCAGCATTCGCCTCCTGCTGGCAGCCGGTGAATTCGACCTGGTCGAGCTGGGCCCTGGAAAAACACTGGCGGGAATGGTCGACAGGATCCGCGGGAAGCGGCTGCGCGCCGTCGCGTGAACCGGACCGTCCGAACGCGGAACTCCACCGTTCGGGAACTCCTACCGTTTGGGAGATCGATTGTGTTGCAGGAACCGTCCCGGCTCCTCGCGGTGGTGGGTATGGCCGGCCGTTTTCCCGGCGCGCCTGACCTCGACAGTTTCTGGCGGCTGCTGGTCGACCGCGGCGACGCGATCCGCCCGGTCCCGGCCGACCGCTGGGACCGCACCGCCCAGCTGGACCCGGAGAAGGTGATCCAGGACGTCGGCGGTTTCCTCGACGGCGTCGGCGACTTCGACGCCACGTTCTTCGGCATCTCCCCGCGGGAGGCCGTCGCGATCGACCCGCAGCACCGGCTGATGCTGGAGACGACCTGGCGGGCGCTGGAGGACGCGGGGACCCGGGCCGCGAGCCTCGCCGGCACCCGCACGGGCGTGTACGTCGGTTCGTCCTGGCATGACTACGAGCTGCTGCGCAAGGACCGCGGCGCGGCCCCGACCCAGCACAGCGCGTTCGGGACGGCGATGGACATGGCCGCCACCCGGATCTCGTATTTCCTCGGACTCACCGGGCCGTCGCTGGCCGTCGAAACGGGCTGCTCGTCGTCGCTGGTGGCGTTGCACCTGGCCGGCCAGGCACTGTTGGCCGGTGAGATCGACGCGGCGCTGGTCGGGGGCGTGAACCTGATCCTCTCCCCGGAGGGTTCGGTCGGCCTGACCCACTTCGGCGGCCTGTCGCCGACCGGCCGGTGCCAGGCGTTCGCCGCCACCGCCGACGGTTTCGTCCGCGGCGAGGGCGTCGCGGCGGTGTATGTGAAGACCCTCGCCCGGGCGCTCGCGGACGGCGACCGGATCCGCGGTGTCATCGCCCGCACGGCGGTGAACAACGACGGCGGCGGCGAGAGCCTGGTGACGCCGAACCCGAGCGGGCAGGAGGACCTGCTGCGCACGGTCTACGCGGACTCGGACATCCCCCTCGACCAGGTCGCCTACGTCGAGGCGCACGGCACCGGAACGGGCCGCGGCGACCCCGTCGAGGCGGGTGCCATAGGGCGGGTGCTCGGCGCGCGGCGCTCCCCGGGCGCCGGCCCGCTGCCGATCGGCTCGGTCAAGACCAACATCGGCCATCTCGAGCCGGCGGCCGGCATGGCCGGACTGGTCAAGGCGCTGCTCGCGCTGGAGCACCGGGTCGTTCCACCGAGCCTGTTCGCCGACGACCCGCACCCCGATATCCCCTTCGACGAGCTGAACCTGCGCCTTACCGGCGAGCCGGTCGGGCTCCCCGCCGACGCCCCCGTCTATCTCGGCGTGAACTCGTTCGGCTGGGGTGGCACGAACGCCCACGTGGTGGTCACCGACCCGCCGCCCGCGGCCCACGTCCCGGCATCCCCGGCGGCGCAGTCCCCGCCGGCGCAGTCCCCGCCGGCGCAGTCCCCGGCGGCGCAGACGCCCGTGTTGCTGGCGCTGTCGGCGCAGACCGATGCGGCGCTCACCGCGCGGGCCCACGACGTCCGCGCCGCGCTGGCACCCGCCCCGGCCGACAGCGCTGCGTCGGCTGACGGCGGTGGCACGGCCGGCGGCGGAACGGTGGCGCCGCCTGCGCCGCCCGCACTGCCCGCGTTGGCGGGGACGCTGGCCTGGCGGCGCGACCAGTTCACGTCGCGGCTGGCGGTTCTCGCCACCACCGCCGCCGGCGCCGCCGCGGCCCTGGACCGGTTCGCCTCCGGCGACACCCAGGACGGCCCGGACCTGCTCGTCGGCAAGGCGCGGGCCGCGGGCCGGACCGCGTTCGTGTTCCCCGGGCAGGGCTCCCAGTGGGCGGCCATGGGCCGGGACCTGCTCGCCACCGACCCGACGTTCGCCGCGACCATCGACCGGTGCGCCGCGGCGCTGCGCCCGCATGTCGACTGGGACCTTCGGGAGCTGCTCGCCGGAGCCGCCGGCGACGAGTGGCTGGCCCGGGTCGACCAGGTCCAGCCGGCGCTGTGGGCGGTGTCGGTCGCCCTCGCCGAGGTCTGGCGCGCGGCCGGCGTCGAACCCGACGTCGTCATCGGTCACAGCCAGGGCGAGGTCGGCGCGGCCACCGTCGCCGGGATCCTCAGCTACGACGACGCCGCGCTGATCGTCGCCCGCCGCGCCGTGATCGTGCGGCGCGCCTCGGGCCGCGGCCACATGCTCGCCGTCGACCTGGACGTCGACGCGGCGCGGGCGGCTCTGGAGGGTTTCGAGGAGGTCGTCTCGCTCGCCGTCAACAACGGGCCGCGCTCGTGCGTCCTGTCCGGTGACGGCGAGTCGGTGCTCGCGCTGAAGGAGCTGCTGGAGGCCGACGGCACGTTCTGCCGCCTGGTCAACGTCGACTACGCCTCGCACAGCCCGCAGATGGACGAGCTGCGCGCGGACCTGCTCGCCGCCCTCGCCCCGGTGCGCCCCCGCGCCGGCGACATCCCGCTGAAGTCGACGGTCCGGGGCACCCTGCTGACCGGCCCCGAGCTGGACGCCGTCTACTGGGCCGACAACCTGCGCCAGCCGGTGATGTTCGCCGACGCGCTGGCGGACCTGTTCGACGACGGCGTCACCCACGTCGTCGAGATCAGCCCGCATCCGGTGCTCGCACCGGCCGTCGAGGAGCTGGCGGGCGCGCGGGAGGACCCGCCGCGGGTGGTGACGACGCTGCGCCGCGACGAGGGCACGGCCGCAGACCTCGCGCACGCGTTCGGCCGCGCCTACGTCGCCGGCCTCGAACCGTTCGGGCGGCTGCCGCGCGACGCGTGGGCGCCCGTCCCCGGCTACCCGTGGCAGCGCCGCACGTACTGGGTCGAGGCCGGCCGCGGCGGGCCGCGGCGCGCCGGCGCGCTCGACGTCACCCTCACCCCGTCCGTCACCGAAAGCGACGTCTGGACGGGTGCGCTGGAGCTCGCCCGCGACGACACCCCCTGGTTCGTCGACCACCGGGTGTTCGACGCGGTCGTCCTGCCCGGTGTGGGCATGCTGGCGCTCGCGCTGGCCACCGCCCGGGCCCGCACCGGCGCGGTGCCGGGCGCACTGACCGACGTCGAGTTCCGCAGCGATCTGACGTTCGGCGACGACGCGCTGCGCGTCAGCGTCCTGTGGCGGGACGACGTCAGCGGCGGCGGCAGTTTCGTCCTGTCGTCGCTGCCCGCGGGCGCCACCGACTGGACGACGCATGCCACCGCACGGGTGCACCACGGCGCTGCCGCACCGGCCGGCGCCGGATCCCTCGACGACCCGTTGTCGCCCGACGAACCGGTGTTCCCCGGGCATCTGCTGGCCGGCGAACCCGGTGACCCGGAGGAGCTCTACGCGGCGTGGGCTGCCCGCGGTCTGAACTACGGCCCGTCGTTCCGCGGCCTGCGCCGGCTGTTCCAGGCCGGCCCCGGGACGGACGGCGCGGACGGCGCGGCCGGCGCGGCCGGCGCCACCGGTGCCGAGGCGCTCGGTGAGGTGGTGCTGCCCGAACGCTGCCGGGCCGGCGCGCGTCCCGACGAGCTGCATCCGGCGTTGTGGGACGCGGCGCTGCAGGTCGCCCTGGCCCTGACCGGCGGCGACGGCGCGGTCGTGCCGCGTTCGGTGGACCGGGTGCGGGTGGTGGGCTCCCTCGCCGAGCCGCCGACCGCGCTGTGGTCGCACGCGGTGCGCCGCGACGCGACCCGCCTGGACTTCCACGTCTTCGACGCCGACCGGCGCCTGCTGCTGACGATGGAAGGCCTGCGCATGGAGGCCCTCCCCGACGCCCCCGGCGAGGTGGGCGCGGGGGAGTGGCGCGACTACCGCCTTGAGTTCACCGAACAGTCCCCGGCCGCCGACGCGGCGGAGCTGACGGACCCGGCGGGTGCGGATGCGCCTGGTGTGGGCGCGGCCGACGTGGACGAGGTCGGGAGCTGGGCGGTCGTCGCCGGCCCGGGCCTCGGGGACACCGCCCGGGAGGTGGCCGAGGCCCTCACCGCCCGCGGCGTCACCCCGGCCGTCACCGACCTGGCCGACCCCGCCGCGCCGTGGAGTTCCGCACCGACGCAGGTCGTCGTGCTCGCCCCCGCGGCCGACGCCGGGCTCGCCGCGCAGCGCCGCGGGCTGCTCGAGCTGGCCGCGCTCGTGTCGGCCGCCGTGGAACAGCCGACCACCCCGCGGTTCGTGATCGTCACCACGAACGCCCAGGCGGTCGACGGGACCGCCGCCCCGGCCCCCGACCGCGCCGCTGCCGATCTCGCCGCCCCTGATCCCGGCGCCGCACTGTACTGGGGCTTCGGCCGGGTGCTCGGCCGCGAGCACCCGGAGCTGCGTCCGGTGCTGCTCGACGTCACGCATGGTGCACGTGGCCGGGTGGCCGACATCGTGACGGGGCTGTCGGCGCTGCTGTCCGCCCCGGAGGCGGAAACCGACCAGGTCGCCGTCCGGGAGGGCCGTCGCTACGTCGGCCGGCTCGTCGCCGCCACGGGCGGTCCCGGCGAGCCGTCGGCCGGGGTGACGCCGTGGCGGCGCGCCGAGCAGGCGGTTCGGCTCAGCCCGGACAGCCGCGGCGGCTGGGACGGGCTGACGCTGCGTCCACTGGTCCGCCGTCCCCCGGGCCCCGGCGAGGTCGAGCTGGTCGTCACCGCGTCGGCGCTGAACTTCCTCGACGTGATGAAGACAATGGGCACCTACCCCGACCCGCGCGGTGCCGGCCTGCTCGGCACCGAGTGCGCCGGCATCGTGACGGCCGTCGGCGACGGGGTGACCGACCCGGCCGTCGGCGACCGGGTGGTCGCCTGCGCGATGCCGGCGCTGGCGTCGCATCTGACCCTGCGCGCCGACCACACCCGCAAGGTTCCCGACTGGCTGGCCGACGTCGATGCCGCCGGGGTGCCGATGGTCACCGCGACGGCCTGGTACGGCCTGAACGACCTGGCCGGCCTTGCCCCGGGCGAGACCGTCCTGATCCACTCGGCGGCCGGCGGCCTGGGCCTGGCCGCGATAGGGGTCGCCCGGCACCTGGGCGCCACCGTGATCGCGACGGCGGGCACCGCCGAGAAGCGCCGCTACCTGGCCGACCTCGGGATCGAGCACGTCTTCGACTCCCGCGACCTCGGCTGGGCCGAGCAGGCGCGGGCGGTGACCGGCGGGCGCGGTGTCGACGTGGTGCTCAACTCGCTGACCGGCGCCGCGATCGGGCTCGGCCTGGACCTGCTCGCCGAGGGCGGCCGGTTCGTCGAGGTCGGCAAGAAGGACATCTACGGCGGGCGCACCATCAGCCTCAGCGCGTTCCAGAAGGGCATCGGCCTGTACTCGGTCGACCTGAGCGCGCTGATGACCCGCCACCCGGTGCGCTTCGCGCGGCTGTTGCGCGACGTCTGGGACCGGGTCGAGGCCCGCGACCTGCCGCCGCTGCCGGTGATCACCCGTCCGTTCGCCGAGGTGGCGGAGGCGTTGCGGGAGATGTCCCACGGCAACCACATCGGCAAGTTCGTGGTGCGGATCGACCCGGCCGACCTGCCGCCCGCCGCGCCGGAGCCGATGCCGCAGGGCCGGTTCCGCGCCGACGCGACCTATCTGATCAGCGGCGGGCTCGGGGCGCTCGGCCTGTCGCTCGCCGAGTTCCTGGCCGACTCCGGGGCCCGCACCCTGGTACTGCTGGGCCGCCGCGCGCCGGACGCCGCCGCGACCGCCCGCCTCGACACCCTGCGAGCCCGGGGAGTGCGGGTGGAGACCCGCCAGGTCGACGTCGCCGACGCCGCCGCGCTCACCGCGCTGCTCACCGAGCTGCGCGCCGCGCTCCCACCGCTGCGCGGTGTCGTACACGCCGCCGGCCTGCTCGACGACGCGACGATCCTGACCCTGCGGCCCGAGCAGGCCGAGCGGGTACTGGCCCCGAAGGTCGATGGCGCCCGCAACCTCGACGCCGCGACGGACCCCGACCCGCTCGACTTCTTCGTCCTGTTCTCGTCGGCCGCGGCGCTGATCGGCAACGCCGGCCAGGCCGCCTACGCGGCCGGCAACGCCTACCTCGACGCGCTCGCCGTCGCCCGCCGCCGCCGCGGCCGGCCCGGCCTGAGCGTGCAGTGGGGGCCGTTCGCGGAGATCGGGCTGGCGGCGAGCGATGACAACCGGGGCGCCCGACTGGCCGACCGCGGGATGGGCAGCTTCACCGCCGACGAGGCGTGGCAGGCACTCGCCGGCTACCTCGGCGCCGGCGGACCGGGCCAGGGTTCCCTCGGACAGGGTGCCGACGGGCAGGTCGTCGCCTACCTGCGCCTCGACCTGCGGCAGTGGTTCGACTCCTACCCGCACACCGCCGCGCTGGAGAGCTGGAGCGTGCTGCGCCGGGCGTCGCGCGACGGCACCCCGGTGGGGGAGCAGGGCAACGAGTTCCTCGCCCGGCTGCGCACCAGCGACGGCGACGACCGCCGCGAGCTGCTCGAGGGCAAGGTGCGCGAGCTGGCCAGCCGGGTACTGCGCCTGGACCCGACGGCGATCGAACGGGACCTGCCGTTCAAGTCGCTCGGCCTCGACTCCCTGATGGGCCTGGAGTTCCGCAACCGCCTGGAGTCGGCGTTCGGCCTGAAGCTGTCGCCGACCCTGCTGTGGACGTACGGAACGATGCGCGCCCTGTCCGGTGCCCTGACGGAGCGACTGTTCGAGGCGGCGGCCCCCGCTGCCGCCCAGGAGGACTGAGAAACCATGGCCCACGACGACAGCCCCGCCCCCGCGGCCCTTCCCGCCTCCACACCCGCACCCGCCTCCACACCCGCACCCGCCTCCACACCCACACCCACACCCACACCCGCACCCGCACCCGCACCCGCACCCGCGTCGCGCACCGCGCTTACCCGGGCGCTCGACACGATCCGCTCGCTGCGCGCCCAGCTCGACGCGCAACGCGCCGACCAGCCGCTCGCCGTCGTCGGCGTCGGCCTGCGGCTGCCCGGTGGCATCGACGACCTCGACGGCTACTGGACGGCGCTCGCCGCCGGCCGTGACCTGGTCACCCCGCTCAGCCAGACGCGGATGGGCCCGTTCGCCGACCAGTGGGCGGGCCTGCACCGCAAAGGCGGGTTCCTCGACGAGGTGATGGACTTCGACGCCGGCTTCTTCGGTATCGGCGGCCGCGAGGCACGGCGGCTCGACCCGCAGCACCGGCTGCTGCTGGAGGTGGCCTGGGAGGCCCTCGAGGACGCCGCGCTGCCCCCGGAGCGCCTGACCGAGACCCGCACCGGATTCTTCGTCGGCATCACCAACCAGGACTACGACGACTGGCGGCCCGCCGACGTCGACGCGGTCTGGGGCATCGGCAACGCGATCTGCTACTCCGCCGGGCGGGTCGCGTTCACCTTGGGGCTGACCGGCCCGGCGATGGCGGTGGACACGTCCTGCTCGTCCTCACTGGTCGCCGTCCACCTCGCGCGGCAGGCGCTGCTGCGGGGCGAGTGCGAGGTCGCGCTCGCCGCCGGCGTCAACCTCATCGTGTCGCCGGCGTCGACCAGGCTGATCTCCCAGTCGGGCCTGCTCGCCCCGGACGGGCTGTGCAAGCCGTTCGACGCCCGCGCGAACGGCTTCACCCGCTCCGAGGGCTGCGGAATCGTCGTGCTCAAGCGCCTCGCGGACGCCCGGCGGGACAACGACCGCATCCACGCGGTGATCGCCGGCTCGGCGCTCAACCAGGACGGCAGGTCCGCCAGCATCACCGCGCCCAACGTGCGGTCGCAGATCGACGTCATCGCCGCGGCCCTGGCCGACGCGGGCCTGACCGCGGCGGACATCGGGCACCTGGAGGCACACGGCACCGGAACCGCCCTGGGGGACCCGATCGAGATGGATGCGATCGCGACCGTCCTCGGCCGTCCGCGCGGCGGGCGCCGGCTGACGGTCGGGTCGGTGAAGTCGAACCTGGGCCACCTGGAGTCCGCGGCGGGCATGGCCGGCCTGCTCAAGGCGATCCTGTGCGTGCAGCGCCGGGCCGTGCCGCCGCTGGTGCACTTCCGGACCCTGAACCCGCGTCTGGACCTCGCCGGTACCGGAATCGCCATCCCCACCGAGGTCGAGGCCTGGTCACCGGACGATGGCCGCTACGCCGGCGTCAGCTCCTTCGGCATGAGCGGTACCAACGCCCACGTCATCGTCGGCCCGGCGGACGTCGGCGCCGTGGTGGGCGCCGGCGTCGTGGTGGGCGCCGGTGCAGGGGAGGGCGCCGCGGCCGGCGGCGCGGAGGGAGCCGCG
>NZ_ADGX01000111.1 GCF_000177675.1 Parafrankia sp. EUN1f
TGCGGGGTGGTGAGGAGATGCTCGCGCTCGTCTTCACCGACATCAGCGACCTGCGCCGGGCCGAGAGAGAAGCACGCACGCTCTGCCAGCGGGCAGAGCGGGGCCGGGCCTGGCTGGCGGCCAGCGCCGAGATCACGACCAGCGTGCTCGCCGCCCCGGATCCGCGCGACGCGTTCGGTCTCGTCGCGCGGATCGGTCGGCGGGCAGCCGCCGCGGACATCGGCATGGTCGCCGTCCCCGACGAAGACGGCACTCTGGTCGTGACCGCCGCCGCCGCGGCCCCCGGCCTGCCCGCGGACGCCGAGTCGCTACGAGGGCTGACCGTCACCCTCGCCGCCGGCTTCCCCGCGGACGTGCTTGCCGCGGGCCACGCCGTCGCGCTGGAGGGTCTGTCCCTGCGGGGTAACCGGGTCGTTCCCACCCCGGTGCTACCTCTCGCCGCGGCACTGGCCGTGCCGCTACGCCTCGCTCGGAACCATCCGGCGATTCTGATCCTCGGGCACCGGACAAGCCCGCCGCGTCTTGCTGCGCCCGACATCGAGCTGGTCGAGGCCTTCGCCGCCGACGCCGCGCTCGCCCTCGACCTGACCGAGGCACATCAGGAACGCGCCCGCCTCGCGGTCCTCGAGGATCGCGACCGCATCGCCCGTGACCTGGGCGACCTCGTCCTCCAGCGCCTGTTCGCTATCGGCCTGCACCTGCAGTCCCTGACCCGCGTAGCCGGCGACCTCATCAGCGCACGGCTGACTTCGGCCATCAGCGCCCTCGACCAGACCATCGAGGAGATCCGCCACACGATCTTGCGCGTACAACCCGCGTGAACCGGGCAGCACTGGTCCACCGGCCCAGGTAACGTCCCACCTTGCAACCATGGCGATGCGCATCGATGATCAGCACGTTTGACCTGGCCGGAACGGGCGGGACTGAGATTCCACGTAACTTCTATGGTGTTCACGCCTTCGGTGCCGCCGTTGTGGTGGGGCAGGGTGAGAGCGGCGTCGACGGCCGCGCGGTCGAGGTCGAGCCCGCGGGTAAAGGAATGCAGGTGCGGCAGGTCAGAACCACGGGCGGCGTTGATCCACTCGTCGAGCCGGTCGGCGTTGCCATCGGCGGGGCGGAGGAGGTCGGCGAAGCCGCGGACGAGTCCGGTGAGGGCGATCATTTCCGGGCAGGCGGTGGTGAGTTCGTCGAGCCGGCCGCGTTGGCCCTCGGTGAGGCTGTCGGGTCGGGTGAGCAGGAGCCGGGCGACCCGCCGGGGTGAGATCGAGGGCCGGTCGGAGTCGACGCGGCCCTGGTTGATGTAGCGGACGAACAGGTTGTAGCTGCCCGTGTAGCCCTGCTGTTTGATCTCGTGGAACAGGCGCAGCACGGGCACGGCGGGTTGTTCGGCGCGGCGGCGTTTCAGGTAGTCGCGGTAGGGGTCTACCAGGGTCGGCCGGTAGAGCGGAGCACGGACGAGCCGTTCTGGTTCGCTGGCCCGCGCGTAGCGCTTGACCGTGTTCAGGCTGAGGTTGAGCCGTCGGGCGCAGTCGAGCAGACCGACCCCCTGGCCGAGGAGGTCGTGGACCTGCCCCCAGCGTTCCCGGGTCGTCTGGGTACGGGGGCCGTCGTTCGGCGGCGGGCCGGCTTTCGCCCAGCAGCCGCTGTGCGCGGCGACCTCCTTGAGCGTCACCTCGGCGAGGCCGTGCCACAGATGCCACCGGTCGCTGGCTTGGACCGCCTCAGGCAGGGCACGGCGGACCGCTTCGGCGTAGGTACCGGAACCGTCCCGGCAGACCACCTCCACACCGGGATGGGCGCGTAGCCAGGTCTCCAACGCGTCGGCGCCGCGGTCGGGCAGGACGTCCACACGGCGGCGGGTCTGCGCGTCGATGAGGATCGTGGCGTAGCGGTGCCTGCGGCGCAGCGCGAAATCGTCCACGCCCAACACCCGCGGCGCCGTGACCGGCGGAAGCGGCAGGCGCAGCAGGCAGCGCAACGCGGTCTGCACCGACAGGCACACCGTCAACGTGGACAGCACCCGCACACTGCCGCGGCCGGCTAACTCCCGCACGATCACGCCGATCTGCGGCCAGCCTCGGTGTGCGCCGCTGGTAGCGTTCCAGCACTCCGGGTAGCTGCTCGCGGAACGTCTGCCGGCACCCGCGCGTGGGACACACCAACCGGCGGACCCGCACCCCCAGAAGCACGCGGCGCGCGTCGAGCGCCACGTCGGCCACCGTCCGCTCGGCGTAGCTGTGTACCCGCGACGTGTGCACCCCGCAGCCCGGACAGGCGACCGCGGCCTCCGGTGTCCGTGCCCGCACGCGGACGAGCCCGTCCTCATCCGACACACCCTCGATGACCAGCGGCGACAGCCCCGAAAACACCAACTTGATCAGACGATCCGCGTCACACATGACACATCGTGTCGACCCACAGCCAGCCAACCACGGACCTTCAAGGTCAAGACCAAGCAAAGACCACGTTCCTTCACCACCGGATGTGGCACAGAGCCGTTGCTTTTACAGGCCCTCGGCGGCTCCGTGATCGCCCTCGTCCCCGCGCGCCGGACCGACGCGGTCACCGACGCCGTGAGGCGGTGCAGGGCGCGCAGCGCGTCGCGGGCGTCGGTGGCGGTGGGCGCCGTGCTGTCGGGCGGGCGGTAGCCAGAAAGGCCAGTATCGGTGGGGAGGTCAGAACGATCTCGGGGATGCCGTTGGGGTCCAGCAAGGCGGCCAGTTCAAGCAAGGGGCGGGCGAGACCTGCGGGGCGCAGCTGGTTGGCTCGGTCGATGGAAAGGGACCAGGCGGCGGCGAGGGTGGTCTGCTGGTCGTCGGGCAGGCCGGTGTCGGGCATGAGCTCGGCCAAGGTGCGGCTGCGGTCGGTCAGACGCTGCCGGTAGGCGGCGCAGTCCAGATCCAGGTCGACCATGTAAGCGGCGGCCTGCGACAGTGCGAGAGGCAGCCGTGGCTACGAAGGTGAGAACGGGATCCATAGCTCCATCTCTGCCTATGATGTGGGTCATGTCCGAGGCGGGGCCCGCGTCCGAGACGCCTGTGGATGCGACGGTCGGCGGCATCGTCGGCATCCACCACTTCGGCCTGACCGTGCGGGACATCGAAACCAGCGCAGCCTGGTACGAGAGCGTCCTCGGCTTCACCAGGGTGGGAGAGTACGAGGCCCCGAACGGGTTGCGCCGCAAGGTGTTCCTGCGGCACCGGAGCCTGCACGTCCGCCTCGGGCTCACGCAGCACCGTGACGGCGACGGCAGTTCGTTCGACGAGACGCGTGTGGGCCTGGACCACCTGGCGTTCGCCGTAGCGGACCGGGATGAGCTGGATACGTGGGCCCGGCGGCTGACGGACAGCGGAGTCATCCACTCGGCGGTCGCGGCGGCGAACTCCATTCCCGGCGCTGCCGTATTGGTCCTGCGTGATCCCGACAACATCCAGCTTGAGCTGTTCGCCGATCCAACGTCATAGCCCACGATCAGTCGCACTTCACTCCCCGCGTGGCCACAGCCGCGCAAGTCCGACTACAAGATCAGCGCCAGATCCCGTTCTCACTTACGAAGCCAGCCGTCGGCGACGCTCATGATCGGAGGGGGTTGCTCCCGCCCTCGCCCCGCGCCTCCGGGGGGGAACTACCCGCCCGGAGGGCGTCGTCGGGAGCCGCCTCGGTCAGGATGGGCCGTGTTGACGGCGTGCCGGTGGTGAGCGGAGGAGATCCTGGTCCTGATCGTGGGCGCCCGCGCCTACTGCTCCTGGACCTGCCAGGACACCGCCCCGACCAGCGACATCGACGGCACGACCCGGCCGGTGTGCTGCCAGCCCCCGCCACCCGCGCCACACTCTCCGCCGGCGGTACCCGCACCCCGCGGCGGCGGCCAGTCTCGCCCGCTGCGGCCACCTGGCCCGGTAGGACGCCCCCGGAAAGCTGGCAGGCTCTGAAGCCTGGGACCGCCGAGCGTTACCGGGCGTCAGTGGCGGGCTGACCTCCAGGGTTCGGTTCGCAGTCAGGATCGCTCGTCCAAGGCCCTTCACGCCCTGCATGTGCACCGTGTCGTCGGCGGAGTCGGTGGTCGGGGTGCGCCCGTTGGGCGAGAACGCCGGCGTATGGCCGACACGAGCGTCGACCTGCCTCGTGAGCGCGCGTTACTCGCGGCCTGGCGTGGCCGGGTCAACGGCGGCCGGCTTGGTGCTTCCGTGGGCGTCTCCCGGGGCGCTTCATCGTTGACCGGAAGTTCGGCTCGGAGCGAGGCGTGCCCCTCTCGGCTGGACTGTGGATGGGGGCTGGCTGGTGCGCTCGGATCTCAGCTCCCGTCCGTGGGGGCCTGTGGATAACGGTTTGACGAACGGTTGAGATCGGGGGATGTTCCAAGCATCCTCATGCAAACAACGCTAAATGCACTGTAAGCATGATCATTGGATGGTAGACATGGACCTACCTTTCCTTCGAGGTACGTCGACAGAGCCCCTGCGCACGGCGGGCCAGCGCGAGGCACGGTCGCGGGACCGGGGTCCGCGCCGCAGAGAGTGGGCACGCCGGGCGGTGCTGATGCGAGCGGGGAGCACTGGCCTGGGCCTTGCGGCTACGCTTGCCGTCGGCATCGTCGGATGCGGCCAGGACGGCCCGCGTCCGCTGGCGGACCCCGGCGGCCGTGCCGCCAGTTCGCGGTCCGCGATGCTCCCAACGGATCCGTACGCCGTCGCCGAGCGCGATGTGCGCGCGGCGATCGAGCGGTACGACCAGGCGTTCCTGGCCGCGGTGGCGGCCCCCGAAGACCAGCGCAAAACGGAGCTGCTGCTCTCCCTGTACGCCGCAGGAGTGCCCGAGCGCGATGGCATGGAGGCCTTTCTTAGGATCTTCGTGGAGCGCGGATGGGCATCGCGCCCGGGACCAGACGGGTATCAGACGGTGGAAAGCGTCAGCGTCGCGCAGCCGCCGCCTGTGGGCCGGGCGACGTCGGTCACGTGCACGTTCGACGACGGGATCGTCTACGACCTGGTCAACCGTGCCCCGGACGGCAGCGAAACCATCGTGAGTGATGCCGCCGAGACTTCGCGCACCACCAGGACGTGGGTATTCGAGCAGGGATCCTGGCGGATCTCCGAGGCGAGCACGCTGGAGACCTGGGCGGGTGAGAACCGGTGCCCGCCGCGATGAGACGTGGCCTCGGAGTGGCGGCCGTTGCCCTTGCTGCCGCCGGGCTGCTGATGGAAGCGGGACCTGCCTGGTCCAGTGCCGGCCACGGCGCCGAGAGGTACGCCGAGGCCGCGGGCACATCCGATCCCGCGCTAGCGCGGATCGAGGCGATGGCCGGGGCGACGACGACCATGCCGGGTACGGACGGCGAGACCGGTACCGGCGGGGTGGATGAGTGCGAGTGGTATCCGGCGGCCCTCTTCCTCTACCTGGAGAACCTGGACGCCTACCTGGCAGACCCGGGCGACGAAATGTTCGAGACGGAGCGAACGGCACCGGACGGGACGCCGGAGTTCCTGTACGCGCGCGTCTGCTACCCCGATGTCGTCACCTTTCACTGGCTCCGCGACCTCGCGGCCCCGGAGCAGGCGGCGGCTGCGGCCCTCGCGGTCGCGCAGGAGAAAATTCCTGCTCCGGATGGGGTCTTCGCTCCTGATCTGGGCCGGGGCGCGACTGCCTTCGCGCAGGCGCCGATGCGATTCGGGATCAGGAACGCCGGCGCGGTCACGGCCAGCGCATCGGTCTCCGGAGTGACGGCGAGCGTTACCGCGACGCCGCGACGGCTGAAGTTCATCCCTGGTGACGGCTCGCCCGCGGCTGCCTGCGAGATCTCCGCGTCCCGTCAGCCGGCGACCGCCTGCACGTACACCTACCGGGATTCCTCAGCTGTCGCCCCGAACGGCGAGTCCTGGCCGGCGCACCTGAGCGTCGAGTGGGCGGTGGGGTGGACGGCCACGACCGGAGCCGGCGGTGCACTGCCGGCGGTGACGACGACAGCGGACTACGCGGTGCCGGTCCGGGAGATCCAGGCGCTCGAGTACGCGGACTGAGTCGGTTCCGCCGTTCCCGACGATGTCCACGCCAGGAACACGGCGGAACCGCGACTGGGCGAGATGGGGGATGCGCGATGACGACGACGGCCGATGCCCCTGGGCCGTTCCCATCCACGGCGGGGCCCCCGCCCCGGTCGCGGCACGGCACATCCCCCGCGGCGTGACCGTGGCGGCGCTGCTGGTTCTGGCCGGAGCCGGCACCGGCGCCTGGGCGGTGACCTGGTCCGGTGATGAGACGGATGCGGTGGTGCTGACTCGTCCCGTCAGACGGGGGGAGCTGATCGAGACGACCGATCTGGCCGTCGCAAGGGTGTCAGCCGCGGGGACGGCTGTCCGGCTGGTCTCGCCGCAGGTCGCGCGGCGGGCGCTTGTCGGCCGGCAGGCGTTGCTCGACCTGCCGGCGGGAACGCTGGTCACCCCGGAGATGGCCGGTTCGGCGCTGCCGCCGGCGGGCTCGGCCCGCGTCGGCCTGCGCCTGGCGCCCGAGGCGCTGCCGTCCCCGCAGGTCCAGCCGGGTGACTGGGTGCAGGTGGTGATCCCCGACGAGATCTCCGGCGCGCCGGCAGTCGTCGCGGATGCGGTGCGGGTCGCGGCGGTGCTGCCGGTGGACGACGACGGGTCCAGCAGCACTGGAAGCGCCGGCAGCGCGGGTGGCGAGATGGTGGTCCATCTGGACGCGCCTGAGGACGTGGCGGCGCGTATCGCCGCGGCGGCGGCACAGTCCCCGCAGCAGCTGCGGTTGCTCGGGGTGCGGCGATGACGGCCTGCTGGGCGGTGGCGACGGCGGGCCCGGGTTCAGCCGGCGCGACCACCCTGGCTCTCGCACTGGCCTATGCGACGCGCGGTGTGGCGATCGAGGCGAATCCTGATGGCGGGGTGCTCGCCGCCCGCATCGGCCTGTCGTTGGGCACCTCCGCGCCCGGCCTGGACACCCTGGTGGCCGAGCTGGGAACCGCGGCCGCTACCGGGTTCGTCCTGGATCACGCACAGTGGTGCGCGAGTGGCCTGCCGGTGGTCGCCTGCGCCTCCACCGAGGAGACCGCCGGCGGCGCGGTGCGCAGCCTGGGCGCGCTGATGCCGGCGTTGCGCCTGCTCACCGTGGAACTGTTCGTCACGCTGGATGTCGGCAGGTACCGGGAAGGCGCGTCGGAATCGCTGGTCAGTGGGTGTGACGGCCTGGTGCTGGTGACGTCCGCGGCAACGGAGGGCCTTGCCTGTGCCCTGGTCCGCCTGCCTGCCGTGCTGGCGACGGTGCCGCGCCTGGTGCTGGCTGTTCGCGGTTCCGGGCCGTATCCGCTGCGGGAGATCGTCCGCGTTGCCCGGGAACGGGCCGGCGTCGACGTGCCGGTTGTAGCGATACCGGACGATCCGCAGGGCGCGGCGGGGCTGATCCGGCCGGCCCGCCGGCGCCCGCGTCGTCCCTCGCCGCTGCTGCGGTCAATGTGGGCTCTGCTGGACGAGGTCGCGCTGCTCGGCCCGGTGCCGGCAGGTGCAACGGCGCCGGCCGCGGGAGCGGCAGCACCTCCGGGACCGACTGGGGCCGATGCCGACGCTGCGCAGCGCCCGGGAGCAACGGGATGACGCGCCCACCGGACTCCGAGACGTCGGCTGCGGACGAGTCGACCGCCGTCGCCGTCGCCGACAGCCTGCGGGAATGGCTGCTGGCCAGCCTCGCCGCATCCGAGGCCGGCGGCGACCAGCGGCAGGCCCGCGCCGAGGAGCTGATCGACCGCGGTGTGCGGGAGGAACAGGTCCGGCGCACCCGCGGCGGTCAGACCGTCCTGGACGCGGCAACGGAACGCGCGGTGCGGATCCGGCTGCGTCAGGACCTCTCGCCGCTGGGCCCGATGACCGGCGTCCTGACCTCGCGGCAGTGGTCGGATGTGGAGGTCAACGGGGCCGTGCACATGATCTGCACGGAGCGGGCCGGTGGGCGCCGCCACCGGTTCGCCAGCCCGTTCCGCGGCGACGGGGAGGCGTTCGAGTGGGCGGCGGTCCAGGCCGCCGCCCAGGGGCGGCGCTTCGACGAGGCGAACCCGTCGGTGCGGGTGCGCCTGCCGGGAGGCACCCGGCTGCACGCGATCGCGCACGTCACCGGGCGGGTGCACCTGTCCTGCCGGCTGTCCTCCCCGTCGCTGACCACCCTGGACGCACTGCGGGCCGCGGGCATGCTCGGCCCGGACGTCGCCGCCGTGCTCACCGCGACCGCCCGGATGCGCGACCCCTGCGGGCTGATCATCTCCGGGGCCACGGCCGCGGGGAAGACAACGCTGCTGCGCGCGGTGCTCAACGCCCACCCCGACCCGATCGTCCTGGACCGGATCGTCACCGTCGAGGACGAGGCGGAGCTGTTCCTCGACGAGAACCGCTTCGTCAACCTGGTCGCCTTCGAAGCCCGCGAACCGAACCTGGACGGCCGGGGCGCCTATCCGATGGAACGGTTCCTGACCGCCGACCTGCGCCGGCTCACCCCGGACCGGGTCGCACTGGGGGAGCTGAAGCCCGACGGGGGAGTGATGCCGCTGCTGCTGGCCCTCGGCCAGGGTGTCGCCCGCGGGGTCGCGACGACGATCCACGCCCCCTCCGCCGCGGACGTCGTCACCCGCATCCGGACGTACGCCGCGTTCGACCCGGGTTCCCGGCGGGTCGCGGACAGCGTCGTGCTGGACACCGTCGCCGCGACCGTCGACCTGGTGGTGCAGGTGGCCCGGATCGGCTCCCGGCGGGTCGTCACCTCGCTGCTGGAGGTCGCCGGCCGCAGTGAACGCGGACTGCTCGCCGGGCAGCTGTGGCGGTGGAACCCGAACGCCGGCCGGGCGACCCGGACCAGCGTCGAGGCATCGGACCGGCTGGGCGCGAAGCTGGCCGCCGCCGGGCTCGATCCGAACATCCTCGCCCGCGAGCGAACGTCCCCCGTGCCCGCCGGCCGGGGCCAACAGCGATCACCAGCCGGGAGGTAACGGTGCTGCTGCTCATGGGCGCGCTCGGCGGCGGCGTCGCCGGGCTGGGAGCCTGGCTGCTCGCCGCGGCGATCCGGGGCGAGGACCATCTGCCGGCCAGGCTGCCGACCGCAGAGCCCCGGCTGTCGTCCTGGCGTGGCTGGCCGCACCGGATACCCGCGCGCTGGTTGGGCACCGCGGCCGTCGGACTGTTGATCGCGACGGCGACGCGGCTGCCCGCCCTCGGCCTGATCGTCGCCGTCCTCGGCTACGTGATCCTCGAGAACCGCGCGGGCATGTCGGTGCCCCAGCTCACCCGGCTCGGGGACGCGGTCGCCACCTGGGCCGAGCAGATCCGCGAAGGCCTGGACGCCGGCCAGCACCTGCGCGCCGCGATCGCCGCCTCCACCGACCATCCACCGGCCGAGCTCGCCGATCCGCTGCAGCGCCTGGCCGCGCGGCTGCGTTCCGCCATGCCACTGCCGGACGCGCTGTGGGCGCTGCGCGCCGAGGTGCCCCACCCGACGCTCGGGCCGGTGATCATCGCGCTGGACGTCGCCTACCGCCGCGGGGCCGGGGACCTGCCCCGGCTGATGGCCTCCCAGACGGCCGCGACCCGCGAGGCCACCGCGCTGCTCCGTGACCAGCACGCGCTGCGTGCCCGGCACCGGCGGGCGATGACCTTGCTGCTGGCCCTGTTCACGGGAGCGATCACCGTGCTGCTGGTGGCCTGGCCGAACTTCCTGGCGCCGTACCGAAACCTGCAGGGTCAGCTGGCCCTCACCGTCATCGGCGGCGGGGTGGTGCTCGCCGTCCGCGCGCTGGCCGCGATGTCCCGGCCGCCCACCACCCCGGACTTCTTCCCCGCGCCGGTCGCCGTTGCCGGGGCAGATCGGACGTCCGAATGATCAGGATGACGATCGCGGCGCTGAGCGGTGCCCTGGTCGGCTACGGCCTGCTGGTCGCCGGCCGGTCAGCCGCCGCCTCGCGCCGGGCAGACCTGGGCGACGACCTCGCCGTGTTGTTCGCCGAGGAAACCGCCGCCAGAACCCCGACCCTCATCCGCTGGGCGAGCAGGACCGTACGGCTGGCGGACAGCCGGGGCTGGAACCGACTGCTGCGCGCGGACGACACCGTGATCGCCGGGCGGACCGTCGAAGCACACACCGCCTCGCGCCTCGGCCAAGTGCTGGCCGGGATCGGCGCCATCGCACTGCTCGCCACGCCAGGCGTTCTGGCCCGCTTGCTGCCCCCGGCGGCGCTCCCGCTGCTTATCCTCACCGCGGGCCTGCTCGGGATCCACCTCGCCGACCGGCCGATGGTGCGCCTCGCCGCCGCGCGCAGACAGGACGCCGCCCTGGCCGTCGCGGCCTACACCGACCTGGTGCGCATCCTCGTCATCGGCGGCCTGCCGCTGCACGCAGCGCTGAGCGCCGCCGCGGAGGCCGGCGAGGGATGGACGTTCGCTCTCCTGCGGCGCAGCCTGGACGACGCCCAGCTGCGCGGCCTGCCCCCGGACACCGCGCTCACAGCCCTGGCCACCGACCTCCCGATCCCCGCCTTCGCGGACCTGGCCCGCACGGTCGCCTCCGCGCTGCGCGGGGCGTCCCCCGTCCTCGCGCTGGAAGCGCGGGCCGCCGCGATCCGGGCAGAGGAGACCGCCCGCGTCCGCGGCCGGGAAGCCGCCGCCGACGCCCAGATGGAACTGCCCGCCACCGCCGTCGCGCTCGCCTTCGTGGCGTTCCTGACCTACCCCCTCCTCGTGATGATCAACAGCGGTGTCGGTTTCTGAACGAACCCACCGGCATCCGCGCCCCCACAGACCCGAGCCAAGGAAGTCCTGATCCGGTCCCGATCCCAAGAACCTTGAGAGGAAGGCGCCATGATCCGACGCCTCAGCACCCACCTTCTGATCCTGTCGTCGACCGTCGCGGCGTACCTCGCGCGCACCGAACAGCAGCGGCGAGCGCTCCACGACGACCGGGACCGCGGCGACGCCCTGGGCACCGCCGTGATCGCAGTCGGCCTGGTCGCGATCGCCATCGTCGTGATCGCCATCCTGCGGAATCGGGCCACCGAGATCGCCCGCAACATCTGCACCTCCACCGACCAGGCGGAATGCCGCCCGTAGCCGGGCGGATGGGCAGCACTGTGGACATCGTGCCCCCACGGCCCTCCGTGGACGAACATGAGCACGCGGGGGAAAAGGACGCGGGAAACGTAGTCGCGCTCGCCGCCGTCGTCGGCGCGGTGCTGATGCTCCTCGTGCTCCTGCTCTCGCTGGGGGTCCGGTGGCTCGCTGCCGAAGCAGCCGCCTCCGCGAGCCAACGCGCACTGGAGATCGCGCAGTCGCCCGGCGGAACGGATCACGCCGCGCAGGCGGCGGCCACCGGTCTTGCGACCTCGATCAGCCTGATCGCCGACGTGGACGTGACGATCGCCCGCGCCGGCGAGACGGTGACGGTTACCGTGACAGCGCACGACCGACTCGGCAGCGCCGTGAGCCGCTCCGCCACCGGACCACTGATCCGCTTCGTACCCCAGAATCGGTCCCTCCCGTGATCCACGGGACTCTCGCCGCCCGCCGTCGCCACGCCTGCGCGCACCGTGGCAGGCGTGGCGCGCGCGACGCCGGCTCGTTCGCCGTCGAGTTCGCCGCCGGCTTCGGCATCGTCATCACCGCGATCCTCGTGATGGCGGTCGCTTACCAGACCAGCCAGAGCGGCGCCGCGGTGACGAACGCCGCCAGGGAAGCGGCCCGAACGGCCTCGCTCGCCACTTCCGCGGACGGCGCCCGGCGAGCAGCCGACGGTCTCGTCCGCACCCGGTTCGCCGATACCGACGTCTGCGCCGAGCTGACCGTGGAGACAACCACAGCGCAGTTCCGGGCCGCCGGCACGGTACAGGTGACCGTCACGTGCCGGACGAACAGCTTGCTTGGCTGGCAGCGCACCCTGCGAGCCACCGGCGAGGCGGTCATCGACCGCTACCGCGGAGGCGTCCCGTGACGAGAGCCCGCCGTCGGCCCGCGGCGACCCGGCCGACGGCGCAGGCGGTCCCAGGCAAGGACGACGGCTCGATCAGCGTGTTCCTCGTGATGGTGCTGTTCGGCGCCGCACTGCTGTTCGTCGCGCTGCTCAGCGATCAGGCCCGCGTGCTGCACGCCAACGCGCAGGCCTTCGACCTGGCCGGAAGCGCGGCCCGGGTCGGCGCACAGCAACTCGACGCCACGGCGCTCGCCGACGGGACCGTCCTGGTCGACCGGCGGAGCGCAACCTCCGCGGTGCAGACCTTTCTGGCTGCCCACGACATTATTGACGACGTCACGGTGACGGTCACCGGAGCGACGGTCACCGTCACGCTGACCCAGCACGTCTCCTTCCGGATTCCCCTGCTCGCAGGCTCCTCCGGCGCCGACGTCACCCAGACGCGATCCGCGACAGCCACCGCCGGTCCCTGACCCGCGATCGTGAGGTGGAACCTGATGCCAGATCATCGAGCAACCGACCGCCGCGGGACCAACAGATCCAGGCCGGCGGCTCGGCCCCTGCCCGCGAGCGGAACCCTGCCCGCCGGTGGGCCTCTGCCAGCCGCCTCCACCCGCCTGGGTTGCCGCGTGGTCATGAGCGCGGTGGCCGCGCTCATCGCGCTCGCGGCGTTCTCGGCAATCCCGCTGGCACTGTGGGTCTGGCGAGGTCTGCCACTGCCCGGCACCTGGGAACCGGCCAGATGGCTGACCCTCGCCCGCCGTGGCTACCTGCATCCCGACGTCCTGCCCAACACGCTCGCCGTCCTGATCTGGATCGCCTGGGCGCAAGTCGCGCTGGCGCTTCTCCGGGAGATCGCCGCCCGCCTGCGGCGTGGCGCGACCGCCACCCGAACCGTCTTCCTGTCCGGCGCGGCCCAGCACCTCGCCGGCAGCTGGATCGCCTCCCTGGCGATCCTGCTCAGCCTCACCGCCGGCCGCACCACCGCGGTCGCGGTGTCCTTCGACGTGTACCTGCCTCCCACCGTCGCCTCGGCCACACAGCCCATGCCGGCAGACGCCGTCATCGCGGGACTCAGCGTCGACTCCACCCGTACCGCCACGCACACCGCGGACGGAACGGTGATCGACGAAGCCGCCGTGCCTGAAATCGACCCCGATACAGCCACCTGGCGCCAGCACACGGTGAGGGCGGGGGAGAACCTGTGGAGCATCGTCGAGGACGAGTATCCCGATCTGAACCCGGCCGCGATCCCCGAAGCCGTCGACGAGGTCTTCGAGACCAACCGTGGCCTCACCGACTCACGCGGCCGCACCCTGCGCGATCCGCAGGTGATCAACCCGGGTATGGAACTACGCCTCCCGGCCTTCGGAGCGAAGCAGCGGGCCGGCCGCGGCGACGGAACCGGCAGCCCCGGACGAAGTCCTCAGCCAGCACCACCAGCAACACCCGCACCGACGGCGCCCCTGCCAGGGCCAGGGCCAGCAACTTCATCCGAGCCCTCGGCGACGATGCCTCCGACCACGGAACGACCTAATCAAGGCATTCCCGGCGCGCTGGCGCCCTCGTTTACGCCGACGCCCTTGCTCACGCCGGCTCCCTTCCAAAGTCCGCCATCCGTCATTCCGCCCGAGTCGCCTGCGGCGAAAGCGCCGTCGGCCGGTGTTCCCGACAACGTTCCCGGCCGGTTTCCCGAAAGGCGATCGGCTTTCCCGCCCGTCAGTTGGATCGGCGGCGCCGGGCTTCTGGCCACCGCGATCGTCGGCCTGCTTGCGGCGCGCCGACGCCGTCGCGACAACATCATCACTCCGCGCCGGAGCCTTCCCGTCCCGCAGCCTGCTTTGGCCGAGCTGCACACGGCCCTACTCGAAGTGGAAGAGCCGGAGCTCCTCGACCGCCTCGACGTCGCCCTGCGCAGCATCGGCGCGGCACACCGCGACCAGCCCGAGGGACCAAGCCCGCAGGTCCTGCTCGTCCACCCCGATCGCAGCATCGAGGTCTTTCTGCATCCCGACGGAACCCACACCCTGCCCCCGCCCTGGCAACCAGCACCCGACCAGCGGATCTGGACGTTGCCCGCAACCGCGGCACTCGACCTCGACCCGGAGATCCCGCCACCGTGCCCGGCGCTTGTCCAACTCGGCACAACCCTCACGGGCGCAGCCGTGTTCGCGGACCTCGAAGCCCTCGGAACCCTCGGCGTCGCGGCCAGCCCCACCGAGGTCGACCGGCTGGCATCCCTCGCACGGGCGATCGTCACCGCGATCGTCGTCTCACCGTGGGCCGGCCTCACATTGGTACGCACGATCGGCCTCCGCCCGCCCACCTTCGCCGGTGAAGAACGCGTGCACGCGGCCGGGGACATCGCCGAGCTGGCAGGCAAGGCCCAAGCCGACGCCGCCTTCCTGGACGCCGCGCTGCGTCGGCAGGAGCACCCCAGCACGCTCCACGCACGGATCGCCGAGCCGGGCGAGGAGTTCGACCCGACCATCGTCATCCTCGCCGCACCGCCGGATACCGAGAGCAGCCGGGCGTCCGTCGCCGACCTCGCTGACGCGGCTGGCAACGGCCGCCGCGGGCTGGCCGTCGTCCTCCCCGCTCAGCCCGGAATCTCCACCACCTGGACTCTGCGGCCCGACGCCAACCCCATCAGCGAGCCAGCGGCTGGCGCGGATCTCGGTGACCGCGTGTGGCGTTTGGATCCTCTCGGCATCGCTCTGATCCCGGCCGGGCTCACCGACACGGAGCAGACCGCCCTCGCTGCCCTCGTCGCGGAGGCGGACGCGCCGCCCCTCGACCTTCCTCCGCCGGATCTCCCCGTCGAGATCAGCGAGCCCTTCGTCCCGCCGCCCTGGGAGGTGATGGTGCGGCTGCTCGGCCCCGTGGACGTCATCAGCTGCGACGGCCGCACACCGCCGCCGGACGAGACCCGTGAACGCACCAACGAGGTCCTCGCCTGGCTGGTCACCCACCGGCACGGCACCCGCATCGACCTGGAGTCCGCGCTCTGGCCACGGGGAGCGACCCCCAAGACCCTCTCGAACGGGCTCAGCCGCGCGCGGCGCCTGCTCATCAACCTGGCCGGCCAGCACGCGCAGGACTGGCTGCCACGCTTCGACCGCGGAACGCTCACCCTCGACGCTCGGGTGGTGTCCGACCTGGAGATCCTGCGGGCTCTGCTACGCCACGCCGTCGAGCAGCGCCACCACCGCGAGACCGCCATCGCCGCGCTGCAGGAGGCGCTCGACCTGATCCGCGGCGTGCCCGCCGGCTACCCGTGGCTGGACGCCCAGATGGGATCGATCCTGACCACGACCCCCGTCAACGCCGCGATCCTGCTCGCCGAACACCAGCTCGCCGCAGGCGACACGATCGGCGTCCTCAGCACGACCGCCCGCGGCCTGGAACTCCTACCCGCCCACACCGCGCTGTTCGCCCTGCGGATGCGCGCCCACGCAGCCGCCGGCGACACGGACGCGGTCAAGGCCGAATACCGCTCCTACCTCCGCGCCGAAAAAGCCGAACCCCTCTGGGATGGCGACACCGACCGGGAGCTCGAAGCCCTCCACCAGAGACTCGCCCACCGTGGCCCAGCCGCGCTGGGTTAGATCGGGCTGGCTGCCCGCGCCACCACCTCACCCGTCTGGGGAGCCCGGTCGGGCAAGGAGGCAGGCGGGCGTGGACGACGTGCAGGCGAGGGCTGCGGCTCAGCGTGGCTCGTCCTCGACGGGCACCGCCCTCAGCGATACCGCGGATATCCCCTGGTGCATCCTGGAGCGACGTCCACCCAGAAATATCCTTTGAGATAATAGGCGCCCTGCGTGTACTCGAAGCGCGCACCCGAGGTCGCGTCAATGGTGAGAAGAAAAATCGTACCCATACATTCCTTGGGTGACTCGTAGCCGGCATCCTCCCCGGGTTGAAGGTTTCCGCATTCGCTGAACAGGGTGAAGTTCGGCTGATCGTAGTAGCCGTAGTCTGGGCCGGGGCGGAAAAGATCCTGGTTTCCGTCGGCGGGCACTGAAATATCGAGGAGAGTGGCCTGGGTATCGTGATTGAGGATGAAGTCCATGAATTCTGTCGCGGCCGCCAGTTGGCCTGCCGGCCCGTGGAAGCGGGGAGTCGATGCGGATCCCGCGCTGCTTTCTGGCTCCGGCGCCGCCGTAGCGGTCGTCGGTGTTTCCTGCGATGCGTCCGCACGAGCAGGTGTGGTCGGCAGGGAGGTCGGCGGCGGTGTGCTGGTCGCCATGGTGTCCGGCTGGTCGTCGCTGGTCAGCGTGACGGCAAGGGCGGTGCTCGTAGCGATGAGCAGCAACCCGACGACCACGGCAAGGACGGGACGTAGCCGCCGAGCCAGTGCCCGACGCGGCGACGGCCCGGTCGCGAATCTGTCGGGTGCCTGTGGCCACGCCGGGAGCGGGCGCCAGGCGGTAGGCGGATCGTTGACCGTGGCAGCCTGATGGGACAGGGCAGAGCCAGGTTCAAGCTGGTCTGCGATCAGCGTGATCTGGCCGGCGGCCCGGCGGACATCATCGTCCACCCGGATCGGAAGGCCGGCTCGCGAGAGCCAATCCGGGCCGTAGGTACGGCACGCACCTGCGAGGTCGAGCGCAAAGGCGTGCGCTGAGACAGGGCGATCGGCCGGGTCCTTTGCCACCGCAGCACAACCTCGGCGACGGGTTCGGGTACTCCCTGTAATGGTGGGGGCGCCGCTGTCAGGTGCTGCTGCCACAGTGCGGGCAGCGGCAGCGACGGATCGAAAGGCGGTCGACGCGCGAGAACCTGGTAAAGGACGACCCCTATCGCGTACAGATCGGTGGCTGGTCCGAGCCGCCCCGCGCTGATGACCTCCGGTGCCATGTACATCGGCGTTCCAGCGATCATGCTGGCCGCAGCTGCCGATCCATCGAAGATCTTCGCGATGCCGAAGTCGGCGACCTTCACGAGACCTGCGTCGTCAAAGAGAATGTTGTCGGCCTTGATGTCGCGGTGCAGCACACCCTTGCCGTGGGCGTGCTCCAACGCCGCCGCTACGGCGAGACCGATCGCGCAGGCCGTCTCGGCCGACATGCCGGCGCGACGACGAGTCAGTGTGCCACCGCCGACACGCTCCATCACGATCAGGCAGAGGTCGTCGACCTCCAGGTAGTCGTGGACTCGGACAATATGAGGATGATCGAGACCGGCCAGCACTCGGGCCTCGGTCGCGAACCTGTCCGGCAGGCCGTCCTCGCCTGCCGCCGACATGACCTTGACCGCGACGGGTCGGTCCATTCGCCGGTGCTGCGCGGCGAGCACGGCCCCGAAGGCCCCCGACCCCAACAGGTCACCCAGCTGATAACCGGGTAGGGCGGAGGCCACCCGCTCACGGTCAATGATCACGCCGCCCACGCCCTTGCCAAGGCTCGATACGTCCCGGACCAGCATAGTGACGGCCTGCTCTGTCGGCCGCGTTCTCCGCGTCGACAAGGACGCTGATCGGCCGGCCTGCATCCTCAGGCCAGAAACGTGGATTTCGCCAGTCCCTCTCCCGGGCCGCTGACCACCCTGCTGTCGAGATGCCCGGCGGCTGCGGCACAATTGTCGCCATCGGTGGCAGGTGCTCGCGCCACTGCCAGGTGAGCAGGCCAGCCGCTCGGAAAGTGCTCTCTATAGCGTTGAAGTGATCGGGGGATCGGCCGTGGGAACCTTCATGCTGACATGGAATCCCGACTCCTACGACTGGGAGGAGGAGGGCGGCAACTACGAAGGCGGCGTCGCCCGGATTGCTTCCGGCGCGACGATCAAAGCCATGTGGTCCATGGGTGCACGCAGGTACGGAGTCGAGCCCGGCGATCGTTTCTACCTGCTGCGACAGGGAGTGGAGCCGCGTGGAATCGTTGGAAGCGGCTATTTCACCGACGGGCAGATCGACGAGGACGTGCACTGGGACGACCCGGACAAGACCGCCTGGTATGCCGAGGTGGTCTTCGAGTTCCTGGTCGACCCGGCGGACGGCCTTCCAACATCCCAGCTCCTTGACGAGGTCCCGGGATTCGGCTGGAACACCACCTACGCATCGGGGAACGAGGTTCGAGGGGAAGCGGTCGACCAGCTGGAGCACATGTGGAAGGAGGCGATGACCCGCACGAAGCACCACAGGCGCCGTGGCTGACACGCGGTCCTTCGGTGGCGGGGGCAAGCCCGAACCCATCAATTCCGAGCTGCTTGCCCAAGGCATAGTCAGGTAGGACGCTGCGCCGCTTGCCCGATCAGTCATCATCGCGTACCCGGCGGGCGCGGCGTCCGGCGCTCGCCGCCCGCTCTTGCCCGTACTACAGGTCGAGGTTCATATCGGGTGGCTCCGTATCGCCTACCGATGGAGGGTAAATATCGTCGAGGTCTTGGCCAACTGCGGCGACCTGGTCCGGGTTGTTCGTGTCCACTCCTGGTTCTGCCGTGAAGATGGAGTTTACTTCGTCGGGCATGTGCTGGGCGGTTAGGGCTGCGAGTGTGACGAGGGATTCATCGCCGGCGAGGTGGAGATCTGGGAGGGTGTTGAGGAGCTCGATGAGCCTTTCTCGGGGTTGAGTCAGGGCGATTTCGAAGGGCTGGTTGGGGGCGATGAGGAGTTCGTGGCGGGGATCGTAGACCCGGGTGTAATCGTCCTCGATGACGATTCTGGGTGCCGGAGTGTGGCTCGGACGCGTGTGGTGTGGCGGGGCTGGGGTGGGGATGTCGGGGGATTCGGGGTCGAGAATCGGGTCCTGGGAAGGCCATTCCTGCGGGGGGAAGGCGGGCAGTGGTCCGGTGGGTCCGTCGCGGACGAAGGTGGCTTCGCGCAGGGTGATGAGGAGTTCGCCGGATTCCAGGGAGATGCCGGCGTCGGCGCGGGCGTCGAGGAGGGCTTGAAGGGTGGGCCAGGCGGTGCCGGCGATTGGTTCGACGTCGGCGGCGTGGATGCGGATCGGCGCGCGTGAGCTCTGGTCGGGCTGGATGTCGTAGGTCGGCTGGCCGCCGGGTTTGAGGATGGCGCGCAGGACGGTGCCGGTGGCGAATCGGGGGTCGTCGATGGCACGGACCTTGGCGCCGTAGACGAGGACTTCGGCTTCCTGGTTGCTGCTGAGGCCCGCGTCGGGGGAATGCAGGGTGGGCTGGACGTTCTGCGCGGGGGCGACGAGCTGCTGGTCGAGGCGTTGCCCCATGGGATGGCCGGGAAGGCGGGCGACGTCGGGGCGCCAGCCGTAGTGCAGCGCGCCGTCGTCGCCGACGATCGTGTCGGTGATGATGCCACTGGCAGGTGTGGAACCGGCCAGGCCGCGGACCTTGACCCGTGTCCCGATCGGGTACGGCGACGTCGGTGGGGTGAGTACGGAGCGGAGTTCGGCGCTGTGTTTCGCGAGAAATTCTCGTTGCAGGTCGGTTGGCTCTCGACCGGTTCCTGCCGTGAGCGCATGGTCGGCGATGCTTCGCAGCGTGGCGTCTGCCTGGATGTCGGAGCCGATGGGCACTGGTAGAGCCCCGGAGGCGAAGACGATGCGCTGGGCGTGCCAGATACGGTATGCGACCTGCAGAGTCGGGCTATCCCGGTTTTCGAAGGTTAGTTCGGTGCCGACGACGTCGATGCGGTAGGGGCCCTCCTCCCAGGTGCGTATCGGCGGTTTGATGTGGAGGAGTGTTCCGTAGGTGAAGACGTTGAACGTGTCGGGGAGATGAACCATGCTGGCTCGTGTGGGCTGGTAGTCGCTCGCGCCTATCCACGGCGCGGGTGCTGAGATCCTTAGCCCTGGGTTCGTGGCTACGGGAGGTATGAGCCGTAGCGCATCCCGGATGGTGGTGGGAATGGGGAACCCGAGCTGTGTCTCGATGCCCCACGAGGTTGATGCGGCGCCGTAGACGGAGATCTTGTCCGCGGGGTTCTCGCCTCGGATGACAAGCTCCGCGGTGATGCGGCCGGTGTTGCCCGGTGAGCGGCGGAACCGCCATCCACCCGCGGGTACCTCGATCTCGACGTGCGCCGCACCTTGGGGGCGCTGGCCGGGCTGACTGGCGTCGTCGTTCACCACGATGCTCTCGGGTCCTTCCCCGCGCAGGTAAGTGTCGGTGAGCCGCGGGTGGTGCTTCATGCTGCGCCCGATCGCGAAGCGACTCTCGCCACGCGCAGTCGGTAGCCGGTGCGTTGTGCATCAGGGCTCGGGCTCGGCGGGATCGGTGCTGCTGCGGGCTGGCCTCCGAACACGAGGGACACGCACGCAGGAGGAAGCGCGTGCGGGAGCCCCGCCGGAAGCGGACGACGCTACGAAGTCACGAACGCCCGGACGTCGTTCGAGACCGTGATGAGGAAGGTTCCGGCGCGAGTGTCGTGGGAGCGACGAAAACACCGGTGGAGAAAGCCGAGCGGACGGTGGCGGGGATCTCGCCCGGGAACGGCGCGGGGATACCGGTCGCGAGCCTGCGCGGTCATGACGAAAAGAATCTCCACGGGCACGAATCCACCTCGTAGCACCCAGAACCGGTCTGTATCGCCGTGCCTGGCGCGCTGGCGGCGCGACTGGGACGCCTGGACGGACAGCCCGGAGTCGATCGACGCGGTGCGCCGTTGGCAGGAGGCATCGCCGTTGATGACGGGCCTCGCGGGTGCCGAGGAGGTGGTCGACGGGTGCGGCCGTGACCGGTCGGTCCCCGATGTCGTGGCGAACGGCCGGCTGCTGTTCCTGCTGTGCCGCGCCACGCAGGGGGACGTCGCGGCGGCCAGGGTGGCTGTCGCCCGGGTGGTCCCGGCACTGGTCATGAAGACCGCGGCGCACTGCCGGAGCGCCGACCGCGGTTTCGACACGGTCTTCGACGAGTTGTTGGCCTCGGCGTGGATCGTCGTCACGACCTACCCGGTGGAGCGCCGACCCGAGAAGACCTGGATCAACATCGTTCTCGACACCGAGCGCGCGGTCTTCGGCCGGCAGCGGATCGTCGATCGGCTGACCACATTGGTCCCGCCACCACTGCTCGCCGAGCACCTGACGATCCGCCGGGCGGCGTCCGCTCCCTATGACGACCGAGTCGGGGACCCGTTGCTGGAGCTGGTGGACCTGCTGGCCACGGGACGTCGCCTCGGGCTGTCGGGCGCCGCCCTGCGCGTCCTGGTCGAGTTCGGCATCGACGGACTGAGCGCGCAGCAGGTGGCCACCCGCGACGGCGTGACCGATCGGGCGGTTCGGATGCGCCGGCAACGGGCCGTCACGGAACTCGCCACCCTGCTCGGCCTGCGCGACAGCACCGGAAGCACATCGCCGCGGGCGGCCGGCGCCGGTGCGAAGACGTGCCCACACCACCGGCCCGGCAGTCGGCAAGCCCGACCGGACAGACGTGCGGCGTGAGCCCAGGACCGTTGGGCTCCTGGGCGGCGACCATCCTGCCGCTGGTGGTGTTGGCCGTGCTGTGCGGGCTGGCGGCGCTGGTGATGGTCCGCGACCGGGCGGGGGTGGCGGACCGGCGCCGGCTCGGGATCGATCCCGAAGCCCGGCTGGCCCGCCCGGCGGATCTGGCCGCGCTGTGGGTAGGCGCCCCTCGCCGCGGCCGGATGATCCTCGGCCGGGTCGGCAGCCCCCGCGGACGGCTCGTCGCCACCGAGGACTCCCACCGCCCGCTGGACCCGGCGGTGCCAGGCTGGCTGGTGCGACGCGCGCAGCGCCGCCGCGGCCCGCGCGGCAGCGTGATCGCCCTCGGCCCGTCCCAGTGCGGCAAGACCGCCGCCCTGGCGATCCCCGCCATCCTGGAATGGGACGGCCCGCTGATCGCCCTGAGCGTGAAGAACGACCTGCTCGGCGCCACGATCGCCCGGCGCCGCCAGCTCGGCGACGTCGCCGTGTTCGACCCCGCCGGCGCCACCGGTGAGCTCGGCGCGTCCTGGTCCCCGCTCAGCGCGGCCCGCAGCCTGGCCGGTGCGCGCCGCGCCGCCCGCTCGATCGCGAACGCCACCTCCTGGACGTCCAACTCCTCCGGCGACATGAGCTTCTGGACGTCCGCGGCCGAAGACCTCCTCGGCCAGCTGTTCTGGACCGCGGCCACCGTCGACCTCGGCATGGACACGGTCGTCCGCTGGGTCGTCGGCATGGACCGGGACACCGTCCGCGGCCTGCTGAACCCGCTGGCGTCCCATCGAGATCCGGCCATCGCCACCGACGGCGCTCAGGTCCTCGCCGGTTTCGAAGGGATCTGGGCGAACGACCGCAAGCAGGTCTCCTCCACCTACCTGGTCGCCCGCCAGATGATCCAGCCCTGGCAGGAGCCGCGGATCGCCGCCTCCGCCGCCGTGTCCCAGATCGACCTCGACTGGCTGCTCGACCGCGGCCCCGACGGCCGGGCGGCGAACACCCTGTATCTGAGCGCGGACCTCGACGACGCCGAGCGGCTCGCGCCCGTCCTCGGCGGCCTGCTCGACGACCTGATGCGCCAGGCCTACAGCCACGTCGGCCACACCGACACCCCGCTGGACCCACCGCTGCTCGTCGTCGTCGACGAGGCAGGCAACTGGCCGATGCGTAACCTGCCCGGACGGATCTCCACCTGCGCCGGCATCGGTATCCAACTGCTGCTGATCTACCAGAGCAAGGCGCAGATCGACGCCGCCTACGGGCCGAAGGCCGACGTCGTCATCTCCAACGCGGTCACAAAGGTGTTCTTCGCCGGACTGTCCGACCGCTCCACCCTCGAGTACGCCGCCGGTCTGCTCGGTCAGGAGCACATCCTGCAGACGTCCACCTCCGTCGACAGCATCGGTCTGGGCGGCCCGGCCGGCCGGCGCGGGGTCTCACGCAGCCCGACCCGGGTCGAGCTGCTGCCCTCGGCGCTGCTGCGGCAGGTCGCCCCCGGCCAGGCCCTGCTCGTCCACAACACCCTGCCGCCCGCCCACCTGTTCGGCCGCTACTGGTATCTGGACGAGGACCTGCACGCCCTCGCGACCGGCCGCAGGCTCTCCCACAGTGATCTCGCCCGCCAGGCTGCCGCCCGCCGCCGGATCAGCCCCGACGACGGTGACACCCCGCCGGGATCCACGCTTGCCCGGCCCGGCCAGGGGACGACGTTCCCGATGGGTGACCAGGACGGGGAAGCACCGTGGGACGTATTCCGGGAATGGTCGAGGCCTGCCGCCGGGCTTCCGCACCTGCCCCAGCAAGATCGTGATCGGAGTAGCGGCCGGGCGCGTCGGAATCGGCCTCGGGGTCAACGGCGGTTCTGGTGAGCCTGCCCTCGCCGACCGCGCCGGACAACACCCCGTTCCACTCCTTCCGCGTGGCCGCCGGATCGGTCGTCCTCGACCTGCCGTTCCGCCCGCCACCTGGCTGGAACGTCCGCGCCGCCACCCTGTGGCCGGACTCCCGCTCCGCGCACGGCTGGGGCGCCGACCACTGGGCGATCGGACCCGGCGGGCGGGGATTCGTCCCCGGCCTGACCGACGTCGGTGACGTCCTGCAGTTCGCCGCCGAATCCCCGACCCCGCAGCGCGAGCTGACCGCGAACGTCTGGTCCGCACCAGGGGCGCCTGGCACCCAGCAGCCGCGGACGGTGCATTCCTGGTTCGGCTACCTCCACGGCATCACCCGCACCTCACTGATCGTCCGCGGCCCCTACCGGACACCCGAAGCCGCCTACCACGCTGCGCAACGAGCCCTCCAGATCGACCTCGTCCGCACCGACACCGCCCGCGAGCCCGCGCATCACACCGAACCCCTCCACCCGGCCGCACCGCCGGCCGCCGTCAGCCTCGACTACCACGGCGACTCCGCCACCGTCGGTGACCCGTACCACGGCTGGATCACCGTCCCCAGCCGCGATCTCGCCAGCGCGCTGATGCTGCCCCGGCACGAACTCATGCTGCACCTGCGCCAACACGTCCCCCAGCTGAACGGCCGAGAACCCCAGGTCACCGTCGCCGCCTTGGCGGCGCGCCACATCCCGCACCAGCTCGCCAGCCTGCTTGACCCGCCGGGCCCGACGCCGGTCTTCACGGACGTCGCAGAGCCTCCCGACCCCGCGCCGGCGGGACCGGAGGAACCACCGGGCGGAGGAAACACCCCACCTACCACACCATTCGCGGCGACTGGCCCCATTGCCGAATGCGACGACCCGTCTGAAGCTCCGGCGACCACACCGGTGACACCACACCATCCGGCAGGTGTGCCCACTCCGCCGCCGAGGTCTCCACCAGACCCTGTGCCACCCAGTTCGCGTGCGCCTCACGCCTCGGGCAGGCCAGAGGGCTCACTGGATCCAGGGGAGGCCGTGGACGGGCCTGATCGCGCGGACACGGCCGATACAATTGATCTTTCAATCCATGGCTGGAACCCGAGGGACATGACTCCCCCCGAACCCGGGATGGGCCTGCTGTGACCAACGGCGTCGTGGGCAGAGAAGTGATCGCCGGCGGCCAGTTCCCGTTGGCTCCGGCTCACTCTCGGTTAGATGAAGGGCCCGATTTCGCGGGCCTGTTGACACGAGCGTAGGGAGAACGGGCTGCGCAAGCCACCGTCCTCCCCACCCCCACGGGTGCGGGGAGGTTCGAAAAATGTCAGGGAGCGGCCGTACATTTCAGATACAGGGCGAACCACCGTTCGCATCTGCCTCGAGGGCGAGCGATACAGGCCGTTCCGGATCTGGTGGTGACAGAACGTGTAGGTGGTCGTCGTTTACGATACCGCCGCCGAACGCATTAGCAAGATCGTCGGTCTGTGTCGGCGGTACCTGCACCGTGTGCAACGCAGCGTCTTCGAGGGGAACCTCAGCCCCGCACAGCTCCTGGGCTTCGGTCGAGAAGGTCATCGACCGCTTGCACGACCACGTGCTCGTCTACACCCTATCGCCCGGTGCTGACGTCGCCTTCGAGAGCCTCGGCTGACATCCTGTAGACGATCAGTCGGCCGACGTGATCGTGGGGATGTTGATGTCAGACCGGAGGTTCGCTGCAGATCGGGCCCTGCGAAGCCTCGCGACACGCCGTGTGGCCTGCGAGTTTATACTCGGGTCCTCATCGCCCCTACGAGGGATTGCAACACGACGAGGCCGTTGTCGTCCCAGGTGGTGGCGTGGTCCTCATCGCCCCTACGAGGGATTGCAACTGGCCGCGCCGAGCATCACGACACGGCACAGGTTGGAGTCCTCATCGCCCCTACGAGGGATTGCAACCTTGAAGATAGTCTCGCCTTGGGTTCGAGTTACTCGGGTCCTCATCGCCCCTACGAGGGATTGCAACCAAAAGAGCAGCGTTTATTTTTCTTCCGTAGTTCATGTCCTCATCGCCCCTACGAGGGATTGCAACCAGTTGGTGATCCGCCACCAAGAGTTTTTGTAATGTCCTCATCGCCCCTACGAGGGATTGCAACTCGCCGCCCAGCCCGGCCTGCCCCGGCCGCTCCTCGAGTCCTCATCGCCCCTACGAGGGATTGCAACTCCGCCGGCGCAGCCGATGGCGACGGTGAGCGGTGCGGTCCTCATCGCCCCTACGAGGGATTGCAACAGCACGTGTTCACCGGCACGCAGCAAGAGGTATTGAGTCCTCATCGCCCCTACGAGGGATTGCAACACGAACCGGCCGATGACGTAGGTCATGCGGGTACGGAGTCCTCATCGCCCCTACGAGGGATTGCAACACGAGGCGGGTCCCGCCCTCGACCCCGTCCGCGACACGTCCTCATCGCCCCTACGAGGGATTGCAACGCGATGTACTGGCGGCCGAGCTGGGATCCGCGAGCAGTCCTCATCGCCCCTACGAGGGATTGCAACCTGAACTGATGCTCTCCGAATAGCCTGCCTTCTAGGTGTCCTCATCGCCCCTACGAGGGATTGCAACACTCAGGACCTTCCCGTTCTTCAGATTCCGCCTGCCGGGTCCTCATCGCCCCTACGAGGGATTGCAACCTGTAGGTTGGCCGCCCGCCCAGCGACACGCGCACGTCCTCATCGCCCCTACGAGGGATTGCAACGAGGAAGGGCATCAGGTCCTGGTCCTCTCGATGAGCGTCCTCATCGCCCCTACGAGGGATTGCAACCGCATCAGCACGGCGCCGTCGAGCGACTTGCGCAGGTCCTCATCGCCCCTACGAGGGATTGCAACATGACGCGGATCTTCGTGATGCTGAGGTGCCCTTTTCCTTCCGGACAGTGCCCCCTACTAGAATAGGGGCAGTCCGGAAGGAATGATAGTTGACGCAGAAGCGCAGGAAGTTCTCGCCCGAGTTCAAGGACGAGGCTGTGAAGATGGTGATCGAGACATCTCGTCCGATCACCGACGTCGCACGTGAACTCGGCATACTCGAGGGAACGCTCGGAGCCTGGGTCGCCACCTACCGGCGCGCCCACGCGGGCGAGGAACCACCGCCGACCAACGAAGAAAGCGCTCGGCTACGCGAACTCGAGCGGGAAGTTCGCGAGCTGCGGATGGAGAACCAGTTCCTGAAAAAAGCCGGTGTGCCACGAACGCTGAAAGTTGCTTGTTAGCTGGGTGATGGACGGCGGTGCTGTACGAAAGATGGAGGATTGAAGGCCCTCCGGAGCCGCCCTTCGGGGGGAGGCTTCAAACTGCCCTCTGCTGCGTTGGCTGAAGACCGTCGTGGTGAGCGACGAGGGAAAAGGCGCACGTGATGCGTCAGGTGGGGTCCAGGAAGGCGTTGCATCGAAAGTCCCGCGAGGGATTCACCGTCTGATAGCGTCGTTATTTAGAGAAGTGGCATCAAAACCGGGTGTTATTGCTTGGCCCGGGATGAGCCTGGCGGTTGCCCGGATCGCTGGCCAGGTGGTGCCCGGCGCAGAGGTGGCGCGAGCCTGGACTGCGGCTTTCGTACGGAACGTGGGATGGCGCGCCCCGACACTGCCGCCTTGGAAAGTGCGGCGAGAGGGAGAGTTCCAAGCGTTTGAACCGCAAGGAATTGAGTACCGTCGCGGGGCGCGCAGGCGGACCAGCTCGTAGTAGCGGTGAGGTTCCTGCTTGATGCGGTGGGAGCGGAGCGAAGGGGCTGGCTTGTCCGTGGTTCGTTTGCAGGATCAACCAGCGTGGCTGGGAGGAATCAGGTGAGCGGGCAGGTATCACCAGGAAAGTCGTTTGACATTTCCAAGTGGGAGGTGTGGCAGGCTTATCGGAAGGTGGCGGCCAACAAGGGGGCTGCCGGGGTCGACGGGGTCGGTCTGGCGGGATTCGAGTCCGATCTGAAGGGAAACCTGTACAGGATCTGGAACCGGATGTCGTCGGGATCATATTTCCCGCCCCCGGTAAAGGCAGTTGAGATCTCGAAGGAGCATGGTGCGGGAACAAGGATGCTCGGTGTTCCCACCATTGGTGACCGGATAGCGCAGACCGTGGTCGCGGCCCGACTGGAGGGCGTGGTGGAGCCAAAGTTCCACCCGGACTCCTACGGGTACCGGCCCCGGAAAGGCTCGCTGGACGCCGTGCGGAAATGCCGGGAGCGGTGCTGGAAGTACGACTGGGTCATCGACCTGGACGTGCGGAAGTTCTTCGACACCGTTCCCTGGGACCGCATCATCGCGGCCGTCGAGGCCAATACCGCCTTGCCCTGGGTACTCCTCTACGTGAAGCGGTGGCTTGCCGCTCCCGTCAGGATGCCCGACGGGACGCTGGCGGAACGGGACCGCGGAACCCCACAGGGATCTGCGGTCAGTCCCGTACTCGCCAATCTGTTCATGCATTACGCGTTCGACTTGTGGATGGTCCGGGAATTCCCGGCCTGTCCTTTTGAGCGCTACGCCGATGATGCGGTCGTGCACTGTAAGTCCTTGGCCCAGGCCAGGTTCGTGCTGGACAGGCTGCGGAAGAGGATGGAGCAGGTCGGCGTCAGCCTGCACCCGGAGAAAACTCGGATCGTGTACTGCAAGGACGGGAAGAGACGTGGCTCGCATGAGCACACGGAATTCACCTTCCTTGGCTTCACCTTCCGGGCGCGAGGGGTGCGGGCGCGGAACGGGAACGTGTTCACCGGGTTCGTCCCGGCGGCCAGCAAGGACGCCATCAAGAAGATGGGCAAGAAAGTGAAGTCCTGGCGACTTCATACGCTCACCGGTCACACTATGGATGGGATCGCCCGTGCGGTCAATCCTGTCATCCGGGGCTGGATGCAGTACTACGGTGCCTTCTACAAGACCGAGCTGTATCCGCTCCTCTATCGCATCAGCGCAAATCTGCTGCGGTGGATACGGAAGAAGTATCGACGGCTGAGGACATTTGCCAAAGCGCACCGGGCGTGGAAGAGGATCACCTTACAGTACCCCACGCTGTTCGCGCACTGGCAATGGATCCACGGCTTCTGGTGAGAAGGGCAAGAAGAGCCCGGTGACGCGAGAGTGTCACGCCGGGAGTGCGCCGTGAGGCGCTCTGTTGTATCCCCAGCGCAGCTGGGATGGATTCGGAGGAGGATCCTTGGGTTCGCTGGCTTACCTCGGTCCGAAAGGGTGTCGGGGGACAGCAGCATGCCAGAAGACGGCGGGCGTCGCGAAGGCGTCGAAGGCGGGCC
>NZ_ADGX01000110.1 GCF_000177675.1 Parafrankia sp. EUN1f
GCCCCGCGCCGCGTGGACCCCGCCGGCCCCGGCCGCGCCGTCCACCGACCCGGCCGGCGGGATCAAGGCCGTGCTGCGCTCGGACGCCACCCGGGCCGCCCTCGCCACGGCGATGGAGACGGGCGGCGGCCTCGGGGACCATCTCACCCGGGTCGCGCAGTGGCTCGGGCGGCTCCTGCTGCTGTACCCCGTGCCGTTCACCCACCTGGTGCCCGACGAGCGGATGCTGCCGCGGGAGTCGCTGCGCTTCTTCCACCTGGACCCGACCTGGCTGGACGCGCTGGTCTCCGGTGCCCTCAGCATCGGCGCGCAGTCCAGTCGGGACACCCTCGAGGACCAGACCGTCGCCGCCACCATCCGGGCGGCGGCGCAGGCGCAGGCGGCTGGATACCGCGAGACCCAGCGCGGCACCGCGCCGGAGGATCCCGCGCCCGCGGATCCCGCGACCGACGGCGACGGCGCGCTCGGGCCGGTCTCCGGTCTGCTGCTGCGCTCGGCGCTCGTCTCCGGCTGGCCGAACCTGGCCGTACGCGCCAGCGACGCGGCGGGTGCGCCGCTGCCCATCCTGCGGATGGACCACCTCTCGCCCACCGTGCTGCTGTGCCTGTTCGACGGCCTGCCCGCGGCCGTCGAGCTCAGCGAGCCCCAGGAGGGCTTCCGGTTCGGCGTCGAGGACCACGGTCTGATCCCGCTGCGGAACCTGCTGCCCCCGCCGCACGCTCCCGAGGGCCGCCGGCTCGGCGAGCAGATCGGCCCCGACGTCACCTTCCCCGTCCTGGACCACCTCAGGGCCGGTGCCGGCAGCGGCCGGGTCCTGGACCTCGGTTCGCTCATCCCCGCGCTGACGGCGGCCCTGGACGCCGCGCACGGCACCGCCGTCGGTTCCCTCGGCCCCGCCGACCTGGCCCTGCAGATGGTCAGGATCCCCGAGGCCATCCGCTTCACCGGCCCGAACGGAGACTGAAGGTGACCGCCCGACCCGCGCTCGTCGTCCCCGTGGACCTCGACGTCCTCGTGGTCAACCGGGCCCTCCAGGGCCGCGACTCCTTCCGCAGCTGGCAGCACACCTACCAGGCGCTGGACGACTACCTGAGCCCGGAGCCGGACGGGGGAGACCGCCAGAGCAACGACCCGGTGCACAGCCACACCGGCGTCCACCTGCACTGGACCCTGCCCCGGGGACTGCGCCACGGCGTGCAGGACCCGGCGAGCGGTGAGATCCGCTACCCGCTGGTGCCCAACCGCTGGCTGGTGATCCGGGTCAGCGGCGCCAGCACCCGCGGTGCCCGGGCGTGGGTGATCGAAAGCGACTGCCCCTACAGCCCGCAGGCACAGGACGACGGGCACGACTTCGCGCGCTCCAGCCCCTACCTGGCCGACGCCACCACCCTGCGTGCCTGGCAGGCCAGCCCCGACCCCTACCGCAACACCATGGATCCCGACGTCGCGCAGGTCCAGATCGGGCTCGCCTTCGGACACACCGACGACAGCCCGTGGACGGAACGCGCCGGCCGGGACCCCCTGTTCGTCACCGCCATGGCCAGCGGGAACCCGTACTTCACCACCTACACCCCGCACAACACCAACGTCTTCTCCTTCCTCGACGACCTCGCCGACCTCGCCGACGTCGGCTCAGCCACCGTCCTCGGCTACCGGGTCATCGGCTGGTACTCCGATCCGGACGCCGACGTGCTCGGCTCCCGCCCGTCCGGCACCTCCTACGCCGACCACCTCGCGCACCTCGGCTGGCAGGACCCCAGGCTGACCGGCGAGGCCGATCATGACGCCGCGGTCAGCCCGATCACCCGCAGCCTGTACGCCGGCACGGCCCTGAGCGTCGGCTGGGATCCCGCCGCGACCGCGGCGCCCATCCCGGACCCGCTGGACACGATCCAGGACAACGGCGCGCTGAGCGTCGCCCTGGGCAACACCACCGAGGACGCCTTCACCGCCCTCGCCGGCCAGGCGCTGCACGCGAACGGTGCCGAGCCCTCCGCCGCCGACCTGGCGCTGCTGCGGGCGTTCCTGCACGACCTGCTCGCCGTCGCCGAGGAGAAGGGCGGCGACGAGCGGGTACGCCGCCAGGTCCGCGACGCCGCGTTCGCCACGTCGGCCGGCGGCCATCGTTGGACGGTCGCACCACCCCCCGCGGACACCTCGCCCACCGACGGCTCGAACGCCGAGGCCGCGGCGCCGCGCCCCTTCGTCCCGCCGGCGTGGCTGGCCACGCTCAACGACGATCAGCGTCAGCTCGACGAGCAGCTCGGTGAGCTCGCGGACCTCCAGTGGCGGCTCAACGCCCTGTGGCTGAAGAACGGGATCGCGGGGGCGGCGATGTTCCCGCCCGACGATGCCCCCGACCAGGACCTGATGGCGCAGGAACTCGACGCCGAACGGGAGGGATCGCTCGCCCACACCGTGGGCGTCCGCACCGCCCAGGTGCGGGAACTGGCCGCGAAGGTCCCCCAGCCCGACCACACCCAGTCTCACGCCAGCGCCCACGACGCGTTCCTCGCCGGGGTCGCTGCCTTCGCCGAGGCGTTGGGGCTCGCCGGGGGAGCCACGCTCAAGGCCGTCCCCCGCGCCCGATACGCGCAGAGCAACAACCCCGTGGTGAGCCTGTCAGGGATCCTGCCACCGGCGGACGCGACCGTTCCCGACCAGCCCATCGCCGTACGGCCACTCACCCCCGGCGGTGCCGCGCTGATCAGCGCCGTCACGGTCGCGGGCACGACGATCACCGCGGTACCCGGCAGCGGCCCGGTGCCCGCCGTCGCGGGCCTCGACGCCTTCCCGCCCGAGGTACCCGGGCTGGTCGCGGAGTACTTCCTGCTCGACCCCGGCAACGCCGCCGCGCTGGCCGCCGCCAGCGGCCTTCCGACGGAGCAGGTCACTGCCGTCGTGAGCGCCCACCCACCCGCCGCCTACACCGGCACCCTCCCGGAGCTGGGTCTGGAACCCTGGGCCCAGCCCTGGGAGCCGCTGTTCATGGACTGGAAGATCTCCTACCGGCACATCCCCCACACCGTGGGCACGCAGCGCTGCTGGACCTTCGACGGCACCGACTACCGCTTCACCCCGCAGGGCGTCGACGTTCCCCTGGACCGGGTCGTCGTCACGGGGATCTGCGCGCTCGGCCCGCATCCCCGATCCCTGTTCGCCGCCAGGCTGAAGGAGTACGTCGCCCAGCACGGCAGCGACGGCCAGCAGGACCAGATCGACGCCTGGCTCGCCGCGATCGGAGACTGGGGACTGCTCGCCCAGGAACTCACCGGCTTCAACGAGCGCCTGGCCGCCCGCGACCCGCGCGCCTTCCGTCGCCCCACGGCCGATGACACCGACTTTCCGACCGTCGCCGACCTGGTCGGCTACCCGGACGCCGCCACCGAGGACAGCCTGCCCGCGCGTTACCGCGGCCGAGTCAACAGCGTCCCTTACCTGCCCGGCAGCGCCAGCGCCCCCTTCCACGAGACCCGAGCCGGGCAGATCTGCGTCGAGGAGCTCTTCCTCTACGACAAGTTCGGCCGAGTCCTGGAGGTCGTCAGCGCCGACACCGAGAGCAGTGGCCTGCACGACTACCGCAACTTCCCGCTCACCGTCGACACCGCCCTCGCCGTCGGGACCTCGCTGACGCCCACGATCGCCTCCGTCGCCCAGCTGCCCCCGCGTCCCCTGCAACCCGCCCGGCTCGACTTCGAGCTCCTGGACGCCCAGACCGGCACGCGTGTCGTCGGCACCGCGGCCGACCCCAGCCCCATCTGCGGCTGGATCCTTCCCAACCACCTCGACCGCAGCCTGCTGCTCTACGACCCGGCGGGGCTCCTGCTCGGCACCTACCGGCTGCTCACCGGAGCCGACGGCCGGCGCACCGGCCAGTGGGAACCCCCGCCCGGCGGCGCCATCACCACCCCGGACCAGCTTGCCGCCCTCGCCCCCGAGCTCGCGGCCCTCATCGGTTCCCCGGCGCTCGCCGGAGAGGCGAACGTCACGGCCTTCCTCGACGTCATCGACTCCACCCTGTGGACCACCGACCCGCTCGGCCAGCGCGCCGACCAGAACCTGTCCCTCCTCCTCGGGCGCCCGCTGGCCCTCGTCCCCGCGCAGCTTCGGCTGACCCTCGAGGGACCCCCCATCCGCGACACCGCGTGGGCCGCCACCCTCGACCCGCCGCCGCCGACCTTCACCAGCGACCAGTTCGAGATCCGCCTCGGCGACGTGGCCGCCCGCGACGACGGCCTCATCGGCTACTACGCCACCGACTCGCAGGGGGCCTACGACTTCGCCAGGTTCCACAGCGTCACCGCGCCCGACGACCAGCAGGACTACATCACCCAGATCGGGCCGCCCGACACCGGCACCCCGCCGACCGACATCGTGCCGGCCGGGAACTACATTCCCGCGACGTTCGGCGATCCGGCGCCCACCCGGCTGCTCCTGCTCCTCGATCCGCGTGCCCCCGTCCACGCCACCAGCGGCATCACCCCCACCGCCATCGTCACCGTCCCGCCTCGTCACACCGACGACGCGCTGCGTCACCTGCAGGCGCTCTTCCGGTTCGGTCCCGTCCTCACCACCGAACACGCTTCGACCAGCCCGCCCGACTCCGGCTCAGGCCCCGACTCCGGCTCAGGCCCTGACGCCGACGCTGACCCTGGCCGTGCCTCGGAGGCCGGGACGCTCGCCTTCCCCCGGCCGGCCGAGAAGAACGGCTCGTGGTCCTGGCTGCGCCCGGCGCCTCGGGATGCTCCCTGGGCGCCGTACGCGCTGATCCCGGCACCGCTGGAGGCGCGGTTCCCGGACAGCCCCGTTCTGCTCGAGGACGGCCTGCTCCGCTTCCTCGCCGACCCGGAGCAGTAACCACGTTCCTTTCCGCAGGCACGCCAGAACACCGCCAGCCGCGACCCCGCAGGCCAGGAGGATCTCGCCATGCCCGAAAACCCTCTGTTCGACTACCGCCCCGCCACCAACCCGTCACCACTGGAGGCGGGTGGTGACCCCGAGAAAGGCACCAAGGCTCAGATCAACATCTCCGTTTCCGCCGGCGCACAGAACGTCTACTCCGACCGGATAGCGGTTGTCGTACCGGTGAACACGCAGAGCGGCACCGCGTTCTTCACCGAGAATCCGAGCATCGCGGTGAACGACGCCAGGTGGAAGCCGGTGGCGCTGGAGAACGACGGGGACGAACTCATCGCGTCCGACGCCACTCACTACGCGGTCACCTTCCACAACGCCAGCTTCAAGGATCCGGTCACCTACCCCCTGGTCTTCAGTATCAGCGGCTCGATCGCCACCGCCACCGGTGACCCGCTCCTCGTGCAGGTCATCGAATCCTCCAGCACGAAACCGCAGGGATTCACCAAGAAGAATCCGAGGAACCTGACCTTGCCTGTCATCGAGCCCATCTTCTACCTGCGCAACTTCCTGTCCCGCAACCCGAACCGGTCGAGCATCCCCAGAACGCGGATCGACGCCGGCGACCCCCTCCAGCTCGCCTGGGAGAGCAACGGCACCTACTTCTGGCTGTACGACGGCATCAACGACGACCCCGTGTACGACGGGACCGCTACCTCGTGGTTCGACCCGTCGTACACGATCAGCAACGACACCACCTTCGTTCTGAAGGCGTCCGCCGCCGGCGGCGAGCAGCAGACCGACAGCACGCAGCAGGCCACCGACGGCTTCGAATCGGTCGAGCTGTACGCCAGCCTCACCGTCACCGTGAACAATCCCACCCTGACCGGACTGACCGTGACCGGCGATCTTTCGGTCGACGGGATTATCACCGGATCCGGCGGTGCCCGTTTCGACGAGGACAACGGGACCTTTGTTCGTATTCGCGAGCTGCGGGGGCCCGGCGGTGAGCATCTGAAGGTCAACAGCACCGTCGAGGTCGTCGAGGGCAACGACGTGTCCTTTGCCGGCGATCTTTCGGTGGACGGGAGTATCACCGGATCCGGCGGTGCCCGTTTCGACGAGGACAACGGGACCTTTGTTCGTATTCGCGAGCTGCGGGGGCCCGGCGGTGAGCATCTGAAGGTCAACAGCACCGTCGAGGTCGTCGAGGGCAACGACGTGTCGTTCGCCGGCGATCTTTCGGTCGACGGAAGCATCACCGGATCCGGCGGTGCCCGCTTCGACGAGGACAACGGAACCTACGTGCGTATCCGCGAGCTGCGAGGGCCATACGGTGAGCATCTGAAGGTAAACAGCACCCTGGAGGTTATCGAGGGCAACGACGTGACCGTCGCCGACAGCCTGTCCGTCGCCGGCAACAAGGTGGTCCGCGACGGCGACTCGATCCGCCTGTGGAACGAGCAGAAGGGCGGCTATCTCTACTCTTCTGACTACGACTACACCGACGACCGCAAGTACGTGTTCATCTGGAAGCCGGGCAGCCTCGTCGGCGGCTCCAGTTGGTCGGTCTCCCGCGACTGAATCGCCTGGACGGACGCAGCCGCCGGCGGGATCGTAGAAGATCTTCGGTTGCGTCAGATTTCGATGTGCGCGCCCATGATGACGGTGCGGTCGCGGGGGAGTCCGAAGTGTTCGGCGGCGTCGGCGGTGATGTAGGAGGTCGCGATGAACAGCCGCTTGCGCCAACGTGCCATGCTCGGCGCGTCCCCGACGCGAAGCTCGATCTTGGACAGGAAATAGGACGCCTGGCCGAGGTTCAGTCGCTGTCCCTCGATGGTCGCTGGGTCGAGCGCCCTGAGCGCGCCGAGCACGTCTGGTTTGTCCATGTAGCCGAACCGGGCGGTGATGTGGCTGATGCCGTCGTCGGCATAGCCGAGGTCGTCCACGGCGATCCGCCCGTTCGCCGGGACGCGAGGCACCGGCAGGGTCTCGACCGACATGATCAGGACGAGGTCGTGGCGTACGTGGTTGTGCTCGACGTTGGCCCTCAGCGCCAGCGGGGCGGTCTGTTTGCCGCGGTTGAGGAACACGGCCGTGCCCGGCACCTGGGCCGTGGGCGATGTGGTCGCATGCAGCTCTTCGACGAAGTCGCGCAGTGATCCCTCGCGGGTGTGCCGCTGCGCGGTGACGATCTGTCGTCCTCGCTGCCAGGTCGTCATGACCGTGAAGGCCGTCAGCGCGATGAGCAGCGGCAGCCATGCGCCGTGGACGAGCTTGGTCAGGTTGGCCGCGACGAACAGGAGGTCGACCAGCAACAGCACGCTCGCGCCCAGGCCGAGCAGCCATCGCGGGGTGTGCCATCTGAGCCGGGCCACGTAGAAGAACATCAGGGTGGTGATGGTGATCGTCCCGGTCACCGCCATGCCGAACGCGTAGGCGAGGGCCGCCGAGCTGCGGAACGCGAAGACGAGTGTGAGCACCGAGACCATCAGCAGCCAGTTGATCCATGGGATGTAGATCTGGCCGATCGTGGACTCGGAGGTGTGGGCGATGCGCAGCCGCGGCAGGTAGCCGAGTTCGGCGGCCTGGGACGCGACCGAGTACGCCCCGGTGATCACGGCCTGGGAGGCGATGACCGTCGCCGCGGTGGCCAGCAGGACGAGCGGCAGCCGTGCCCAGCCGGGAGCGAGGAGGAAGAACGGGCTGCTGATGCGATCCGGGTGCTCGAGGAGCAGCGCTCCCTGGCCGAGGTAGCTGAGCACGCATGCGGGGAACACGAGCAGCAGCCAGGCCCGGGTGATCGCCCTGCGGCCGAAGTGCCCCATGTCGGCGTACAGCGCCTCGGCGCCGGTGACCGCGAGCACGACCGCCGCCAGGGCGAAGAATCCGATGCTGATGTGATGGACCAGGAAGCTTGCCGCGTAGGTCGGCGACAGTGCCTTGAGGATGGCAGGGTGTCCGGTGATGCCGGCCACCCCGAGCACGCCGACGGTCACGAACCAGGCGATCATCACGGGTCCGAAGATCCGGCCGACCGCGGCGGTGCCGCGCCGCTGCACGAGGAACAGCACGACGATGATCGCCGCGGTGAGGGGCACGACGAGGTCGTCGAACGATGGTTTCACGATCTTCAGGCCCTCGACCGCCGACAGCACCGAGATCGCCGGGGTGATCATGCTGTCGCCGAAGAACAGCGCGGCCCCGAAGATGCCAAGCCCTGCCAGCACGGCGGTGGCTCGCCGGCTCCGCTGGGTGCCCAGGCGCCGCAGCAGGGTGATCAGCGCCATGATGCCGCCCTCGCCGTCGTTGTCGGCGCGCATCGCCAGCAGGACGTAGGTGACCGTGACGATGATCATGACGGACCAGAACACCATGGACACCACCCCGAACACGCTGTCCGTGCTGACCGGGACGGGGTGTGGGTCCTCCGGGTTGAAGACCGTCTGCAGGGTGTAGATCGGGCTGGTCCCGATGTCGCCGAACACCACTCCGAGCGCACCGACCACCAGTGCGAGCCGCACCACGTCCCGCGAAGGCGGAATGTGGGCGTCCGACGGTTGCGCCGGCGCGGGCTCCGGGGCCGCCTGCTGCCGATCCGTCACATGGGTCCTCTCTGGCTGCGGGTGCGGGTGCGGGTGCGGGCTGCGGGCTGGGGTCCGGCGTCCGTGCCAGACCGTACCGCCCGTGCGGGGCCGGGACTCACAGATCGACGGACGGTTCCGGTGTCCATGCTGCGGCTGGGCGGGTGTATCCGGCGGCGCCGCGACCGGGCTGGTGACGGCGGTCGGCGACACCGCGCCGGAAGGCCCTGAAGCATCCGCATCCGGCAATTTTCATGATCGCCGTTAGTGTTCTGTTAGAAAGTGCCGGGTCCCCGTTAGAAACCTGTGAGTGATCGCCGGAAACGGTATCGATCGCGCTTTACTGGCGACGCTGCTCGCCCGCTGTCCGTACACGGCGGCGCGGGAGGGAACGGCTTTCGTTGCTGGAGAGGGAGGACTCGTGCTCGACGTGGTGTACGTCGCGCTGACACTTGGGTGTTTCGCGCTGCTGGCGCTCGTTCTGCGGGGGGTCGAGCGGCTGTGACCGCTGAGAACATCGCCGGTCTCGTTCTGGCGATAGGGCTGGGCATCCTCATGATCGCGGCTTTGCTGTTCCCGGAGCGTTTCTAGTGTCGACCACGACCGCGGGAATCCTGGTTGTCGCGCTGTTGGTCGCCGCGCTGGTGGCGACGTATCGGCCTTTCGGCGACTACATGTACCGGGTTTATTCGAGTGAGAGGCACCTGCCGGTGGAGCGGGCGATCTACCGGCTGACCGGCGCGAATCCGAACGTGGGCCAGCGGTGGACCGTCTACGCCCGCGGCGTGCTGGCGTTCTCCGCCGTGTCGGTGCTCTTCCTGTACCTGATGCAGCGTGTCCAGGACCATCTGCCCTGGGATCTGGGCTTCTCCGGAGTCTCGCCCGCGCTGGCCTGGAACACGGCCGTCAGCTTCACCACCAACACCAACTGGCAGGCCTACTCCGGTGAGTCGACGATGTCGCACTTCACCCAGATGACCGGCCTGGCGGTGCAGAACTTCGCCTCGGCCGCGGTCGGGATCTCGGTGGCCATCGCGGTGGTGCGCGGTTTCGCGCGGCGGCGGGCGCCGGTCGCCTCCGGGCCGGGCAGCCTGGACAACGTCGTGGGCACCGGTGACGAGATCGGCAACTTCTGGGTCGACCTGACCCGGACGATCGTGCGGATCCTGCTGCCGATCTGCGTCCTGGGGGCGATCGTGCTGATCGCCGGTGGGGCGATCCAGAACCTGCACGGCACCCGGGCGCTGTCGACCCTGGCGGGCGGTGAGCAGGCGATCACCGGCGGGCCGGTGGCCAGCCAGGAGGTCATCAAGGAGCTCGGCACGAACGGCGGCGGCTTCTACAACGTCAACTCGGCGCATCCGTTCGAGAACCCGACGACGTGGACGAACCTGTTCGAGACCTACCTTCTGCTTATGATCAGCTTCTCGCTGCCCCGCACCTTCGGCCGCATGGTGGGCGACCGCCGGCAGGGCCTCGCGATCGTGGCCGCGATGGCGGTTATCGCACTCGGCAGCCTCGCGGTGAACATGGCGTTCCAAGGTGCGCACCACGGCACCGTCCCCGAAGCCGTCGGCGCGGCGACCGAGGGCACGGACTCCCGGTTCGGGGTGCCGAACTCGGCGTTGTTCGCGACCGCGACGACCCTGACCTCGACCGGCGCGGTGAATTCCTTCCACGATTCCTATACCAGCCTCGGCGGCGCCACGCTGTTGTTCAACATGATGCTCGGCGAGGTGGCACCGGGCGGCGTCGGATCGGGCCTCTACGGAATGCTGGTTCTCGCCGTGGTGACGGTGTTCGTGGCCGGTCTGATGATCGGTCGAACTCCGGAGTACGTTGGGAAGAAGATCGGCGCGCGGGAGATGAAGTTCGCGTCGATGTACTTCCTGACGACGCCGATCATCGTGTTGTTGGGTGCCGGGGTGGCGATGGCGATGCCGGGTCAGCGGGCCGGCATGCTCAACAGCGGCGCGCACGGCCTGTCGGAGGTTCTCTACGCCTTCACCTCGGCCGGTAACAACAACGGCTCCGCGTTCGCCGGAATCACCGTGAACACGACCTGGTACAATACCGTGCTCGGCCTCGCCATGATGTTCGGACGTTTCCTGCCGCTCATCTTCGTGCTCGGCTTGGCCGGGTCGCTGGCCCGCCAGGCACCCGTTCCCGTCACCGCCGGGACGTTGCCGACCCATCGGCCCCAGTTCGTCGGAATGCTCGCCGGCGTCACGCTGATCATCGTCGCGCTGACCTTCTTCCCCGCGCTGGCCCTCGGGCCTCTCGCGGAAGGGATTCACTGATGAGCACCACCACTCTCGCCACGCGGGCGGACGCCGCGGGAGACAGGCACCAGCCTCTCCCCGAGCAGCCACGTCGTGTCGGCGGCGGCCTGCTCGACCCGAAGCAGATGTGGAAGTCGCTGCCCAGCGCGCTGCGTAAGCTCGATCCGCGCACCCTGTGGCGCAATCCGGTGATGCTGATCGTCGAGGTCGGCGCGGCGTTCACCACGATCCTCGCGATCACCGACCCGTCGGTGTTCGGCTGGCTGATCACCGCCTGGCTGTGGCTTACCGTGGTCTTCGCCAACCTGGCCGAGGCCGTGGCGGAAGGCCGCGGAAAAGCCCAGGCCCAGGCGCTGCGCCGGGCAAAGACCGACACCCAGGCCCGCCGGCTGGTCGACTGGCGGCCGGGCAAGCCTGCCGAGGCCGCGGCCGAGGAACTGGTTCCCGCTCCCCGGCTGGCCCAGAACGATGTCGTGGTCATCGAGGCGGGGGAGTTCATCCCCGGTGACGGCGACATCGTCGAGGGCATCGCCAGCGTGGACGAGTCGGCGATCACCGGCGAGTCGGCGCCGGTGATCCGCGAGTCCGGCGGAGACCGCTCGTCGGTCACCGGTGGGACGAAGGTGCTCTCCGACCGCATCGTCGTGCGGATCACCCAGAAGCCCGGCGAGAGTTTCATCGACCGGATGATCGCCCTGGTCGAGGGGGCGAACCGGCGGAAGACGCCGAACGAGATCGCGCTGAACATCCTGTTGGCCGCGCTCACCGTCATCTTCCTGTTGGCCGTTGCGACCCTGCAGCCGCTGGCGATCTACTCGAAGGCGCAGCAGCCCGCGCTGCCGGACACCTCGACCCTGACCGGCGACGGGATCACCGGCATCGTGCTCGCGTCCCTGCTGGTCTGTCTGATTCCGACGACGATCGGGGCGCTGCTGTCCGCGATCGGCATCGCCGGGATGGATCGGCTCGTCCAGCGCAATGTGCTGGCGATGAGCGGCCGGGCTGTCGAGGCCGCGGGCGACGTCAACACCCTGTTGCTCGACAAGACCGGAACGATCACCCTCGGCAACCGGCAGGCGAACGCCTTCATCCCGGTCGGGGGTGTGAGCGAGGCCGAGCTGGCCGATGCCGCCCAGCTGTCCTCCCTGGCGGACGAGACCCCCGAGGGCCGCTCCATCGTCGTGTTCGCCAAGGAGAGGTACGGCCTGCGCGAACGCACCCCGGGCGAGCTGCGGCACGCGACCTTCGTGCACTTCACCGCACAGACCCGGATGTCCGGTGTCGACCTCGCCGCGGAGTACGCCGAGCCCGCCGGGGCGGCGCTCAGCCGGCAGGTGCGCAAGGGTGCGGCCAGCGCGGTCACCCGGTGGGTGCGCGAGAACGGGGGTGTGGTTCCGACCCAGGCCGGTGAGGTGGTCGACGGCATCTCCGCGTCCGGTGGCACCCCGCTGGTCGTCGGTGAGGTCATCGAGACCCCGTCGGGCCCGGTCGCGCGGGTGCTCGGGGTCATCCAGCTCAAGGACGTCGTGAAGTCCGGCATGCGCGAGCGCTTCGACGCGATGCGGCGGATGGGCATCCGCACCATCATGATCACCGGTGACAACCCGCTGACCGCGAAGGCGATCGCGGACGAGGCCGGCGTCGACGACTTCCTCGCCGAGGCCACCCCGGAGGACAAGCTCGCGCTGATCCGCAAGGAGCAGGCCGACGGCAAGCTCGTCGCGATGACCGGTGACGGGACGAACGACGCGCCCGCGCTGGCCCAGGCCGATGTCGGGGTGGCGATGAACACCGGCACCTCGGCGGCCAAGGAAGCCGGCAACATGGTCGATCTCGACAGCAACCCGACGAAGCTCATCGAGATCGTCGAGATCGGCAAGCAGCTGCTCATCACCCGCGGAGCGCTGACGACGTTCTCCATCGCCAACGACGTCGCGAAGTACTTCGCGATCATCCCGGCGATGTTCGCCGGCGTCTACGGCGGCCTGGACAAGCTGAACATCATGCGGCTCGCCAGCCCCGAGTCGGCGATTCTCTCCGCCGTCATCTTCAACGCGCTGGTCATCGTCGCGCTCATCCCGCTCGCTTTGCGGGGTGTGCGGTACACGCCGGCGAGTGCGTCGAAGCTGCTCAGCCGCAACCTCTACATCTACGGCCTCGGCGGAATCGTCGTGCCGTTCGTCGGCATCAAGATCATCGACCTGCTTGTGCAGTTCATCCCGGGAGTGGGCTGAACCATGTCAACGCTTCCATCCTGGATCCGTCAGCACCTGGCGGCGCTGCGGGCACTGCTCGTTCTCACCGTGCTCGTCGGCCTCGCCTACCCGCTGGCGATCCTGGCCATCGCGCAGATCCCAGGCCTGAAGGACAACGCGGACGGCTCATTCGTCACCAACGCCGAAGGCCAGCGTGTCGGCTCGTCGCTGATCGGCCAGTCGTTCACCGACGCCGACGGAAACGCGCTGCTCACCTATTTCCAGAGCCGACCTTCCGCCGCCGGTGACGGCTACGACCCGACGTCCACCTCGGCGTCCAACCTCGGCCCCGAGGACGTCGTCGACGGCATCGACGACCCCGCCACACCCAACGAGGACGAGAGCGGGCAGAGCCTGCTCACCCAGGTCTGCGAACGCAGCCTGGCGATCGGCGAGCGGGAAGGGGTCGACGGCAGCCGCAGGTACTGCACCGCCTCCGGCGTCGGCGCCGTCCTCGCCGTCTACCATGCTGGCCCCGGGTTCGAGGGTGCCATCACTCGCGTCGTCAGCGTCAACGAGGCGTGCCCCGCCACCCCGTTCCTCGCCAGCTACCAGGGTGTGGCCGTCGAGTGTCGTACGCCCGGCGATGACATCGCCGCCGGTGAGCGGGTCCTCGTCCGTGGCGATGCCCCGGAGAAGCCGGTGGTGCCCGCTGACGCCGTGACCGCCAGCGCCAGCGGCCTCGACCCCGGCATCAGCCCGGCCTACGCCGAGCTGCAGGTTCCCCGGATAGCCCGGGAACGCGACATGTCCCTCAACCAGGTGCGCGACCTCGTCGACAAGCACACCACCGGCCGGGCGCTGGGCTTCCTCGGAGAGCCGAGCGTCAACGTCCTGGAACTGAACCTCGATCTCGACCGTGCCACGGCCGCCCCGTGAACCGCCCGTAATACACCGCGCCCCGAAATCGTCCGGTCATCTTGGTGCGCGGCGGCCTGGGCTGGCCTGTTCCGCCTCGTCGCCGGCGGGTGCGCTCGACGCTCCGGACGATCTGAGCTGACTCGCCGCACCTGGATCAGGGGAGAAGGGCGGGGACGGGCGCGAGTGGTGGGCGGCTGTGGCGGCACGCATCGTCGGGAAGATCATTTCAGGTTGGATCTTCGCGGTGAGCCCGTAGGCGGTGAGGTCGTCGAGCAGGTCGTGTTTGGCGTGGGCCAGGCCGAAGGCGATGCCACGGCGGGTCACCTCGGCACGCAGGTCCTCCAGTGCGTCGAGTGCCGTGATGTCGACCTCGACGATGGCCTCCATGTTGAGGACGAACCAGTCGACCTCCTCGCTGCATGCGTCGAGAGCCGCGAGCGCACGGCGGCGGAAGTTCTCGGCGTTGGCGAAGAACAGCGGCGAGTCGTACCGGTAGGCGAACAGGCCCGGAACGGTGCGGGCGTTCGCGTAGTCGTCCACGTCGTGCATCCCGTCCAGGCCGGGAACCTGCCCCAGCACCGCGTCGTGGGGGCGGGCGACCCGGGCCAGCAGGTCCAGCAGCGACACGGCGATGGCCACCAGCACCCCGTACAGGATGTCGAAGACCAGGACACCCACCGCGGCGGTGAGCGCGAGCGCCAGCTCGCTGCGCCGGAACGAGGCAAGCTGGCGGAAGCCGGCGACGTCGATCAGCCTGGTCGCGGCGAAGATGATGATCGCGCCGAGGGTCGCCATCGGGAACATCGCCAGCGCGGGACGTCCGAAGGCGAGGACCAGGACGACCGCGCCGAGCGCGACCAGGGAGTACAGCTGGGTCCGTGCGCCGCTGGAGGCGGCGAGCGCGGTACGGCTCCCGCTGCTGCTGACCGGGAAGCCCTGCCCCACGCCGGCTCCCAGGTTCGCCGCGCCGAGCGCGAACAACTCCCGGTTGGCATTGATCTGGTGGCTGTCGCGCCCGCCGAAGGCGCGGGCGGTGAGCATGTTGTCGGCGAAGCCGACGAACAGAACGCCGAGCGCGGACGGAGCGAGGTCGACGAGGTCGGACCCCGTCGGCAGCGCCAGGTGCGGGAGGCCGGCCTCGACGTCACCGACCACTCGCACGCCGTGCTCGTCGAGGCCGAACGCCCAGACCGCGACCGTCGCGATCGTGATCACGATGAGCGGGCTCGGCAGGCGGGGCGTCCACCGGTGCAGCGCCACGAGCAGCGCGAGCGAGGCGATGGAAACCATGAGGGTCTTCCCGTGCAGGTGGTGCAGCGAGGTGGCGAACGAGTGGAGCTCCCCGTACAGGCTGTCGCCGTCGACCGGGACTCCGGTCACCTTCTCCAACTGCCCGACGATCATGATGATCGCGACCCCGGCGAGGTAGCCGACGAGGATCGGCCGGGAGAGCAGGTGGGCGATGACACCGAGCCGCGCGAACCCGGCGGCCACCGCGAATACCCCGACCCCCACGGCGAGCGTGGCCGCGAGAGCGGCATGCCGGGACGGATCACCGTCCGCCAGTGGGGCGACGGCAGCCGCCGTCATCAGCGCGGTGGTTGATTCCGGGCCGACCGAGAGCAGCCTCGACGACCCCAGCAGCGCGTACGCGACCATGGCGGGAGCGATCGCCCACAGGCCCGCGACGGGTGCCACGCCCGCGAGCGCGCCGTAGGCCATGACCTGCGGGATCAGATAGGCGGCCACCGTGAGGCCGCTGGTGACGTCCCCCCGAACCCACCGGCGGGAGTAGTGCGGCGGGCGCGGGAGACGCGGGTGGAACACGGGGAACGGCTCTCCTGTTCGGCGGCGACGGTGACGACGAATGCCACCCTCAGGAAGAACAACACCCGTGGTGGGGGATGGCAAGATTCCACCGGGCTCGCCAGGAGGACCGACGCCCGTCCTAACCGCTCGGCCGTAGCCCGGTGCTCATCAGGATCGCGCTATGCCGGGCCGAGTGATGGTTTCGTCGTTGTCGCGGAGGAGGGCCTTGATGGCGTCGCCGCACAGCTTTCGAACCTGGTTCGGGTCGGCGGTGTCGGGCTGGGCCAGCGACATCGCGGCGGCGCCGCGGACCAGGCCCATGACCACAACGGCCGCCGCGGCCGGGTCGATGTCGGCGCGGATCGATCCGTCCTGCTGGCCGGCCTGGATCTGACCTGTCAGCTCGTGGTGTCGGAGGCGGGCCGCTTCGCGGACGGCGGGTAGATCGGATTCCGTGGCGAGGCTGGCACCCCAGAGCACGACGACGGCGCGGGCTTCCGCGTCGGCGGCGGCGAACAGCTCGAGATAGGTGTCCATCGTGACGCACAGGATCTCCAGTGCGGTGAGTTCCGCACGGTCGCGCTGGGCTCGTTCGAGCGCGGCGGAGGTCGCGGCGATCGCCTGTTCCTGGGCGCGCGTGGCGAGCCGGCCGATCAGTGCTTCCTTGGATCCGAAGTGGTAGGCGGGCAGCTCTCGGCTGCTGCCCGCTCGCGTTCCGATGCCGCGCAGCGACGCCCGTTCGACGCCACGCTCGACGATCATCTCGGCGGCCGCTCGTAGCAGTGCGGCCTCGGCTGCCGCGCGCCGCTCGGCCTGTGTCCGTCGTGCCGGTGCGCGTCCCGCCTCCACGTCGCTGAATCTACCGAGCGTCCCGAGAGGCGGACTGGCCGACAGATCTTTACTTCCTTGGCGTGCGCCAGGTAAGTTTTCGCGGCCGAGTCCTGGTAGCCGAGTCCCGCCGCCGGCGATCGCCGTGCGCTGCGCTGACGGGTGTGACGGGTGTGACGAGGAAGGCGGGGTTGTGACCGAGAAGAGATTCGCGGGGAAGTCGGTGATCGTCACCGGTGCGGGCAACGGCCTGGGCCGGGCCTACGCCGAGGCGTTCGCCGCCGAGGGCGCGTCGGTGACGGTCGCCGACATCGACCTGTCGGCGGCCCGGGAAGCCGCCCGCGCCATCGAGGGATCGGCGCCTGTCGGCGTCGATGTGGCCGACGAGGAGTCGGTCGCGAGCATGGTCGCGACGGCCGTCGGACGGTTCGGCGGCGTCGACGTCCTCATCAACAACGCCGGGCTGCACATGGGTCAGTACAACCTGACCAGCACGCTGCCGCTGGCGGACTGGCGCCGGTTGTTCGACGTCAACGTCTTCGGTGCCGCGCTCTGCGCGCGCCACAGCCGTGACGCGATGGTCAGCAGGGGTGGCGGAGTGATCCTCAACCAGTCATCGAACTCCTCCTACCTCGGTGGCGGTGCGTACAGCGTCTCGAAGCTGGCGCTGAACGGGCTCACGCTCTCGCTGGCCCGGGAGTTCGCCCAGGACGGGATCCGTGTCCTCGGCATCGCACCGGGGATGATCGCTTCCGAGGCGGTGCTCGAACGGCTGGAGGACACGAGCAAGCAACGCATCCTCGGCGAGCAGTTGATCAGGAGATTCGGGCGGGCGGAGGACCTGGTCGGGATGGCGCTGCTGCTCTGCTCCGACGACGCCTCCTTCGTCACCGGCCAGACCGTCACCGTCGACGGCGGATTCATCAAACGTGTCTGACGATGGAAGCCCAGCGAGGGAGCGCACTGTGAAGGTCGGATTCATCGGCCTCGGCGGTATGGGCCTGCCGATGGCGCAGCGGATCCACGCCGAGGGCCACGATCTCACCCTCTGGGCCCGCCGGCCCACGTCGCTGGAACCCTTCGCGGGCAGTGGTGTCACCGTCGCGACGACGCCGGCCGAGATGGGTGCCGAGCTCGATGCGGTCGGTGTCTGCGTGTTCGACGCGGCGGGAGTCGAGGAGGTCGTGTTCGGCCCCGCGGGCCTCGCCGAGGGCCTACGTCCCGGCGCGGTGGTGCTCGTGCACTCCACGGTCTCGCCCGGCCAGATTCAGCGGATCGCCGAACGGGCCGCCGGGTCTGGCCTGCGTGTCCTCGACGCGCCGGTGAGCGGCGGTGGGCCCAGGGCCCTCGCCGGCAAGCTGACGATCATGATCGGAGGTGACGCCGACACGCTCGCCGACGTCACCGACCTGCTGTCGGCGCTGTCCGACCATGTCGTGCACCTCGGCGGGATCGGGGCTGGCTCGAAGGCGAAGCTCATCAACAACACGTTGCTCGCCGCGCAGATCGCGCTCGCCGACGACGCGATGCGCATCGGACGGTCGCTGGATGTCGACCCCGAGGGCCTCGCGGCGATCCTCATGTCGAGCAGCTCCGCGTGCCTCGGCTCGTCGGTCCGGCTTCGCGGGCTATCGCCTCCAGCAGGGCCTCGTTGTCGAGGTTGGCGGTCTGCCATTCAGCCTGGTCGGCCCACTGGAGCATGAGTTCCGGGACGCGTTCGGGGGTGGGGGCCGCCAGGACGCACCGGTGACGATGTTGCTGGAGGTCTTGTACTGGCCGCGGTCGTGAGTCAGATGGTCCATCAACGCGGAGTGCAGGTCCCGGACGAGGTCGGTGGTCAGCGGTTCGCCGTCGGCGACGGCCGTCAGGAGGCGGGCGAGAGCCTGGTAGTGGTTGGTGACCTCGTACAACTCGCGCACCGGCGTCCCGGCCACGGGTACCCGTTCGTCGACCAGCAGGGTGATGGTGTCGGCCAGGGTGAGGGTGTTGCCCTCGATCGCCGTGGAGTGGTGCGCCAGCCGCACCAGTACGTCCTCGGCGTATTCCGGCGACAGGATCCCGGTGCGGGCGACGTCGGCCAGGAACTCCGGCCGCGTCCAGGTCATGACCTGGTCCGCGCGGCATTGATCACGGCTATCAGGTCGGGCAGGGGAGTGTCCTCATACTGGCTGACGGCGCGGGCCTCCAGAACCCCGGCACGGATGGTCACCTCGACGGAATCTCCGGGGCTGACGCCCAGAGCACGCAGTTCGGCCGGGCTGATCGTGATGCCCGCCGAGTTTCCGATCGTGACGACCTTCTTGCGCATACGAACAGCGTACGTCCCGTACGAACACGTAGGGTCGTGGCGGCCGGCGGGTCCGTGGGCTAACGGCTCAGCTCCATCAGCCGGGCGAGCTCCTCATCACGGAAGCTGGTGCCACCCATGCTCAGGACCTGGCGGATCGGCATCGAGGAGATCGATTCGAGCAGGTCCGGGTTCTGTTCGAGGGCTTTCCGGGACTGTTCGGTCATTCCTCCGCCGAGGGAGCGCCGCAACTGTGGGCCGACGACGGGGTGGTGCAGCCAGTCGCCGAACGGGGAGTCGAGGCTCAGCGGCCGGTGGCCGGAGTCGCCGGTCAGGGTGATGGTCCGCTCGGCGACGATGTGCGCGGCGTTCTCGCCGACCTGGATCGTGTAGTCGCCGGGGGCGACCACCCACCGCCGCAGCTCGATGTCGTAGTAGGTGAAGGCCCGCCGATCCAGATCGAGATCGACCGTGCGGGTCTCGCCCGGCCGAAGGGTGATCTTCTTGAAGGCCCGCAGCTCCCGGACGGGGCGCCGGACGGGCCCCGCGGCGGTGGCGACGTAGACCTGGATGACGTGCCGACCGGCCCGGTCACCGGTGTTCGTCGCGGTCACGTGGGCGGTGGCGGTGTTGTCCCCGGTCAGGCTGACCTCGAGAGCATCGGTGGTGAAGGTGGTGTAGCTCAGTCCGTGCCCGAACGGATAGCGAACGGTGCGCTCGACGGTCTGGTAACCGCGGTAGCCGACCATCACGCCTTCGCCGTAACGGACATGACCCGCCTCGCCCGGAAAGTTGAGATAACTGGGGGCGTCCGCGAGACGCAGCGGAATGGTCTCCGCGAGATGCCCGGACGGATTGGCGACGCCGAACAGGACGTCGGCGATCGCGCCGCCCGCGGCCTGGCCGAGCAGCCAGCCGGCGAGGATCGCGTCGACCTCGTCGTGCCAGCCCTCCAGCGACACGACGCCGCCGCCCGCCAGCACGACGACGGTGCGCGGCGCCGCCGCGGCGACCGCGCGGATGAGGGCCACCTGCTCGGCGGGCAGGTCGATGTGTTCCCGGTCGACGCCCTCGGTCTCCTTGTCGATCCCCGCGAACACGATCGCCACATCGGCCGCCGCGGCGATCCGCACGGCCTGCGCGAGCGACGCCTCCCGATCGTCGTGCCCGTGCCCGTGCCCGCGCTCGCTCCCGTCGCTGGACCCGGCCTCCGCCTCGGCCTCCTGATCGTCGTCCGTGCCGTCAGCCGCGTAGCCCCGCGCGTAGGTCACCGATTCGCCCAGCGCGCGGATGGCGTCCAGTGGGATGTCGACCCTGGTGGGGTTGATGCGGGAGCTGCCGCCGCCCTGGAACCGGGGGCTGGTGGCAAGGTCGCCGATGACCGCGATGCATGACGGCCGGGCGAGGGGAAGAACACCGCCGATGTTTCTGAGCAGGACGACGCAGTCGGTGGCCAGCTCCCGGGCCAGGGCATGGTGCTCGTCGACAGGAAGCTCGCCGCCCGCCTCGGCAACCAGGCCGGAGAGGGCCGCTACGCGGCGTGCGCCGGCGTCCACGTGGGCCTCGTCGAGGGCTCCGGCGCGGACGGCGCGCACGATCTCCGCGTCACTGGCGCCGCCCGTGCCGGGCATCTGCAGGTCCAGCCCCGCTGCCAGCGCGGCGACGCGGTCGTTGACTCCGCCCCAGTCGGAGACGACAACACCCGTGAAGCCCCATTCGCCGCGCAGGACGTCGGTCAGCAGCCACCGGTGCTGGGACGCGGGCGTCCCGTTGATCCGGTTGTAGGCCGCCATCACGGTCGCCGGCCGCGTCTCGGTGACGATCCGCTCGAAGGCCGCGAGGTAGATCTCCCGCAGGGTCCGCTCGTCGACGTCCGCGCTGACCCGCATCCGGTCGGTCTCCTGGTTGTTGGCCGCGAAGTGCTTCACCGACGCGCCCACCCCCTGGGCCTGCAGTCCGCGGACGTGCGCGGCGCCGAGCATGCCGGTCAGCAGCGGGTCCTCCGAGTAGTACTCGAAGTTCCGCCCGCACAGTGGCGAGCGCTTGATGTTGACGCCGGGCCCGAGGACGACCGTGACACCGAGGACGCGGGCCTCGCGGCCGACCGCCGCGCCGAGCCGCCGCGCCACCTCGACGTCCCAGCTCGACCCCACGGCGACCGCTGGTGGCAGGCAGGTGGCGGGCAGGCTGTCGTAGAAGCCCAGATGATCGGTGCCGTCGCGTTGGAGGCGGATGCCGTGCGGGCCGTCGGTGAGCACGATCGGCGGAATTCCAGCCGCCTCAACTGGTTTGGTCGTCCAGAAGTCACGCCCCGACAGCAGCGACACCTTCTGGTCCAAGGGCAGGCCGGCGGGATCGATCGACGGCATCATCTGACCTTTCGAGGATGTGTCGGCGACGGAGCGGCAGGCCCGAGCGACCTACGGCGACTTTCTGGGACTGTAAACGGTCGAGGAGGAAATCCCGCTTCGCTGGCTGCCAGTCGTACCGGTGGTCCGGAATGTCGCCGTATGCCGCCGGCTTCCTAGGCCGGGTCCCGGAAGAGCGGCGACCGCTTCTCGAAGGACGCGGTGACTGCCTCGATCTGGTTGGAGGTGCCGACCAGTGCGCTGCTCTCCTGACGTTCGAGCGCCATCTGCTCGTCCGGTGTGCGGCCGACGGCATCGGTCAGGAGCCGCTTGCCGGCGCGCACGGCGTCGGGGCTGCGGCCCGCGATCCGCGCGGCCAGCTCGAGGGACGCGGCGAGTGGGTCGGCCTCCTGCCTCGTCGCCAGCCCGAGGTGGACGGCCTCCGCTCCGGACACGGTGCGCCCGGTCCAGACGAGCTCCTTGGCGACGTCGTGGCGGACCAGGCGGGCGAGAGCGAGACTTCCCCCCATGTCCGGCACGAGCCCCCAGCGGATCTCCATGGCCGACAGCGAGGCGTCGGGCGCGACGAAGCGGATGTCGGCGCCGAGCGCGAGCTGGAGGCCGCCGCCGAGGCAGGGCCCGTGGATCGCCGCGATGACCGGAACGGCCAGCTCGGACCAGCCCGCGACGGCCCGCTGGCCGATGTTCGCGCCTTTCCTCGAGGCGACGTTCTCGGCCATCGCCGAGCTGGCCGCGCGGTCGCCCGCCATGGTCTGGAACGCCGTGAAGTCGAGGCCCGCGCAGAAACCTCGGCCTTCGCCCGACAGCACGACGGCGCGTACGGCCGGCTGCTTCCGGATCTCCCCGCATGTGTCGACGAGGGCCCGATACATGGGCCCGTCGAGCGCGTTGAGCTTCTCCGGGCGGTTCAGGCGGACGTCGGCGACACCGTCCCGGATCTCGACCACAACGCGCTCAGCCACAGACGACTCCAGGATGCGATGTTGACGTCGATATCAGTTATACCGGTGTCGCTCCGGACAGGAGCCGGTCAGGAGACAGATACGCCGGTGCTGGGAATCGGGTTGGTCTGCGCGCCGCCGTCGTCCGGTTCGTCCGCCTGCGCCGGCTCCTTCGGCCGCGCGGGCTCTTCTCCCAGCTCGGGCTGCTCGGGCTGCTCGGGCCGCGCGGGTTCGTCTGGCTGCGCAGGTGTGCCCGCGATGACGCTGGCTCCGCGCCTGATCAGTCGGACCAGGCAGAGGGCGCCGGCGACCGCCGCCGCGCCGAGAAACGGAAACGCGGGTGGGACGTAGCGGTAGTCGAAGCCGGCAGTGGCGGGCGGCAACAGGAGGGTCAGGGTGGCCAGGCCGCTGAGGAGCAGGAGCGGGGCGGCAAGCGGCCGGACCCGGAGAAACCCGCAGACCGTGCCGACCAGACCGAGGACGAGCAGGAGACCCAGGGCTGGCGCGGGAAGCGCCGCATGACGCTGGTACGTCACCAGCCAGCCAGCCGTCGGCTCGTGCGCGGTCGTCGCGAACTCCCCGTGCTCGTAGGTGCGCAGGTCCGCCGCCTCGCGGTCCTTGCGCGTCATCGACGGGGTCGGGGAGCCGAAAAGGTACCGTTCGGCGACCGAACGGCTGGGGTAGTCCTCCAGGCGGGACTCAAACGTCCGCATGAAATCCCGCCCGACGACATCCAGGTAGTCCAGAGGCTGGGCGAGAACGGCGTGGACGGCGAAATCCCGGGCGAGTTCCTCCTTCGCCGGGTCGAAGATGGGGCCGGGGATGCCGGCCAGCGGGCTGTCGCCATGCCAGATGTAGTCCGACGGGGGATTTCGCTGGTCGGTCGGCTCGGTGGGGCATAACGGCCGGAGCTCGGCGGGCGGCTTCATCACGGCGCAGTCGGCAAAGGTGGCGGTCCGGCTGTAGAGGAAAACACCGGTGCTACCCGAGGTTGCGAAACTCCCGTGCTCGGCCCGATGCCAGGAGCAGTAGGCGAGCACCGGCACGGCGAGCGTCAGCCCGAAAGCGGCCATGCTTTTCCAGGCAGGTCGCCGGGCGAGCAGCCAGATCGTGGCGGCCAGGGCGAGCGGAAGGCCCACCGAACGAGTCACCGCTGCCAGCGCCAGCGCGAGCCCCGCCACCACCGCGGACGGCACGCTGATCGATCGCTGCCAGAGCAGGCAGAGCACCGCTGTCATCAGAAGCGCCGTGAAGACCGTTTCCGAGAGCACGAGATGCTCGAGCTCGATCTGATAGGCGTCCAGCAGTTGGGGAGCGGCCCCGATCGCCGCGGCCCAGGCGGGCGCGCCCAGCCTGAGCAGGAGCGCATAGACCGCGACGCCGATGGCGAGGCCAAGGGCATGCTGGAGGAGAACCACCAGCTCGAAGCTGTGAAAGGGCTCGAGGGCGCGGAGGAAGAAGCTGTAACCCGACGGCCGGACCACATAGGGCTCCGGGCGCAGCGCGCCTGCCACGTACTCGTAGCTGTCGTTGAACCAGAGCGCCGGGCGATACCCTGTCACCGCGGCGAGCCGGACCGCCGTTCCGGCCACCAGTAATACGAGAAGCAGAACATGCTCCCGGACCGTGCGCACGGTCCAACGCCCTTCGAAGCGCCCGCGGAGACCGGGGATGTTCCGTCGCCGGCTCCGACCTTCGGCATCCCTCACCGTGCACCGTGGGATGGAAAAGGCTCACTGTTCCCGCCGACCGCGAGGGCGGGTGGAGAGGCAGCACCGGTTACAGCTGGGTTCGAACGTGACCGGCCGGTGAGTAGCGGAGCGCATGAGATCAGGCCGACCATCAGGCAGTCCCTTAAGGGTACGGTCGCGTGGCCTCTCGCCGGAGAAAAACCGGCCTCAGGTCCCGAATGGCGGAGTATTCGACCGAGGCGCGATCGAACATCGGAAACCTATCGGTGTGCTGTTCCTTACGCAAGCGAGGGAACGTGCGCCATTTCGCCGATGTAGGTAACGGGCCGTATAGGTGCGGCGGGGGGCTTTGTCGGGGCGATCCATCCGGGCTGGTCTGGTGTGGAGGGTCTTGACCTGCGCATGTCTACCTGTGAGTGGGCTGTGAGGCCCGTCCGGCGCAATGGTGCAAGATTAACGGAGAGCTACGAGCCGAATGGTATGTGATAGTGATCACAATTTTTGGTAAGGTTTTGGTGTCGCCTTCCGGTGTGGGGGTGGCGGGACCTTCCGAAAAGGCGGGGGTCGTGGTCGACTGCCAACGCGAGCTTCATCCGGTGGGTATCAGCGCGTTTCCAGGGCTATGCGCCGCAGTGTTGCCGTCGCCGTGGCCGGCTCGGCCACGGCGGTAACGATGGTCCTTCCGGCGAGCGAAGCACCCACAACGCCCCCGCCCCGCGGCGGCCGCCGGTGACCACCACCTCCCGTGCCGGCCGTTATGGTCGGGGCGGGTCCCCGAGCACGAGGAGAGCCGAGCGCCCGTGACCGTCGCCCGCTCCGTCGCCCTGTTCGTCGTCGCCGCGCTGTTCGAGATCGGTGGCGCCTGGCTCGTGTGGCAGGGGACGCGCGAGCATCGTGGCCTGCTGTGGGTGGGTGCCGGCGTCATCGCGCTCGGGCTTTACGGGTTCGTTGCCACCCTGCAGCCGGACGGCGAGTTCGGCCGCATCCTCGCCGCTTATGGAGGGGTCTTCGTCGCCGGCTCGATCGGGTGGGGGATCGTCGCTGACGGCTACCGCCCGGACCGTTTTGATCTCGCCGGCGCCGCCGTCTGCCTCGTCGGTATGGCGATCATCATGTACGCGCCCCGCGGCGGCTGATCGTCAGCTCTGCCCGGCGTCCGTCAGCTTGGCTCGGCGTCAGGGGGAGACCAGGCGGCGACGAGGTCGAGCAGGCCGGGAAAGTGCGTCGAGATCGTCGACGCGAACGTGGCTGCGGCGTTCCAGACCGTACTGGCGCTGGCGAAGCACTGCCGTGCTGCTGGCTGGTGCGCTGACCGCCACGGCCAGCGCGGACGCACTGGTCGTGGCGGTCCATGCCCGTGCTGTGCCGGCTCTCGTCGTCGCCGCGCTGCTCGCCGGCGCTGGCCAGGGCATGGGCCGGCTCGGTGGGTTGGCCGACACAGCTTTGTCAAAGGTTCGCCATCGAGGGCACACAGAATCGAAAACTAGCGTGACGACCGTCGCGGGACGAAAAGGCGGGCCCTTGAATAACAGGGCGATTCGGCGCCATCAGCGACGTGATTTCCGGCAGTCGGTCGGAATTCGTTCCAGACAATGGAGGTCTGAAGTCGATGCGAGTTTCGATGAATGTACGCCGCAGCATTGCCGTCGCGATGGCCGGCTCGGCGGCCGCCGTCTCCCTTGCGCTGCCGGCGAGCGCCGCCACGACGGCGCCCCCGGCCAAGGAGGCCGTGACCGCGCACGTCGCACCGGTCAAGGCCAACGTCCGGCTCGACATCACCATCGCGCAGAGCGCCGTGCCCGCCGGCGCCCGGGCGATTCTGGTCAAGAACGTGACCACCGGCGCCACCGTGGGCGTCTACACGCTGAACCAGAAGACCGCCACCCACATCGTGGTGACGGTTCCGGTCGGCACCACGCTGGACGTCTCCGCACTGAGCGCAGCGAACGCGAAGAAGCCGGCCGGCCTCGGCACGGTTCGAGTGGTCGTGGGCGGGAAGGGTTCGACGGTGTCCGGCAACAGCGTCACCATCACCTTCCGGAAGGGCGTCAAGCCGGTCGCCGCTCCGAGCGCGCAGCTCAAGAACCTGGGCGCGAAGATCAGCGTGCGCTGACCGCTGCCCACCACGCCGCCGGGCCCGGCCCCCAGGAGGGGGGAGCCGGGCCCGGCGGCCGGCATTTCCGCAGACGCCGGTCGGACCTGCTCATCGTGCGCCCGACCGCCCGACCGCCCGACCGCCCGACCGCCCGACCGCCCGACCGCCCGACCGCCCGACCGCCCGAGCTGCCTGCTGCGCGACGCCGCCTCCGTGGAGAGCCAGGGGCTGGTGAGAGCGCTGAAAGTCCGGGAGCGAGGACGTCAGGCGGTGCTGCCGGCCCGCCACCCACGTCTCCCGGCTCTGCCCGCCGCGCGCCCGGCCCTGCTCCGTCGAGGAGCCGGCGTCCGGGCTGCCTGCTGAGGCGTCAGAACGTGGCCGGAGCGTTGAACCCGGTGAGGCTCGCCGCGGCGATGGCGGCATCCTCGCCGTCGAGCGAGCGCCAGAAGTCCGGGCCTGGGACGGCCTCGACGACCATCCGGCGGCCACCATCCCAGCCCGCGTCGAAGGCGAGGCGCCAGGCGTGCAGGAAGGTGCGGGTCGTCGGCGCGCGCTCGAAGAGTGGATCTCCCTCGATGGGATGCCCGACCCAGGCGAGGTGGACGCGGATCTGATGCCGCCGGCCGCTGACCGGATGCGCCGCGACCAACGTGTGCTCGGTGCCCTCCCACAACCGCGCGAGGTGGGTGACCGACGGATAGGTCCGCACGTGCGGGAACGTCTTGGCCGTGGGCACCGTCCACAGCCAGGGGGCGGCCTCGGGGTCGGGTGCCGCCGCGGCTGTGCTGGCCCCGGTGGTGTCGGCTGGACCGGCGTCCGCCGTGACGGTGACGATGTCAGCGCGGTTGGCGGCGATCCGCACCCGGTTCTTGCGGCCGACGCTGAGCGGCAGGTCGATCGTCGCCGTGGCCGGGATGCCATGGGTACGGGTCAGCGCGAGGTAGGTCTTGTCCACCGTGCGCCGGTTGAACTGCCGGGTGAGGTCGCCGTGGTGGCGCAGCTGCTTGGCGAACAGGACGACGCCCGAGGTGACCTTGTCGATGCGGTGGGCGGGGAACAGCTCCTCGCCGGCCTCCCGGGCCATGGACACCAGATCCGTGTCGTGGCGCTCACCCATGACGGCCACACCGACCGGCTTGTCCAACGCGAGCACAGCCTCGTCCTCGAAGATCTTGTGCTCCTCCCGGATCGTTGTCCACTCCGTCACGCGACCACCCATCCCCACAGTGCTGATGCTCACAATTCAAGTATTCGCCACACGGCAACTCGACGAACGGGAACCTGCTGGAAGGAGGAGCTCCACTCTGGCTGGCATGGGCTGCCGATGTTTCCCGAGCGAGCCGGGGGCTGGGCGACTACGCCGAGCTTGGAGCTGGAGTGGGGCCGGGCCCGACACTCCGGGCCGACTGCGCGCGACCTGATGTCGGAAATTGTTGGCCGATTCGTGTAGTAAGCCCAGTACCAGCTAGTTCGCCCGTAGCGGCAGAAGGGACCATCATGACTGCCGGCTCCCGCCAAGCAGACGACTCGTCACCTTCGGTGAGTGCTTCGCGTGCGCCGGGGTTGACCGCCTCGGTGCCCTACCAGCCGGTGGCGTCGTCCGCGGAGATCGAGGGACGCGCGCCTGCCACCAGGCCGAGCCGCGTCCCGACAGCGGGTGCCCGTAACGCTGCCGGCGACGCCGCGCCGTCGATGGACGTCGTGCCTTCGGTCGAGGTCGTGCCATCGGTCGAGGTCGTTCCTTCGGTCGAGGTCGTGGCGCCCGTCGAGAGCGTCGACTGGTTCGTGGCCGGCGAGAACGGGAGCGTCGGCCCGCCGATGGCCCGGCCGCGGGCGGCCGCCGGCGCGCTCTTCTTCGACGAGGAGGGCCGCGTGTTGCTGGTGGAACCCTCCTACAAGCCCGGGTGGGACATCCCCGGGGGGTTCATCGAGCCCGGTGAATCGCCGTACGCGGCCTGCGTCCGCGAGGTCGAGGAGGAGATCGGCATTGTGCCGCCGATCGGTTCACTGCTCGTGGTGGACTGGGCCTCGGACGAGCACACCGGGGACATGCTGCTTTTCGTCTTTGACGGCGGTCTGCTTCCGTCCGACTGGCGGGAGCGGATCCGGCTGGACATGAACGAGATCATCAACTGCGCCTTCACGCCGCTGTCGGACGTGGGGGAGAAGCTTCCCGTCCTGCATGCGCGCCGGGTGCGGGCGGCGGCCGGTCTGCGGGCGGGGCACGGCGGAGCCGGCTACCTCGAACACGGCTATCTGACGCCCGCTGCACCCGCGGTTTCGTCGGCTCCGGCGGGTGCGGCGCAGCGCACCGAATCGACCGAGTGAGCGGTTCTCGGCCGGCCGTCGAGTCGAACGGACGCCGCCCGCACGCCGCCCGGGTGCCTTCGGGAGACTGAGCCATTTCCATTCGGTGCGTGCGGAGGGGCGGGCGCGATGGGAAGACGTCTTGCGGCGGGAGTCGCCGCGGCGCTGGTCGCCGCGGTCCTGATCGCGGCCTGCGGGCCCGACCGTGCCAGCCAGCACGGCAAGGGTGGTCAGGGCAGCGGGAACGGCGAGGGCGTCGCCGGCGGTCTCACCCGTGTGCGCCTGCAGTTGCAGTGGTTCACCCAGGCGCAGTTCGCCGGGTACATCGCGGCCCGGGACAAGGGCTTCTACACGGACGTCGGCCTGACCGTCGAGATCCTCCAGGGCGGCACCGAGATCGTTCCGCAGACCGTGCTGGCCGAAGGCAAGGCCGACTTCGCGGTGGCCTGGGTCCCCAAGGCACTCGCCTCGCGGGAGCAGGGCGCGCGGATCACCGAGGTCGGCCAGATCTTCCAGCGTTCGGGAAGCTGGCAGGTGAGCTTCGCCGACGCGGGGATCGAGAAACCGGCGGACCTGCGCGGCCGCCGCGTCGGGACCTGGGGTTTCGGTAACGAGTACGAGCTGTTCGCCGGTATCACCGGTGCCGGCCTCGACCCGGGGGCGGACGTCACCCTGGTGCAGCAGGATTTCGACGTGAAGGCGTTGCTCTCCGGTGCCATCGATGCCGGCGCGGCGATGAGCTACAACGAGTACGCCCAGATTCTCGAGGCGGTGAACCCGAAGACCGGCAAGCTTTACACCTCCCGGGATCTCAGCGTCATCGACTGGAAC
>NZ_ADGX01000109.1 GCF_000177675.1 Parafrankia sp. EUN1f
GCGGGCCCGCCGTCCGCGGGCCCGTCCGCGTCCGGGGCCGCACCCGCACCCGCACCCGCGCTGCCGGCGGGCGGCCGGCGGGTAGCCAGTGTCGGTGAGGGACTGCGGTTCCTGCGCGGCCAGCCGGTGGTGATGATGACGTTCGTCGTCGACATCATCGCCATGGTCTTCGGGATGCCGCGCGCGCTGTTCCCCGAGCTGGCCAGCACCCAGTTCGGCGGCGGGAGCGCCACCGCGGGCCTGCTGTACTCCTCCGTCGCCGCCGGGTCGCTGCTCGGAGCCGCGCTGTCCGGCCCGCTCGGGCGGGTCCGCCGCCAGGGGCTGGCGGTGGTGGTGGCGATCGTGGTCTGGGGCGGGGCGATCGCCGTGTTCGGGCTCGTTCACAACGTCGTCGCCGCGGTCGGGCTGCTGGCGGTCGCCGGCATGGCCGACCTGGTCAGCGCCGTGTTCCGCAACGCGATCCTCAACGTCGCCACCCCGGACGCCATGCGTGGGCGGCTACAGGGTGTCTTCCTCGTCGTCGTCAGCGGTGGCCCCCGCATCGGCGACCTGGAGGCGGGCACCGCCGCCGCGCTGGTCTCCCCGACGTTCTCCGTCGTCAGCGGGGGCCTGGCCTGCATCGGCGGTGTGCTCCTGGCTTCCGCCGCGGTGCCGGCGCTGGCGCGTTACGACGCGACAGCGGCGATCGCCGCCGCCCAGCGCGAGGCTGCTGTACCCAGCCCACGGTCACGCGACGACGACGCCCCGGCGCCGGAGGCGAACCACGCCTGACGCGGGAGCGTGTAGACAATCCCGGCTCCCGGCTCCCGGCTCCCGGCTCCCGGCTCCCGGCTGCCGCTGGGCAAGATCTGAGGATTGCTGGCCGAAGGGATAAGGGCCGCAAAACGGGCGTAGGGCCATCTGGCAATCCGCAAAAAGGGAGGATTCTGGTCGTCGAAACAACCAGAATCCTTCATTTTTGGGCCTCGTCAAACCGGGCCGTCGCGTTCAGGGGGCCCAGCCGCGTTCGCGGAGTGCGGACCTCACCCGAATGATCGACTGTCGATCCTGATTCGACCCCGTTTCTCGGCAGGCTCGGGGGTGACGAGAATCTCAGACCTTCTGAGTTGTGGTTGCGGGGTGGGTGGGGTCGGCGGGCGCCCTTGGTGCGGTGCAATGTGCGGGAAGCTGATGACGACGCCCGGGAATCGTTGTGCGGGAAGCTGATGACGACGCCCGGGAATCGTTGGCATCGCCGGGGGCAGGAGATGCCGGCAACGAGCCCCGGGCGTCGTCCGTTCTGGTGCCGGTCCGCTCAGGGTGCGGACTGGCCGGAAAACACGCCATTGGAATGAGGAGAAGAATTCCCGAACGGCAGGAACGGCCGGCCACGGCCTGCGTAGGCCGCCGCGTGCGACTCGTTCCTCCTCATGGCGAGCCTGGTAGTCGTCCGGCCAGGAGTGCGATTGACTCCGGGCAAATCTAATCCTGGCGTCTTTGGCCCGAATTGTCCTTGGTGTGGGGCTACGAAATCGCGCGTGCGGTGCTGGACCGCTGCTCCAGCGGAGGAGCTCCGTCGTGGCAGTTTCCGGCCACGACGGAGCTCCGGGTCGATCAGGAAGCGGACTTGGCAGCCGTCGCCTCGGCCTCGGACGTGGACGCGAGCACGGACGCGAGCACGGGCTCGGTCTCAGCCCTGGACGTGACCTCGGCCTCGGCCTCGGGCTCGGACGCAACCTCGACTTCGGACGCAACCTCGACTTCGGACGCAACCTCGACTTCAGACGCAACTTCGACTTCGGACGCAACTTCGACTTCGGACGCAACCTCGACCTCGGGTGTGGCCTCAGCTTCGGACGCGGCGTCGGGCGTGGCCTCGGGCGCGGGAGTGGCGTCGGCCTCGGGTGTGGCGTCGACTTCGGGTGCGGCCTCGGGTGCGGGCTCTACCTCCGTCTCGGACGTCGTCTCGACCTCGGACGTCGCCCCGACCTCGGGTGCGGCCTTGGGCTCGGCCTCGGATGTGGCCTCGGGTTCCGGTTCGGAGGTGGCGGCAGCCGGCGATGCGGCAGCCTCGTCCGTTGCCGCCTTCTGCGTCGGCACGGCGGGCGGCTCGGCAGGGGCCGAGGTGATGTGAGCCGCGGCGTGGCGGGGCAGGAAGAGCCCGGAGAGCAGGCCGATCACCGTGAGGCCGACGATCCACCAGAACGTCTCGCCGAAAGCGGCGCCGATCTTGTCGGCGATCGCCGGGGGCAGCTCCACCTGCGCGGCGCCCTCGAGCGTGGCGCCGCCCGCCGCCGGGACACGGTTGGAGATGGCGTGCTGCAGCTGGACGGCGACCAGCGCCGTCGCCAGCGAGCCGCCGACCCGCTGCAGGATGTTCAGGGTCGTGGTGGCCCGCGGCACCGCTGCGGGGGCGAGGGTCTGGTAGGCCGCGCTCATCGCCGGCATCATCGAGGCGCCGAAGCCCAGCCCGCGCACGAAGAGGAAGGCCATGAGCACGACCTGGTTGGTGTGGGCGTCGACCTGGGTGTAGGCGACTGTGCCGGCGGCGCAGACGGCCATGCCGACGGGGATGACCCAGCCGGGGCCGACTCGGTCGACGACCCGCCCGGCGACCAGCATGCCGACCATCGCGCCGAGGCCCTGCGGGATCATCGACAGGCCTGCCTCGAGCGCACCCTGACCGCGAGCGACCTGGTAGTACAGCGGCAGCAGGAACATGCCGCCGTACAGGGCGGCGCCGACCGTGAACGTGGTGACGCTGGCGAGAGTGAACGTGCGGTCGCGGAACAGCCGCAGGTCCAGCAGGGCGTCGCCGCGCCGCAGGGCGTACACGACGAACACGATCAGCAGCACAACGCCGACCGAGCTGCTGATCACGACCTGCGCGGAGCCGAAACCGCCGTCGGAGCCGGCCTGCGACAGGCCGTAGACGAGGCCCGCCAGACCGGGGGAGATCAACAGCAGGCCGGGAACGTCGAGCCGGTGGTGTGCCTGCCCACGGTCGTCGCGCGGCAGCACCCGCCACGAGGCGATCAGCGCGACCGCGCCGACCGGCAGGTTCACGAAGAAGATCCAGCGCCAGTCGAGATGGTCGACGAGGAGGCCACCGAGGACCGGGCCGAGCACCGGGGCGATCAGGGTCGGGATCCCGATGACGTTCATGATTCGGTTCATCCGCTGCGGCCCGGCGGCCGTGGCCAGCAGCGTCATGCAGATCGGCATGATCATTCCGCCGCCGAGGCCCTGCAGGACGCGGAAGGCGATCAGGCTGCCCGCCGACCAGGCGAATCCGCACAGGGCGCTGCCCAGCAGGAACAACGTCAGCGAGATGTTCCACATCCGGGTCGCGCCGAAGCGCTCCACCGCCCAGCCGGTCGCCGGGATGACGATGGCCAGTGCCAGCAGGTAGCCGGTGGTGACCCAGGAGATCGTCGACAGGGAGGTGTCGAAGTCCTGTGCGAGGCGGTCGATCGCGACGGCGACGATCGTCGTGTCGAGGATGACCATGATCGCGCCGAGCGTGACCGTGAGTGCGAGACGGCGCAGCGCCGGGTCGATCTCGGTGCCGGCGTCGGCCGCCGGCACGGTGGTCGACCTGGTCGCAGCCCCGGCGGCCTGGTCGGTTCCATCTGGTTGATCGGGCACACGGGCTCCCTGATCGTGTTGCATCGCGGCCGCCGGTGCGTCCGGTGGCCCTGTCGTCGCCCAGCATCCGCCGATCGTTGAGTAACGTCAAACATTGATTGCGGCCAACAAAAACTGTTCGTGATCGGGGTTGGGCGAGGTAGTGTCGAGGTGTGATCCATTCGGCCGGGCAGGAAGCCTGGCTTGCCATCCAGGTGCTGATCATGGCGGGTGAGGGGCAGCGGCAGCTGCACCGGGTCTGTCAGGAGGTCGATCTCCCGCCGGGTGCGCTGAAGGTGCTGCTCCTGCTGTGCGGGGGGCCGCGGCCCATGCGGGAGCTGGTCAGCTCCTTCCAGCTGGACCCGTCCTACATCACCAGCATGGTGGACGCACTCGAGCGCCGCGGCGTCGCGCGGCGCGAACCGCATCCGACCGACCGGCGTGCCAAGACGGTCGCGATCACCGAGGATGGGCGCAAGGTCGTCGAGCGGGTCAGGGAGCTGATGACGGTTCCGCCGCAGTCCTTCGACGTGCTCTCCGCGGCCGAGCAGCAGCAGCTGCTCGCGCTGTTGCTGCGCGTCCTCGACGCCGAGCTGGACATCCCGGATGTGATGCGCCCGAGGCCCACAGCCTGAGCATCCGAGCCCGCGGCTAGGTTCCGAGCACGCAGTGCAGTGCCGGTTCCAGCTGGTCGAAGGCCCGCTTGCCGATCTCGAGCAGGTCGAGCCGCCCGTCCGAGGTCTCCCAGTGGAGCAGGACGGCGTCGAGGGTGGCGAGCGTCCAGCTGGTGATCAGGCGGGCGGCGAGCGGGTCGTGGTCGGGCCCCAGCCGGGCGATGACCGAGGCGGTCAGCGCGGCGGTTCGCGCCCGTTGGGCATCGGACAGCCGCGTGCTCAGCTCTGGCCGGCTGGTCACCATGCGCAGGACGGCGAGCGCGGGGGCGGGGCTGTCGGCGCACGACTGCAGCACCGTGAAGGTCGCCGAACGCAGCGTGGCGACGACGGGTTCGTCCGGAGGGCGGGCGTCGACGATGCCGTCGAAGCCGCCGGAGTGGAAGATCTCGCTGACCACGTCCTCCTTCGCCGGGTAGTAGCGAAAGAAGGTGCGTGGTGACACCTCGGCCGCGGCCGCGATGTCCTCGACGGTGGTCGCCTCGTAGCCGCGCTCGGTGAACAGCGCCATCGCGGCCGCCGCGAGTGCCTCGCGCGTCCGTTCCTTCTTCGTCTCCCGAAGACCCATGACCGCCTCCCCGGCCGCGATGGTACCAATCCTGGCATCGGAATGTTAAATGGCACACGGTTGCCACTTCGCTTGCGGGGTGTGAGGCTGGTAGCACCCCCTGATCTGAGCGGAGACCCCGAATGACTTCACCACCGTCCACGACCGCTGCGCACCGGCCCGACGGGGTGTGGAAAAGCGCGGGCGTGCAGGCCGGCGGCGGTGGCCGGCTGGAGAGGCTGCGGGCGAACCCGTGGCTGACACTGGTAAGTGTCGCTCTTGGTGTGATCATGGTGGGTCTCGACGGCACCGTGGTGTCGATCGCGAACCCGTTCATCGCCCGCGATCTCGACGCCAGCCTGCAGAGCCTGCAGTGGGTCACGAACGCCTATCTGCTCGCGCTCGCGGTGCTTCTGATCGTCGGTGGCAAGCTCGGTGACCGGTTCGGTCGGAAGAAGGTCTTCCTCGTCGGCATCGCCGGGTTCGCGGTGACGTCGCTGCTCGTCGGCCTGTCCGGCAGCATCGGCGAGGTCATCGTGTGGCGTGCGCTGCAGGGTGTGTTCGGTGCGCTGCTGATGCCGAACACGCTGGCGCTGCTGCGTTCGGTCTTCCCGGCCGAGAAGCTCAACTCGGCCATCGGGATCTGGGGGGCGAGCTCCGCGATCTCGATCGCGGCCGGCCCGATCATCGGCGGCCTCCTCGTCGAGAACGTCTCCTGGGAGTCCGTGTTCTACCTCAACATTCCGGTCGGGGCCGTCGCCCTCGTCGTCGGCCTGGCGGTGGTCAGGGAGCGTGAACACGCTCGGCTTCCTCGGGGGTGCGCTTGCCCTGCTGGTGCTGTTCGTGCTGGTCGAGCTGCGAGTGGCGCAGCCGTTGCTGCCCATGTCGCTTTTCCGGGACAGGTCGGTCACCCTCGGCAGCATCCTGGTGCTGGTGAACTTCTTCGCCATGTTCGGTGTGCTGTTCTTCCTCACGCTCTATCTGCAGAACGTGCACGGATACTCCGCTGTCGACACCGGTCTCAGGCTGCTTCCGCTGACCGCGGTCTTCATGGTCGGCAGCCCGGTGGCGGCCAGCCTGACCACCCGGTTCGGCCCGCGGGTGCCGATCGGCGTCGGGATGTTCGCGCTGTCGCTGGCCCTGTTCTGGATGACGACGCTCGGCACGCACACGTCCTACCTGCGGCTGTGGCCGTCGCTGCTCGCGATCGGGGTAGGAATCGCCTTCGTGTCGGTCGCCTCGGCCGAGGCCATCGTCGGGAACGCCCCGCTGGAGCTTTCCGGGGTCGCGGGTGGTCTGCAGAGCACGGCCATGCAGCTCGGTGGCGCGATCGGGACGTCGGTACTGGGTTCCGTGCTGGCCGCCAGGGTCGAGGGCGTTCTGTTCGACAAGACGGTGAACGCCGGCGCGCCGCCCGAGATCGCCGCCCGGGCCGCGCAGGGGACGGAGGAGGTCGTCCAGGGTCTCGTGCCGACGTCGACCGGGGCCTCCGGGCAGGTCGCCGACGCGGTGGCCGCGGGCGCGCACGCCGCCTTCATGTCCGGCCTGCATGTCGCGCTGCTGGTGGGGGCGACCGTCGCGCTGATCGGCGCGCTGGCCGCACCACTGATCCGGACGAGCGGTCGGCCCGGCGAGGCCGTCCCCGCGTTCGCGGCCTGACACAGCCGGGCGATCGCAGCGGTGGTTGCCCGGCCACCGGCTCCGCGGGCATGGGTTCGGCTCGAAGAGTTGAGGATTCTGGTCGTTCCAGAGCCCGTCGCGGAATCCCGAGCGTCGGGTTTCCGCTGCCGCTGTTGCTTCAGAGTAAGAAGTATGGATTTTGGCTGCTGAAGCAACCGAAATCCACACTTCTTGCGGATTGCCAAGCGGCTCCGCGTCCCATTTTTTCTATTGGTGTTGATGCTGGCGCTGTGCGGCGGCGCGGGATCCCCGGCGGGTCGCCGTGCGGCGGGTGGGCACGGACCGCCAGGTCAATATCGGTGGCCCCGGATCGGCGACTTCTCGGAATTCTGCGACGCGCTCTCCAGCGGCCAAAATCCTCAACTTTTTCCCGGGAGTAGCGGCCGCGTTTCTGGTCGTCGTGTTTCTGGTCGTCGTCACTGGTGTCCCGGATCGTGACTGGACGCCCTCCCGGTCTGCGCCAGCAAGGTGACAGAGGCGGGTGAGCTTGTCCTCAGAGATTCGGTACGGGTGGATGCGCGAGCGGGGCGGCCCCCGGGCGCAGCCCGGCCAGGAGCAGGTCGAGGTAACGCTCGACGGCGCTGAGGCCGGCCGGGGCGGACATGTCCACCACGCCGCGTAGAGACCACATGAGCATCACGATGTCCGTGATGGTGACGTCCGGTCGTATCGTGCCGGCCTGCTGGGCCTCGACGAGCAGCTCCGCCAGCGCCTCGCGAAAGGCCATGCGCGGCTCGTCCGGCTGAGCCGCTTCGTAGATCTTCATCATGTATCCGCGTTTGCTCACCTGGACGGCGGCGCAGCGGCGCAGCGTCCGTTCCAGGCCAGCGCCGTCGGTGGCGCCGAGCTCCGCCCGGGCGTCGTCCAGCAGTGCGCGCAGCAGATCCTCGGCGAGCTGCGCGAGCAGGTGCTCCTTGGTGGGGAACCGCCGGTAGAGCGTGCCGACCCCGACACCGGCCCGGCGAGCGATCTCCTCGACGTTGGCGTCGATCCCACGCTCGGCGAAGACCTCGCAGGCCGCGGTGATGATCCGGTCCCGGTTGCGGGCGGCGTCCTGGCGCAGGCGGGGCGTTGCCGGGGCTTCCGTGCCCGTGCCCGTGCCCGTGCCCGTGCCCGCGTCTGCGCTCGCGCCTGTGTCGGTTCCCGAGGCGGCCGCCGGAGCCGGCCCTGGCGGTGCGGCCAGGGTTGACCCAGGTACGGACGCCGGTATGGATGGCGGCGCGGGCATCCTGCTCATGACGTCCTCTCCCGGTCGGCGGCTCCCGGGCGAGTGGGAGAGCGGGCGGCGACCGGCGCCGGTCTGGGAGCCGAGCCGGCACCCAGACCGGTCGACGTGGTCAGTCGACCAGTTCAGCCCCGGCGACGAGCGCGGATTCCGCGTGCTCCTGCCGGCCCGAGAGTTCCAACACGACAGTTTCGTTCCTGAAACGTGGAATGAGCAACGCGACCGCCGCCGCGACGACGCTCGCGGCGGCCAGGAACAGGAAGCCGTGGCTGTAGCCGCTGGCCTTCGGCCGGCTGCCCGCGGTCGTGCCGCTGGCGACCAGCAGGGCGATCACGGCCGAGCCGAGCGAGCCGCCGATGGTCCGGATGTTGGCGTTCATGCCGCTCGCCACACCGGTCTGGGTGGGCGGCACGGACTCGACGATGATGTTCGCCAGCGCGGCGAAGACCAGGCCCATGCCCCCGCCGAACATCGTGGACGCGAACAGGATCTCCCAGACGTAGTCGTTGAGGTAGCCGAACATGATCATCGGTGCCACGCTGACCAGCGAACCCAGAACCACCGCGGCCCGCGAGCCGATGCTCGCCGCCACCCGGGCGCTGAACATGCTCACCACGAACATCGCCAGGGTCATCGGCAGGCAGTACAGGCCCGACTCGGTGACGCTCGCGCCCAGGCCGTAGCCGGCGCTGGTCGGTGTCTGGAGGAAGGCCGGCAGGAACGCCATCGCCCCGTAGAGGCCCATGCCGAACAGCAGCGCGACGAGGTTCGCGGTCCAGACCGGGCGCTGCTGCATCATCCGCAGATCGATCAGCGGCTCCTTGGCCCGGCTCTCCGCGACCAGCCAGAGCAGCAGAAGCACAACGGCAGCCCCGAACAGGCCCAGGACGCGCCCCGACGTCCAGCCCCAGGCACGGCCCTCGCTGACGCCGAGCAGCAGCGACACGAGCCAGCCGGCCAGCAGGACCCCGCCGAGCCAGCTGACCCGCCCGGGCGTGCGGTTGCGCGACTCCGGGATGAACCTCGCCGCCGCGGCCGCCGCGAGCAGCACGACAGCCATCGGCGCCCAGAACAGCCAGTGGTAGCCGAACGCGTCCTCGATCGGGCCGGCGAGGACGAGGCCGGCGCCGGCGCCCACCGCGGTCAGGGCGGCCACCACGCCGACCGCGGTGCCGACCTTCTCCGGGGGCAGCTCGTCGCGCAGGATCCCGAACGACAGGGGCAGGATCGCGCCACCGCAGCCCTGGATCGCCCGGCCGACGATCATGACGCCGATGTTGGGGGCCAGCGCCGACACCAGTGCGCCGAGCGCCAGAAGCAGCAGGGCGAGAACGAAGATCTTCTTCTTGCCCGCCATGTCGCCGATGCGGCCGAGGATCGGTGTGGCGATGGAGGCGGCGAGCAGATAGGCGGTCATCACCCAGGTGACCGTGCTCTGGTCGGTGTGCAGCTCGCGCTGGATCGTTGGCAGGACCGGGCCCACCAGGGACTGCAGCAGCGCGAACGCCGCCGTCCCCGCGATGACCACGCCGTAGGTCAGCTGGTAGCTGCTCGCGCTGCCTGCGCTGCCTGCGCTGCCTGCGCTGCCTGACCTGCCTGACCTGCCTGCGCTGCTCGCGCTGCCTGCGCTGCCTGACCTGCCTGACCTGCCTGCGCTGCTCGTGCTGCTCGCCGTGCCCGCCTTCATCCGCGCCCTCTCGACTGCCGCCACGAAGATCGATTGGTGTAGCTCCTCGCCGGCTGGCAGCACGGCGCCCAGGCAGAAGTGGAATCGAGATTCCGGTCGCTGTCAAGAACGCCGCTGCTGGGCGGAGGCGGGCCCTTTGCGTGAACTCTGTGAGGTGATGGGTGTGGATCGGCCGGGCTGCGATGGAGTTCACTCCGCGGCCAACCGTCCGAATTGTCCATATTTGAACTATGTAGGGGCCTGATTTGCGACTACAGCGAAGCTCTCCGTCATCGCTCGAACGTGATGTTCATCGCTGCCGGAACCTCGAGCTGACCTATCCCGAACGGGGCGCGACGACGGGTCCGCTGCCTGACGGTTATCACCATGTGATGCATCGCATACAGATCGGAACGGGGCGGACGGTTTTCGACCGGGCGTCCGCCGCGCTGCTGGACTGGTCCATGCAGCGCGGCGCCGGCCTGCGGCTCGCCGCCACCCGGCCGCTGGTGGAGACCGGTGTGACGGTGCTGATGTGTGCCGGGCCGGGGCCGGTCGGCATCGCCGCGCCCTGCCGCGTCGTCTGGGTGCTCGACGAGCCAGACCGGCGCGGTTTCGCCTACGGGACGCTGCCCGGCCACCCCGAGAGCGGTGAGGAGTCCTTCGTCGTCGAGTGGGACGCCGGTGCGGTCTGGCTAACCATCACGTCGTTCAGTCGTCCGGACGGGCTGCTGTCCAGGCTGGGCGCGCCGGTCGGCCGCAGGGTCCAGGACGTGGTGACCCAGCGGTACATCCAGGCCGTGCGTCGGCTCGTGGCGGACGGTGACCCGAAGGGGTAGGGGCCGGGGCTCGCGTCCGCGTCCGTGACGGCGACGGCGAGGGCACCCGCGACCGCACCTGGCCAGGTGCCCGGCGGTGCCGTCTGCGCCACTGCTGCGGCCTGTCCTGCCTCGGTTCAGATACCATCCAGGGCAAATACTTTACTCGGTAAAGATCGTGATGGCGGGCCGGGGGTGTGGCTGACTGCGGGCTGATCGAGATCGGGGCGGGCGGGGGCGGATGACAGGGCGGGGCGGATGACAGGGCTGCGGGAGCGCAAGAAGCGGCGCACCCACGACGCGCTGTCCGAGGCCGCCATCGCCCTGTTCCTGGAGCGTGGGTTCGACAACGTGTCCGTCGCCGAGGTGGCGGCCGCGGCGGAGGTCTCCAAACCGACGCTGTTCGCCTACTTCCCCACCAAGGAGGACCTCGTCCTGCACCGTCTCGTCGATCACGCGGGCGAGGCCGGTCGGGTGGTGCGGGCCCGGCCCGCGGGCGAGTCGCCGTTGCAGGCCCTGGAGAACCACTTCGTCGCCGGTCTGGCGCGGCGCGATCCCGTGACCGGCCTGAACGGCGACCCCGCGGTCCTCGCCTTCCACGGGATGGTCTTCGACACACCGAGCCTGGCCGGGCGGGTCGCCCAGTACACAGCCCGGGACGAGGATGCGCTCGCCGTGGCGCTGGCCGAGGCGGTACCGGCGGCCGGTGACCTGGCCGCGCGACTGGCCGCCTGCCAGGTTCTCGCCGTGTGCCGGGTGCTCGCCCGGGAGAACTGGCGCCAGCTCTGCCTGCCCCGGCCCGTCCCGGCGGTCCATTCCGACGCGCTCGCCGCCGCGCGCCTGGCTTTTCAGGCGCTGCGGAACGGGCTCGTCGAATTCGCGTGAAACCGCCAGCCAGGCCACCGGACGCCAGATAGGGGAGTGCTGTTGCACGCGCAGAGGACCGGGCCGATCGAGGACGTCGCGCGAGGCGATGAGCTGTGTGCGGAGCAGGCCTATCTGCGTCGCGCGCTGCTCGCGCTGCGTGGAATGTTCGAACAGGTGCGGAACACTGCCGTCGCCGCCGGCGACCCGGTGGCGGACAAGGTGACGAACGCGTATCTGCGGATCGATCGGGAACGGCGGCTCGCGGCACTCGGCCCGCGCGACGATTCGATACCGCTGTTCTTCGGGCGCCTCGACTACCGGCAGGACCACCCGGTCTCGGCTTCGGCCTCGGGTTCGGCTTTCGACTCGGCCGCGGCTTTGGAGCCGGCACCGGCATCAGTACCGGCATCAGTACCGGCGCCGGCGGTGGCACTGGCCGAGGTGCCGGCCGTGCCGGTATACCTGGGCCGCCGGCTCGTCCGGGAGGAGGCGGGTGACGACCCGCTGGTGGTCGACTGGCGGGCCGACGTCGCGCGGCCCTTCTACCGGGCGCACCGTGCCGACCCGATGGGCCTGCGGGTCCGGCGCAGGTTCGGGTTCGTCGACGGCGAGCTGACCGCGTTCGAGGACGAGGCCTTCGGACCCGGTGCCGCCACCAGCGACGACGAGAACGCCGCGACCGCCGCGACGAGCCTGCTCGAGCAGGAGATCCAGCGGCCGCGGTCCGGCCCGATGAGGGACATCGTCGCGACGATCCAGCCGGAGCAGGACGAGATCGTCCGCGCGGGGCTCGAGCTCAGCATCTGCGTGCAGGGCGCGCCCGGAACGGGGAAGACCGCGGTCGGGCTGCACCGCGCCGCCTATCTGCTGTACACCTACCGTGAGCGGCTGGCGCGTTCCGGGGTGCTGGTCGTCGGCCCGAACCGCGCCTTCCTCGGCTACATCGCCTCGGTGCTGCCGGCGCTGGGCGAGTTCACCGTCGAGCAGCGCAGCATCCTCGACCTGCTCGACACGCCGTCCGCACCAGCCGCACCGGCCGCATCGGCTGCGCGTGGCAGCGGTGCCGCCGAACCGGAGGATGTCGCCGTCCTCAAAGGTGACGCGCGGATGGCCACTGTGATCCGGCGTGCGCTGCACGGTGCCATCCAGGCACCCACCGGGCCGGTCACCATTGTCACGCGGGAGGGCCGCTGGACCGTCGCCGAGCAGGAGGTGACGTCCATGCTCACCGCGCTGCGGTCCGGCTCGTACGGGTACGGCGCGGGCCGGGCGATGCTGGCCCGGCGGATCGGCGCGGCGGCCGCGCGCCGGGCGGAGCTGGCCGGGGCACACATCACCGACGCCGGCATCGAGGCACTGGCCCGCAGCCGCCCGGTTCGCGCGGCGGTCGAGGCGATCTGGCCGAAGGCCGACGGGGCGAAGCTGATCCGGCGCCTGTTCACCGACCCGGAGTTCCTCGCCGCGGCGGCCGGGGGTGTGCTGACGGAAGCGGAGCAGGCTCTGCTCGTCGGCCACCGGTCCCGCGGCCGGTCGATCGCGGACGCCTACTGCGGCGACGAGGCGCGACATCTGATCGAGCGGGTGCCCGGCTTCGGCCATGTGATCGTTGACGAGGCCCAGGACCTGTCGGCGATGCAGTGCCGGGCGATCGGGCGCAGGTGCGCGCAGGGATCGCTGACCGTCCTGGGTGACCTGGCGCAGGGCACCAGCGCCTGGGCCGCCGGCAGCTGGCAGGACCTGCTGACCCACCTGGGCAAACCGGCCACTCATGTCGAGGTGCTGGACCGCAGCCACCGGGTGCCCGCCGAGATCCTCGGCTACGCCAACCGGCTGCTGCCGAGCATCGCGCCGCACGTTCCGCCCGCGACGTCGGTCCGCCACGTTCCGGGTGCGCTGACCGTGGTCCGGGCCGCGCCGGACCGGCTGGTAGCGGAGGTCACCGCGCAGGCGCGCGTCGTGCTGCGCAACGAGGGCTCCACCGCGGTGCTGGTCGCCGACCGCCAGCTGGCCGCCATCGGCCCGGCGCTGCGTGACGCGGGCCTGCCCTTCATCGAGCTGCGGGAGGACACCGCGCCCGGCCGGTTCGCTCTGGTGCCCGCCTCGCTGGCGAAGGGGCTGGAGTTCGACCACGTGATCCTCGCCGAGCCGGCCGCCGTAGTCGCCGGTGAACCTGGACGGACGAACGGGCTTCGCCGCCTCTACGTCCTGCTGACCCGCGCGGTGACCTCGCTGACGGTCGTCCACGCCGACGACCTGCCCGCGGAGCTCTGAACGGGAACCGGCGGCGGCTCGAGGTGGAGGCTTGGAACGGAGGCTTGGAACGGAGGCTCGAAAAGTTGCGGATTCCGGCCGTTCTGGTTCTGGACAAAACTGAACATGGAGTCTCTTGATAATCCGCAAGAAGTGAGGATTTCGGTTGTCGCAGCAGCCAAAATCTTCACTTCTTGCTCGGAGTAGTGGCGGCAACGGCAGCCCGAGGCTTGGGATTCCGCGACGGGCTCGCTGGCGACGAAAAGCCTCAGGCCCTGTCCGGTAAGAAACGCCAGTTCTTGGTGGCTCGGCCCGCAGCCGTGGCCGGCCCAACCAGAGACCTCATGGTGGGGACAGCCCCACCATGAAGAGGCCCCTTACACCCATCGACCGGTCCGGGTGCGGTTTCTAGCGTTTGAGGTGCACTTTCCAGCCCCTTTCCCGCCTCCGGAGCGTTCCGTTGACCAGGTACAGCCCCGTTCTCGAAGTACACGACCTCGCCCGGACCTACGGGTCGGGAACCGGGAGCGTCGCCGCGCTTTCCGGTGTTTCCGCCGCGTTCGCGCGCGGCACGTTCACCGCCGTCATGGGCCCGTCCGGCTCGGGCAAGTCCACCTTCCTGGCCTGTGCCGCCGGACTGGAGCCACCGACGTCCGGCCGGGTGGTGATCGACGGCGCGGACATCACCGACTGGGATGAGGAACGTCGTACCCTGCTGCGCCGCGAGCGGATCGGCTTCGTCTTCCAGGACTTCCATCTGATGCCCTACCTGAGCGCGACGCAGAACGTCGGCCTGCCACTGCGCCTCGCGGGCCGCCGGCCGGACCGGGGCCACGTCCGAGCCCTGCTGGAGCGGGTCGGCCTCGGCGAGCGGGCCGGCCACCTGCCGGCCGCACTGTCCGGCGGGCAGCGCCAGCGGGTCGCCGTCGCCCGGGCGCTGGTCACCGACCCGGCGGTGGTCCTCGCCGACGAGCCGACCGGCGCGCTCGACTCGGCGTCCGCCGCCTCGCTGCTCGAACTGCTCCGCGGCTGTGTCGACGAGCTGGGCCAGACCGTCGTCATGGTCACCCACGACCCGGTCGCCGCGGCCTACGCTGACTCGGTCATCTTCCTGGTCGACGGGCGGGTCGCGGGCCGCATGGAACACCCCACCGCCACGGCGGTCGCCGGCCAGCTGGCCCGTCTTGACGAGTGGGTGGCCTGATGAGCACGCGGGTGAGAACTCCGGGGAGCAGGCCGGTGAGAACGCCGGCGAGCAGGCCGGCGAGCAGGCCGGCGAGCAGGCCGGTGGGGCTTCCGGTGAGCCTGGGGTGGCTGGCGCTGCGCTCCCTGCGGCACCGCCGCGCCGCGTTCGCCGCGACGTTCGTCGCCGTGCTGCTCGGCACGGCGCTGATCGGGTCGTTCGCGACCCTGATCGAGACGGCGGCCGGCCCGGTCCCGGCGCAGGACGCGGAGTCGCTGCGCATCATGGGCACCGTGGTCGGGGGCTGGGGTGCGGTGATCGTGCTGTTCTCGGTCGCGTCGACGGTCGGCATCACGGTCGGCCAGCGTGACGTCGAGATCGGCCTGCTGCGCACGATCGGGGCCACGCCACGTCAGGTCCGCCGGCTGGTCCGGATGGAGACGTCCGTGGTGTGCCTGGCCGCGTCGGTGATCGGGGCCGCCGTCGCGTTCGGTGGCGGTTACGCGCTGCTGGCGGCGCTGGAGGCAGCCGACGTCGTGACTGATGTGGAGTACCGCGGTGGTGTCCGCTCGCTGTCGGCCACGGTGCTGGGCATCCTGCTCGTCTGCCTCGCCGCGGCGTCGATCGCCGGGCGCCGGGCGACCCGCGGGCCCGCGTCGGTCACCGCCGGCGAGGACCTGGCCGGAGCTGGAGCCGGGGCGGGGGCCGTCCGCTGGTGGCGGGTGCTGCTCGCACTGCTGCTCATCGGGTACGGCGCGGCGATGGGCGTCATCACCGTGACGGTCACCGGCCACTCGGACGACCCGTACGACGCGATGTCGACCGCCGGCTCCAACTCGATCCTGGTCGGGGTGGGTCTCGCCCTGCTCGGCCCGGTGCTGCTACCGGCCGGTGCGTGGCTCGCCCGGCCGTTCCTGCGTCACCGCGGCGGCGCGGCCTATCTGGCCGTGTACAACCTGTCCCGGCGCGCCCACCTGCTGTCCGGGGTGTTCGGGCCGGTGGTCGTGCTGACGTCGGCCGGCGTCGGCACGCTGATGCTGGTCGGGACGGACGGCCGCACCCTCGTCGGCCCGCAGCCCGAGGGGACCGAGACGATCAATCTGCTGAACAACGTCGTGACGGGAATGTTCAGCCTGTTCGCCGCCATAATGGTGGTCAACTCGTTCGCCGCTGTGATCGCGCACCGGCGTGGTGAACTGCGCCAGCTCTGGCTCGTGGGCGGGACCCGCACCCAGATCGAGCGTTCGGTGGTCGCGGAGGCGATGTTGGTGGCGGCGGTCGGCACCGTGCTCGGCCTGGTCGGGTCACTCGCCACGATCATCCCGTTCGGTCTGGCACGCGGCGAGGGCGTGGTTCCGGACGGTCAGCTGTGGCTGCCGCCCACGTTTGCCGTCGGTGTCGGCGCCCTGACCGTGCTGACCGCGCTCGCCGTGGTGCGCCGAGCCACGCGGGCCGCCGGTGCTGCCGGTGCTGCCGGTGCCATCGAGGCCGCCGGCCCGACGCCGGGCGGTCGCGTCGCGACCCTGCCGGTGCCGTGATGCCGGAAGCGGGCCTGGGCGGCCTTCTCGCGCCGATCGGGAACATCCGGCCCGGTCCCGCCGACACGCCGGCCTTGCGTGAACGGGTTCGGCTGACGGTCGTCGCCCTCGGATACGCCCTGTCGATGGTTCCGGCACTGGTGCTGGCGATCCTGTCGGTCGTCGCCATCGCGCTGGGCCCACTGACGGTCGGGCTTGTGTTCGCGCTCGCGGTGGTGCCGGCGACCGCGGGCGTCACGACCGCCCACCGGTGGGTCACCGGTGGCCTGCTCGGCCAGCGCCTGACAGCCACCTACGCCGACACCTCGGGGGTGACCGTCCTCGCCCGGCCGCTGCGGTGGCTGCGCGACCCGGCCCGCTGGCGGGACTTCGCCTTCCTGTGGTTCTCCGCCACCGGCGGGTTCGCCCTGGCGGTGATTCCGCCGGGCCTGCTGGCCGCGCCGATCACCTACGTCGTGTGGATGATCGTGGACCCGCGATGGCTGTGGTTCGTGCTGCTGCTCCTGTCCGGCCCGGCGGTGTACGTGTGGTGGCTGGTCACGCCGCCGCTCGTGCGCGCCAGGGCGGTGGCGGAACGGGCGATCCTCGGTGGTTCCCGGGTCGCGGAGCTCCAGCGACGGGTGGAACGGGTCACCTCGTCCCGCAGCAGTGCGCTGGACCATTCGGCCGCGGAGATCCGCCGCATCGAACGGGACCTGCACGACGGGGCGCAGGCCCGGATCGCCGCCGTCGGGATGAGCGTCGGGCTCGCCGAGAAGCTGGTCGAGCAGGACCCGGCGGCGGCCGTCGAGCTGCTGCGGGAGGCCCGCGCGACGACCGTGTCCGCGCTGGAGGACCTGCGGGCGGTGGTGCGCGGCATCCATCCGCCGGTGTTGGCTGATCGTGGGCTCGTCGGGGCGGTCGAGGCGCTGGCCCTGACACTGCCGCTGCCGGTCACGGTGTCGCTGGTGCTCGACCGGCCGCTGCCCGACCCGGTCGAGTCCGCCGCCTACTTCGCGATCGCCGAGTGCCTCGCCAACACGATCAAGCACGCGGACGCGACCTTCGCCCGCGTCTCCGGCAGCCACGACGGTGAGCTGCTGCGGCTCGTCGTCGGCGACGACGGGAAGGGCGGGGCGGACATCGGCGGCGCCGGCCTCACCGGCGTCGCCCGGCGGCTCGCGGCGTTCGACGGCACGCTGGACGTCGTCAGCCCCGCCGGGGGGCCGACCACCGCCACGATGGAGATCCCGTGCCGGACCTGACCTCGCCGCCGGGCGTCGAGCCGCCGCCGGGCGGTGAGCCTGATCCGTTGCGGGCGGTGGTCGCCGAGGACCAGGCGTTGCTGCGGGTCGGGCTCGTCCGCATCCTGGAGGCAGGCGGGCTAACCGTCGTCGCGGCGGTGGCGGACGCCGCCAGCCTCGCCGAGGCGCTGGCCCGCGACGACATCGACATCGCGATCGTCGACGTGCGGCTTCCCCCGACCCACACCACCGAGGGCCTGGAAGCGGCGATCCGCGCCCGCCAGGCCCGTCAGAGGCGCCGGGAGGTCGGGGAGGGCCCGAGCCCGGCGGGGGAGACCGCGCCGACGGAGCAGCCGCCGGTGCTGCCAGCGCCGCCGGTGCTGCCGGTGCTGGTGCTGAGCCAGTGGGTGGAGCCGCTGTACGCCCGCGACCTGCTCGCCTCCGGCACCGGGGCCGTGGGCTACCTGCTGAAGGACCGGGTCGCCGACGTGGACGAGTTCCTCGCCGCGGTGCGCCAGGTGGCGTCAGGCGGGACGGTGCTCGACCCCGAGGTGGTCGCCCGGCTCGTCTCCCGCCGCGAACGGCCGCTGGACCGGCTCACCGCGCGGGAGCGGGACGTCCTCACCCTGATGGCGCAGGGACGTTCGAACACGGCCATCGCGGCCCAGCTCGTGATCACGGACAAGGCGGTCGGCAAGCACACCAACAGCATCTTCACCAAGCTCGACCTGCCCCCGGCCACCGACGACAACCGCCGGGTGCTCGCCGTCCTCACCTGGCTGAACTCGACGAGCCTGTGAGGACGTCCGTCCCGGGCATGCCACCGAGTGGGTGTGGCCGTGAGACGGGTGCGGCCCTCAGGTGGTCGAGGCGGCCAGGCGTCCCGAGGCGGCGCCCAGCAGGACCGGGTCGGTGACGCCGCCGGGGGAGGCGTAGCGGTCGATGTCCCAGCCGGCGAGGACGGCACCGGCCTGGTAGGCGTCGCCGAGGAACTGCAGGACGGCGCCGCACCGCTGGGCGTCCGAACCCGGGGCCAGGGCCGACAGCGGAAGCACCGCGAGGTGGCTGCCGCCGCGATCGAGCCAGCGCGCGCCCGTCGGATGCAGGCGGGTCTCGGCGAGGCCGGGCGGCTCGGGGCTGGTGTAGGAGTAGAAGGCGGGCTCGGGCAGGGACTTGTCGCCGAACCAGAAACCCGAGCTGATGACCTCCCGGGAGTAGGCCTCCCTGGTCACCGGGTCGGTGCTCGGCCCCTGTTCGACGGCCCGGTCGCGGAAGCGGGTGTGCGCGACGTCGAACGTGTGCCAGAAGTGGTGCACCGGGCTGACCTTGCCGCTGAACCCGGCGGCGAACTCCTCCAGGATCAGCATGGCCTGGCTGAGCGTCTGCCAGTAACGCAGGGCCATCGCGGGGTCGTAGGAGGCGTGCTCGGTGTCCTCGGCGAACGGGCGCCCGGCGTCGGTCAGGTCGAAGGGGTGCGGGTGCTCGAGCCGCACGGTCACCCCGATGTCGCGCAGTGCCTCCATCAGCTCGGTGTAGAAGGAGGCGACGGACCTGCCGGCGAGCGGGAGGGTGATCCGCTCCCCGTCGAGGCTGTGGACGGCCAGCTCGTGCGACACGAAGTCGAAGTCGATGGTGAAGATCGGGTTGCCGTCGACCTGCCCCATCGGCCGTGAGGTCACGCCGCGCCCGGTGAGGTGGAAGGGCACGTTCCACCAGTGGTTGCGGCGCTGGCTGGCGGCCAGCCGGATCTTCCCGACCACCTGGAGGTAACGGTGCAGTGTTTGCTGGGTGCCAGCCCAGGCTGACAGCGGGATGGACGGCAGCATCTCGACCATACGGACTCCCCAGATCGATTACCCGATGTAATCAGATTGAGACAGTCGGGTCACCTTGGCAACCGGGCGACGTTCCGGGCGACCTTGCGGGCGACGTTCCGGGCGACCTTCCGCAGGGCCCCTGCCATGGGTGTTTACGTTTCGGTGCCGACTACATCCTGGTACCGACGGCCATCAGGCCGAGCATGCCGAGGGCGACGATGATCACGGCGATGGTCATCGTCGTCGCCACCCGGACGGAACGCTGCTCGGCGAGGTCGGCACGGGCGGCGGCGGTCTCGTACTCGTACGGGCAGCGGGTGGAGTAGTGATTGTCGTTCCGGCTGTTCGTGACCCGGCCCGGCAGCGGGGTGGACGGCACGACCACGCCGTTCGGGCCCTGGGAGCCGTGTACGGCGGACGGGCGGCTGCCCGCGCCGCGCTGGCCCGGCTCGCAGATCGTGTGCCAGCGTCGCAGGTCCGGCCGGATCGACGTGACGAACGAACGCGGCAGGTCGGACGAGTCGAGCTCGGCGAGATCGAGGACATTCGGCAGGCTCGTCGTGCCGGGGAGCCCCGGCATCCCCGGAATGCCGGGTACCGAGACGCCGGGCGCGAAGTCGGCGATGCCCTGGCTGGCCGCTTCGGCCGCGGCGGGTGCCGGCGCCGGTGCGGATGCCGGTGAGGGAGCTGGCGCCGATGTGGGTGTGGGTGTGGCCACGGGAGACGGAACGGGTGCGCGGCCTGGGGTTGCGGCGGGGGTGAGGCCTGGGACCGGGGTCGGCCCGACGGGGGTCGCGGGTCGGATCCCGCGCAGGCCCGACCCACCGGAGCGGATGCGGCTGGCGCGCGGGCCGCGGCGCTCCGAGCTGATGATGTCCTCGCCCGGCCCGAGGCGTTCGAGTCCGAGGCGTTCGAGTCCCAGGCGTTCCGGGGCGCGATGAACCGGCCCGAGCCCGCTGGGACGTCCGCGTCCCGGCCCGCGCCGGAAGGCGTCGGGGTCGATCACATCGCGGGGGCGGGGAATCCGCACAGTGCGGTCGATCGGTGCGTCGGACGAGATCGGCCCGGCTGCCTGGGCCGGGCCGGCGAGTCCGGTCGCGTCGGCGGAGTCGGCTGGATCGGCCGGGCCGAACTGGTCCCGATGCGCCTGGAAGGGCATCGGCTGGAAGGGCACCGGCCGCGTGGCGGGGCCGATCGGTAGCTCTCCGGTTCCGCTTTCTCCGCCCATCGGTGACCGCTCCGTTCTGTAGGTGGCCCGGTACCCGCCGGCAGCTGCTTCACTGGCTGACGCACCTGGCCGGATGTCGACCGGTGCGCCGCCGGGATCTCGCCGCCACCGTCGCCCGCCAACCCCCCGTTGGGGGTAGTGCGAACGTAGATGTTCACCTGTGATCGGGTAAGCCTTGTGCCAGGTGGGCATGGAAGAAGCGGATCCAGCCGTCAGAACCGCGCAACCTTTTTCATTTCACCCAATTGAGTCCACACATCGCGGACGGCTCTATCGCGAGGGCATTCATTTTCCCTTTGTGACAGTGCTCACCAAATTTCTTTTCAGGTGGCGGTGGCGACGTCGGAGTTGTCGGGCCCGGCGGAGCGTCGCCGCCCGTCGCCGCCCGGATCGGGAGGACCGCCGGGATCGGTATGCTCTGCGGGCCATGCCCGAAGGACACACTGTGCGCAGACTGGCCGACACCCACCAGCGGATGTTCGGGGGGCGGCCGGTGCGCGTCGAGAGCCCGCAGGGCCGCTTCGCCGACGGGGCGGGCCTGCTCGACGGCCGGGTGCTGGCGCAGGCCGAGGCGTACGGCAAGCATCTGCTGCTCCGCTTCGACGACGAGCGCGTCCTGCACATCCACCTCGGGATCTACGGCAAGTACCAGCTGGGCCCGGCTCCGGCACCGGAGCCGACGGGTGCCGTCCGGCTGCGGCTGACGTCCGGAACCGGTTACGCGGACCTGCGCGGGCCGAACGCCTGCGAGCTGCTGGAGCCCGGCGAGGTGAAGGCGCTGCTCGACCGGCTGGGGCCGGACCCGCTGCGCCCGGGCGCCGACCCGGAGCCGGCGTGGCGGCGCATCGGCCGCAGCCGCACACCGGTCGCCCAACTGCTGATGGACCAGGCGGTGGTCGCCGGGCCCGGCAACATCTACCGGGCCGAGGTGCTGTTCCGGGCGGGCGTCGACCCGTACCTGCCCGGCCGCGACCTCACCCGGGCGCAGTGGGAGCTGATCTGGTCCGACCTCGTCGAGCTGATGGCAGACGGGGTGCGGGCCGGGCGGATCGACACCGTGCGCCCGGAGCACACCCCGGAGGCGATGGGACGTCCGCCGCGGGTCGACGAGCATGGCGGTGAGGTGTACGTGTACCGCCGGGCCGGGCAGCTGTGCCTGGTCTGCGAGGCGGAGGTTCGGACGGCCCGGCTGGCGGCGCGCAACCTGTTCTGGTGCCCGCGGTGCCAGCCCCGGCGGGACGGGCCAGGGCCGCAGCGCCCATAGGAAGGCCCAGCGCCCGTGGGAACGGGGTCAGGGGCGCAGCGCCCGTAGGAACAGCCGCACCAGCTCGCGCGTGTGGCGTTCCTGTTCCTCGGGTGGGCGCACGATGCCGAACGAGGCGAGCCGGGCGGGAGCGCCGGAGACCATGCCGAGGAAGTGCTCGGCGAGGGCGTCCGGGTCGTCGGCGGCGATCGTGCCGGTGGCGCGGTGCCGCCGCAGCAGGTCGGCGACGAGTTGCTGGCGGGGCCAGACCGCCACGGTCTGGCTGCGGCGGGCCAGCTCGGGGAACCGGGAGACGTGGCTGATGGCGATCCGGCTGAACTTGATCATGGTCGGGTCGACGGCGCGCCGGACCGCCGCGTCGGCGATCGCGGTCAGGGCGCCCTCCAGATCGTCGAGGTCGGGTGGCGGCGGCTCGGGCACGGGCCAGTCCCGACGCATGATCGCCCACTCGAACACCGCGCTGAAGACGGCCTCCTTGCTGGGGTACCGGGCGTAGAGGGAGGCCTTGGTGGTGCCGGCGGCGCGGGCGATCGCATCCATGGACGTGCCCTCGTAGCCGAGGTCGAGGAACAGCCGCAGGGCGTGTTCGCGGACGACCTCGTTGAGCCGTTCGGTCTCCTCCCGGCTGGGCCGACCTCCCCGGCGAGGTCGTGCCTGCGGCAGGGGCGACGACATCACGTCCTGCAGTGTGACAGACGGTGCCCGCGGGGCGGAGACCTCGCGTCCAGTGCATATCACCTGGCGGAATCTCGGTGTCGCGCTATGCGATATCCGGGTTGATGTTTGGGACTGGACGACGTTTCAGGTCACCCGTAGTGGGTGAACCAGATACTACGGGTATCCGTCCCGTCGCAGGTGAACGTTCGTTTTGAATCGGGCGGGGGAGGCAATGAGACGTTTTGTCGCCGAAGGGCTCGGCACCTTCGCATTGGTGCTGGCCGGCGTCGGCACGGCTGTGCTTGGCGGTATGGGCGTGGGAGTTCTCGAAATCTCGCTGGCGTTCGGTCTGGCACTCGTGGCGCTGGTCTACACGATCGGGCCGATCTCCGGGTGCCATGTCAATCCGGCGGTCACGGTGGGCCTGCTCGCCGCCCGCCGCATCGGGCCCAGGGTCGCGGCCGGCTACATCGTCGCGCAGTGCATCGGCGCGATCATCGCCGCCGCGGTCGTGTGGTTCATAGCCGACACCAACGCCGTCGGCTATTCAGCGTCCGCGCAGGGGCTGGGTGCCAACGGCTTCGGGGCGCACTCACCGGGCGGGTTCGGCTGGGCCGGAGCGTTCGTCATCGAGATCCTGGTGACCGGGCTGCTGGTCCTGGCGGTGCTCGTCGCCACCGACCTGTGGGCGCCGCTCGGCGTCGCCGGGCTGGCCATCGGCGTCACGCTGGCCGCCGCCAACCTGATCGCGATTCCGGTCGACGGCGCGTCCGTCAACCCGGCCCGCAGCCTCGGGCCGGCGGTGTTCGCCGGCGGCTGGGCGCTGAGCCAGCTCTGGCTGTTCATCGTCGCGCCGGTGATCGGCGCTCTGCTGGCTGTGGCCGCGCACTCGGTGCTGCGGCCGCCGTGGCAGGTGCGTCCGAAGCTCGCTACCCCGTTGCCCGACGAGTCGCTGCACGAGATCGCGCGGGAGACTGCGCGTCTCATCGGCAACGGCCACGGCGAGGGCGACGGCCGCGGCGATGGCGTGCGTGTCGGTGCGAGTGTCAGCAGCGACAGCGACAGCGACGGCGCGCGCGTCAGCGGCGACGGTGCCCGGGCCCGAGCGGGAGCGGGAGCGGGCGACTTCGACGGGGCGCCACCGAGCTCCACCGGGCGTCTGAGCTCCACCGGGCGTTCCGAGGTCGATCGCGGACCGCGTTGACGACGAAGGGAAGGGCCGGGAAGGCCCGGCCCTTCCCGGCCCGGCGAGCGCCAAGGGCGTTCGTTCCGGAACGCGCAGCAGAATCCCGAGCGGCGCTGCCGGCGCTGATGCTGCTGCCGGGCAAGATCTGAGGATCGTGGTCGCCAGAACGACCCGAATCCTCAGATCTTCGGCTGGCTCGGTCGTGCCTTGTCCCGTTCAGGCCCGGGTTCGGGCTAGGGCTCGCGCTCGGGCTCGGGCTCGGGCTCGGGCTCGGGCACGGCGGCGGTCGGCAGCGAAAGCACCATGGTGAGGCCACCGCCGGGTGTCTCGTCCGGGTTCAGGGTGCCGCCCATGGCCTCGGTGAGCCCGCGCGACAGTGCCAGGCCCAGCCCGACCCCGGTCGTGTTGTCCCGGTCGCCGAGCCGCTGGAACGGCTGGAAGACGTCGTCGCGAGCAGCCGCCGGGATGCCGGGCCCCCGGTCGATCACCCGCAGCTCGACGCGGTGTCCCAGCGCGCTGGCGGTGATCGTCGGCGGCTGGTCGGCGGGCGCGTATCGCAGCGCGTTGGCGACCAGGTTGACGATCACCCGCTCCAGCAGGGCCGGGTCGGCCAGGACTGCGGGCAGATCATCCGGTATGCGCACCGTGACCGTGTCGGCCTGCGGGCCGATCTCGTCCAGGGCGGGCGGCACGATGTCGTCCAGGCCGGTCACGTGCGGGAAGACGCTCAGCGTGCCCGCCTGCAGGCGGGACATGTCGAGCAGGTTCTCGACCAGGCGGGCGAGCTTGCCCAGGGATTCGTCGGCGGTGGCGAGGAGCTCGCCGCGCTCGTCGTCGGTGAGGTCGAGGTCCTGCTCGCGCAGCCCGTTGATGGCCGCTCCGGCCGCGGCCAGCGGGGTACGCAGATCGTGGCTGACCGCTGTGAGCAGTGCGGTGCGGACCTTGTCGGCCGCCGCGATCGGCGCGGCCTGGGCGGCCGCGGCGCGCAGCCGGTGCTGGTCGAGCGCGGCGGCGGCCTGAGCGGCGAACGCGGTGAGAATGCGCCGGTCGGCGGCTGGCAGGGCACGCCCTGCCAGCGTCAGCCGCAGGCCGTCGCGGATGGGTATGTCGACCTCGGTGCCGGCATCGACCTCAACGCCGGCGCCGGCGCCGGCTTCGGTGTCGGTGGTGCGGATGCCGGTGTCGCCCGGCTGGGCGGTGTCAGCGTGGACGGACATGACCGGGCGCCACCGCTCACCGGCGGGCTGGTCGCCGTCGGTGCGTTCGAGCAGTGTCACCGAGGTCATCCCGAAGGTCTCCCGCGCCTGCGCGAGGAGCGCGGGCAGCGCGTCCTCTCCGCGCAGGACGCTGCCGGCCAGCACCGACAGGGTGGCGGCCTCGGCCGAGGCGCGCACCGCCTGCTCGTAGCGCCGGGCGGAGGTGGCTACCACCCGGCTGACGAGGCTGGCGACCAGCACGAAGCCGAGCAGGGCCAGGACGTTGTCGCCGTCCGCGATCCGCCACTCGGCGACCGGAGCTGTGAAGAAGTAGTTGAGTAGCAGGGAGCTGGCGACCGCGCACAGCAGCGCCGGTCCGAACCCGCCGACCAGCGCGACGACGATCACGACCAACAGGTAGGCGAGCATCTCGGTGGCCTGGTTGAACGTGCCGCGGGTGGCGTCGAGCCCGGCGGTGACCGCGGGGAGCAGAGCCGCGGTGAGCAGCATCGCGACGATCCGGCGGCGCGGCGCGAGCGCCGTCCGCCGGCCGGGCAGATGACGCCCCGATCGCCGGGTGCTGCCAGCAGCCCTGGCGCGTCCGGCGGTGCCGGTACGTCCAGTGGTGCCGGTGGTGCCCGTGGTGCCGGTGCCTCCCGCGGTGTCGGCGGTGCCGGTTGGCTTTTCGGGCCAGGGCGCGGCGTCCTCGTCCAGCGGGAGGGGACGGTGGCCCCAGGCCTGCGCGTGGGTGACCATGTGGACGTCGATCGGGCCGGACAGGCTTGTCGTCGTCGAGCCGATTCCGGGGCTGAGCATCCGTGCCAGGCGGCCGCGGCGGCTGGCCCCGAGTACGAGCTGGGTGGCGTTCGCGGCGCGGGCGAAGTCGAGCAGTGCGGTGGGGACGTCGTCGCCGATGACCTGGTGGTAGCTGCCGCCGAGGCTTTCGACCAGTGCACGCTGGCGGGCGAGTGCGGACGGGTCGGCGCCGGTGAGGCCGTCGGAGCGGGTGACATGGACGGCGAGCAGGTCGGCGCCCTTGCTCCGGGCGGCGATCCGGGACGCGCGGCGGATCAGGGTGTCGCCTTCCGGGCCGCCGGTGAGTGCGACCACGACTCGTTCGCGGGTCTCCCAGGTGCCGCCGATGCCGTGGTCGGCGCGGTAGCGGTCGAGCTGGTCGTCGACCTTGCCGGCGAGCCAGAGCAGGGCGAGTTCGCGCAGTGCGGTCAGGTTGCCGACCCGGAAGTAGTTCGAGAGTGCGGCGTCGACCTTCTCCGGGGTGTAGATGTTGCCGTGGGCCATCCGCCGGCGCAGTGCCTCCGGGGCCATGTCGACGAGTTCGACCTGGTCGGCGCGTCGGACGACGTCGTCGGGCACGGTCTCGCGCTGCGGGACGCCGGTGATCGTCTCGACGACGTCGTTGAGTGACTCCAGGTGCTGGATGTTGACCGTGGAGATCACGTCGATGCCGGCGGCGAGCAGGTCCTGGACGTCGTGCCAGCGTTTGGTGTGCCGGCTTCCCGGGATGTTGGTGTGTGCCAGTTCGTCGACGAACGCGACGTCGGGGTGTCGGGCGAGGATGGCGTTGAGGTCCATCTCGGTGAACGAGCCGCCGCGGTATTCGATGATCTGTCGCGGGATGGTCTCGAGCCCTTCGAGCATCGCCGTCGTGCGTGGTCGGCCGTGGGTCTCGACGAAGCCGACCACGACGTCGGTGCCTCGCTCGGCGCGGCGGTGGGCCTCGTCGAGCGCCGCGTAGGTCTTGCCGACTCCTGGCGCGGCACCCAGATAGATCCGCAGTGTCCCTCGTGCCACCTCCCCATCGTGGGGCCGTCCGGGCTGCGCTGGAAGGCCTCGCCGCACTGGCCGGCGGCGCGCCGTTCGGCGCCGCCGGCCAGTGGGCTCGTCGCTGATCGGTCGCCGCCAGCCTCGGGGGCCGGCGGCGGCGCAGGCCGGCTAGCCCACGGTTCCGTTGGCGCAGACCCGCTCGTTGTCGAGCTGGAAGGCGGTGCCGTCCGGGCTGACCCGGACGAACGCGTTGCACAGCAGCGGCTGGTTCGCGATGTTGGCGAGGTTCACCGGTTCGACCAGGCCGCCGCCGTCGTAGTCGGCCACCTTGCGCAGCCCGTCGATGAAGCCCTCGCGGGTCGGGCAGTCGCCGGAGGCCCGCAGCCCGCGGATGAACAGGTCGGCATAGAGATAGCCGTACATCGCGAACTGCTGTTCGGGATCCACCACCTCCGGGGAGAAACGCGCCATCGCCGCCCGGTACTGCTCGATGGGAGCGCCACCGGCCTCGAAGGGGCGGAAGTTCACCGCCATCGCGACATTGGCCAGGGCCGGTCCGTAGGCGCGCAGCACGCTGTGGTCGTAGCCCGTGAGCGAGACGACGCTGACGAGCGGAACATTTCTGGCCTGGGCCGCCTGCATTATCTCGGCGAGGTCCCTGGGATCGGTGAAGGCAACGATGGAATCAGCTCCGGAGCTTTCCAGTAGCTGGGTGACCCGGACCGGGCTGTCAACGCCCGATGTGTAGGAGATGATATCGGGGTTGGTGGAGAGGCCGGCACCCTCGAACGCGGCCCGGTATTTCCCGATTATCTGTCGGGTGAAGTCCTCTGACCCGGACATCAGAAAGGCCACCTTGTCGCCCTGGTGGCTCTGGATATAGCGGGCGGTAATTTCCGGTGAGACGTCGTATATGAAGGAGAAGAGGTTGTTGTAGCTTCCCCAGCCCGACTGGACGAGCCCCGTGACGGGAATCTGTTGCTTCGCCAGGCTGTCCAGCGCGCTGGCAAGGGAGCTGGACGCCGAGATGAGGCCGAAGACATTCTCCTTCTGCACCAGCTCGGTCGCACCCTGCAGGGCACCTTCGTTGGAGGATTCGTCATCCCGCCAGGTGTAGACGATGCGCCGGCCGTTCACGCCGCCCTGCTCGTTGATCAGGCCGAGCCTGGCGTTGATCCCGGCGCGTGCCGAGGCCAGCGAGCTGCTGCCGGTGCCCGAGTCCGTGTAGACGAGCCCGATCCGCACCTGGTCCGCCGTGACCCCGGGCGCGGCGCAGGCCGCGGTGGTGCCGTGTTGGCTGCCCTCCGAGCCCGCTCCCGAGCCCGAGCATCCGGCGATGACGGCGGTCAACGCGGCGACAATTCCCACCGCGGGATGCCTTGTCAGTCGGCCTAATTGCATCAATTTCCCCCAGTAGGCAGATGGCGATGGCGACGGGGAGGCCGGCTGCGGAGGCAAGGGCATGGCAGAGCAGGCCAGGCGGTGCTTGGGCGCGGGTCGGTGACGCCATCGAAACGTTCATTCATGGTGAATGGTCGGCCGATGGTAGCAGGTCGCCTCTGCCGGCTCCCGGGCTCGTTTGCCCTCGGTCGGGTTCGCCTCTGGATGGGAGTGGTTCCGCGCGGGCGTCGGAACCGGTTACCCGCCCCGGTCGGGGGACGTTGATCCGGGGACCATCCCGGATCGAACCCATATAAGCGATCTTCTTCCTGGTGTGAGGCGCTGCGGTGACACGGGCTGGTAGGAGATGGGTGAGTATCCGGAAACTCTCTGGTGTGACCGATGGAAATCTTTTCCTGGGGCGGGAAACGCATCGGATACTGACAGAGGTCATTGCGCGGTTGTCGGCAGGAGAGTTAGGTGGCCCTGGTGGGGCTGGGTCCGATAGAACTCGAGCGAGTGGCATGGAAATTGATGGAAGGTGGCGGGGGTCGGCCAGGCGGGGATCATCCTGGCTGGCGCGAACCCCGGTGCGTGTGGCTGGTGGCGGGCGGGAGCCGCGACGAGGGCCTGCTGGCCGCCGCCCGGCGGAACGGTGCCAGTATGTGGAAGAACGGCGTCCGGTACTTGTGGTGTTGGGGCCGGCCGGCTGGTCGACCAACCGGCCGGCCGGTATTCGACAGGCCGGCCGGCCGGGAGGAAGTTCCTGGCGAATCCGGCTGATACCGGAGCCTGCACGCGGCCGCGGCATCGTCACCGTCACCGTCGGACGCGAAACCGCGGTCGCTCTTCGCTCAGGGGAATTTCATTCCCAAATTTCGAGATATATCGATCCGATTGAGAGAATATCGATCTCTCAGGGGAGAGTCGAGTTCGACTCGAAGAGTTGAGGATGCTAGTTGTCCGGGAGCGTGCGGCAAAAGCCCCGAGCTTCGGGCTGCCGCCGAGCAAGACCTGAGGATCCTGGTCGCCGGAACGACCAAAATCCTCAGATCTTCGCGCTGCGGCTTCGCGCTGCGGCTTCGCGCTGCGGCTTCGCGCTGCGGCTTCGCGCTGCGGCTTCGCGCTGCGGCTTCGCGCTGCGGCTTCGCGCTGCGGCTTCGCGCTGCGGCTTCGCGCTGCGGCTTCGCGCTGCGGCTTCGCGCTGCGGCTTCGCGCTGCGGCTTCGCGCTGCGGCTTCGCGCTGCGGCTTCGCGCTGCGG
>NZ_ADGX01000108.1 GCF_000177675.1 Parafrankia sp. EUN1f
ATCCTCTTCGCCCGCCTGCGCGAGGGCGGCGGCGGTGGCGGCGCGGCGGACCCGTCGAAAGCCGGCCGGGCGGACGGGCTGCGGGGTGCGGCACGGCTGCTCACCCGCCGCCGTGACGGCGCACGACCCGACCCGATCCGCGACGGGCGCGACGCGATCCGCCGCGGCCACGCCGAACTCGGGCACGTGGTGCTCACGATGAACTTCGTGATGATGTTCATCTTCCTCGCCGTCGCCGCCCAGCCGCCCCGAACTCTCAAGATGCTCGGCGGGGGCCTGGCGATCGGGATGGCGGTGGACGCCCTTCTGGTGCGCGCCGCGATCCTGCCCGCCGCGGTGCACCTGGGGCAGCGCTGGCAGACCGACCGGGCGGCCCGCGCCCGGCAGGCCGCCGCCACCGGCAAGGAGTCCAAGGACCCTAAGGATTCCAAGGATTCCAAGGAGTCCAAGGCTGCCTCGTCGGCGTCGTCGGCCGCCGCGTCGGCTTCGGGTGCTTCGGGTACCGATTCGGGCGCCGGGAGCGGCGGTAAGGCGACGGGGACGTCGGGCACCGGGAGCGCCGGCGGTGAAATCCGGCAGTTCCTGCGCCGGGCCGGAATCTGATCTGATTTCTCGCGCTCGTGGATATCGCCGTGGTCGGGGACGAACCGCTCGGCCCGGCGATCTCATCAGCGCTCGGTGATACTCCTCGCGTACTCGTCGTTCTACCGAGGGGGATTCATCGATGGCGGGCAAGGATCTGGGGAAGATGAAGCAGGCGATGGGCCCGGTCGGGCTCGTCACGCCCGCCGACGCGCGCGCCGGTGTGACGGCGCCGAAGCCCGACGCCGTCTGGAAGTTCCGGGACGGATCGGCTCGCGTCTGGTACGGAAAGGGTAACAACGGCATTGTCCGTCCCGTGCTGCTCGCGGACGGCTTCAACATGGGGCCCACGGACTTCGACTGGCTCTGGGAGGGCCTCGACAGCGACCCCTACCGTTTCATCACGCAGCTGCGTGACCGCCGCCGGGACATCGTGCTCATAGGATTCAACGAGCGCAGCGAATCAATTCTCGTCAACGCGGAGGTAGCGAAAGAGACGATCATGCGCGCGATCGCCGAACGGATGGGCGACGAGCGTCTGGTCGTCGGTGGCTTCAGCATGGGCGGACTGGTCACCCGCCTCGCGCTGGCGCAGATGGAGACGCAGCGGATGGATCACCAGACCGGTGTGTACGTGTCGTTCGACAGCCCGCACCGTGGTGCGTCCGTCCCGATCGCGCTGCAGGCGATCGCGCACCACCTGGCTCCGGTCGACGACGCGTTGTCCCGGCAGATCAACAGCCCGGCGTCGCGTGAGCTGCTCTGGCGGCACCTGGAGACCGTCGACGGCACACCACGGGTCGATCCCGCCCGTGAGAAGTTCCTGGCGACTCTGGAGCGGATGGGCGGCTGGCCCCGAATCCCGCGCCTGATCGGTGTCGCCAACGGCGTGGGCGACGGGCGGCACAACGGCATCGCGCCCGGCGTCGAGGCGCTGCGCAGCAGCGGCCCGTACCTGACGGACACCGTCCTCTACACCCAGGCGGGCGGGCGCGACCGCCTCGTCGCCGACCTGCGCGGCCTGCTCGGCGAGCGGAAGGTCACCACGAACGACTTCCCCGACATCGACGGTGCCCCGGGCGGCACCCTCGACTCGTTCGGCATCCTCGCCGACGCGCTCAAGGAGATCGGCGAAGGCCTGGACGTCGCCCACCGCACCGCGTGCTTCGTCCCGTCCGTCAGCGCCGTCTCGGTGCGCGGCGTCGAGACGAACGACGATCTCTACACCGACATCAACGCGCTGCGGCCGGAGGAGTCGGACCTGGACGACTTCCTCTGTTCGTCCCGCCCGACCCCGCACTCCGCCATGACCGAGGAGCTGGGCCAGTGGATCGTTGACCGCATCGCCAGCTGACCAGCTGATCGTCCAGGGCTGACAACCAGCGCACGGTGCGCGGGCGGGGCCGGGGTACCTCCTGTCTCCGCCCGCGCGCCACCGTGCCCGCGATCGGTGCTGGCCGCTGATGGCTGGTGGCAGCCCGGGATCCGGACCCGTCGGCTTCCAGGACAACTCTTTGACCGACATGCCGGCACAAGACTGGACGGACGCCCCCGTCGAAGGCATCGTTTGCCGCGGTTGCTCCGCGGCGAGGGCCGCCACGACGGGAGGGACGCGGGAGGCCAGTGCAGAACCGGACCGAGGACCGGACCGAGCAACGCCTGGATCGCCTCCGTGGCCGCGCCCCGCGCCGGCGTCACGATGCCCGCACCATCGCCGCGCTGACCCGTAACCCCGGCTGTGCCCGCCGGGCCGTGCTGGACGCCGCCGGGGTCGACAAGGAGCTCCTGGCCCGCCAGATCGGGTTCGCGGCCCCCTTCGGCCAGTCCCCGTTCGCGATCGTCCGCGGCAACGTGTTCGAGGCGCGGGTCACCGCGGACGAGTGCGCCGCGCTGCTCACCCTGCTCGCGGAGTGCCTCGACACCGACGCGGAGGCCGGCGCCGACGAGGCGACGTCCAGCGATGTGATTTACCTGGATCTGGGTGCGTCCGGTGCCGGCCCCGACGCGGAGGGTCCCGCGCGGCGGCTGGAGCGCACCGAGGCGGTGCTGCGCTCCGAGGCCGCGGCTCGTGCCGGTGCCGGGTCGCGTGCCGAGACACGTGCCGAGCCGCGGCGGACGGTGCTGCTGGCGCATCCGCTGCTGCGGCTCGCCGTCGGCGGGCAGGACGTGTACCTCGAGCCCGACCTGCTGGTGATCCGCCCGGACGGACGGGCGCATGTGGTGGAGATCAAGTCCTTCGCCGTCGTCGACGGGCAGGCGGACGGGGAGAAGGTCGCCGCCGCGGCGGTGCAGGCCGCCGTCTACGTGCTGGCCCTGCGCCGGATGCTCGGCACACCGGCCGCGGTCTCCCACGACGTCGTCCTGGTCTGCCCGAAGGACTTCTCGAACGTGCCCCTGGCCACCCGGGTCGACGTCCGGCGCCAGTTGCTCGCGCTCGACCACCAGCTGGCCAGGCTGACGACGGTGCAGACCCTGCTGGACGCCCTGCCGCCCGAGGTGACCTTCGATCTCGCACCTGCCGCGGACGGCGCCCCGACCCGACCCGCCGGGGAGCTCACCGACGCGCTCGACCAGCTCCCGGCCCGCTACGCGCCGGACTGCCTGTCCGTCTGCGAGCTGGCGTTCCGCTGCCGGCAGGAGGCCGCGGGCCGCACCGCCGCGCTGGGCGCGAGCGTGCGTGAGGAACTCGGCGGCATCGACACCGTCGCCGAGGTCCTCGACCTCGCCGGCGGCGCCCGGACACCGACCGAGAGCCAGGCCGAGGCCGCCGCCCACCTGATGATCACCGCGCGGATGTACGCGGAGGGCCTGTCGGCCGGGCAGGCCCTCGCCCCGCCGCTGGCTCCGCTTCCGGCCCCGGCTCAGCTTCAGGCCTCGTTGTCGGCTTCGCATCCGGTTCCCGCTTCGGCTTCGGCTTCGGTTTCCGGTGGTGAGCACGGGTGACGGCGATCAGCTCGTACGCCCGGGCGCTCGCGGTGGCGACAGGGACCGCGGCGCCGACGGCGACCGTGCGCCATGCGCACCTGTCGGCGCGCCCGTTCGTCCTCGTGCCGCTGACGTTGGCGGGGGAGGCGAACGCCCCGCTCGCCGCGATGGTCGGCACCGCGTGGGACGAGGCCACGCTGCTCGTGGTGGCCCAGCCCCGGAACCGGGACCTGCGCTTCGCGTTCGCCGACCAGCTTGCCCAGATCATGCTGCCGCACGTCCTGGGCTTCGCGGCGGCGACCGAGGAGCTCACCAGCGGGCCACGGTCCCTCGACGCGCCGCAGCTCATCGTGCCCAACCCGGCCGGCGTCGAGTTCGTCCGGCTGTTCGCCCGGTCGACCCGCTTCCGCTCGACGGAAGGCGAGTATGCGGTCGCGCCGAATGTGCCCGTGCTGGGTCGTTGGCTGACGTTCTTCGCCGAGCGGGCCGAGATCCCAGGGTCCTCGCTGATGCTCGCGGTCACCGACCTGCTCGGCCTGCACTGGGCCACCGGGCAGAGCGCGCTGGAGGACGCGAACCTCGCCGCGCTGCTGGGATGGATCGACCCACCGCCGGGCCTGCGTGGGGCCGCTGCCGCCCGGCTGGCCGAGGACCCCCGGCACTGCCCGCCGGCCGGGCCCACCACCGACCCCGGCTTCGACACCGAGCAGCTCGCGCCCGCGATCGCGGCCTACGACACGGCCGTCGCGGCGGCCGCCGCCGACCCGGCGGCGGGGTCGGCCGGCGTCGCGCGCGCGGTGACCCGCCTGGAGAACCTGCTGCGCACCCAGCTCCAGCCGACCTGGGACCTCGTCTGGCGTGCCCTCGACCTGCTCGACGGCCTGCCCCCCGGGGCCTCCGTACCGGCACGCTGGGAGACCGACCGCGCCCGTTACACCGGCTTCCACACCTACATGGTCGAAGAAGGGCTCCCGCAGGCCCGCCGGGACGGCGCGGTCACCGCCGCGCGCCGGCTGAACCGGATCGAGCAGGCACAGGCCGCCTACGACGCCGACCGTGCCTTCGACGACCCGCTGGTCATGGCGCAGCACCGGGTGACCGGCGAGGCCTTCAGCGGCACCGTCGTCGCCGTCGAGCGGGACCGCCGCATCCCGAACGGGCGGGGCAAGGGCCGCCTGGTGACCCGTCCGCTGCTCACGGTGCGCACCGAGGACCCGATCCGGCTCACCGTCGGAGCCAAGGTCGTCGCGAGCAGCCGCCGCAGGCAGGAATGCGTCATCGAGGCGATCGACATCCCGCCCGAGGGTGGTGGCCTGCTGATCACCCTGGAGGCGCGCAGCGGCATGGGCCGGTCGGCGGTCCCGGCGCCCGGCACGGTGGCGGAGGTCGGCGAGTCGCTCTGCTACAGCGCGGTCCTCGCGGACGGTGTGCGCTCCGCCCCGATGCCGGACACCGCCGACACCCCCTGGACGCACGGCGGCCCGCCCGAACCCTACGAACCGACCGAGAAGGACACCGCGGAGGCCTGGGAGTGAGCGCTGTCGGGGAGATCGCCGGGCTCGCCGGATCCGCCGGATCCGCCGGATCCGCCGGGCTCTCGCCGGCGGCGCAGGCCGAGGCGGTCACCCTCGCCATCCTGGACGACCTGCGCGCCGGCCGGCATCGCGGCGTCATCGTCGACTCGCCGCCCGGAGCGGGGAAGTCCACCCTGGTCGTGCGGACGGCGGCGGTCCTCGCCGCCTCCGGTGCCCCGCTGATGATCGTCGCCCAGACCAACGAACAGGTCGACGACCTGGTCGAACGGCTCTCGGCCCGGCTGGCCGACGAGCTGCCCGCCGCCCGCATCGGACGTCTCGGCCGCACCGGCTACCTTCCGTCGGCCCGCCTGGCCGGCCTGTCCAACGTCGTCACCGCCAGCGACGTCGACAGCCTCGGCGAGCCCGAGGTGACGATCTCGACCGCGGCGAAATGGGCCTATGTACGTGAGGGAACCTGGCCGTGGGCGATCGTCGACGAGGCCTACCAGATGCGCTCCGACACGCTGCTGGCCATCGCCGCACGCTTCGAGCGCGCCCTGTTCGTCGGCGACCCCGGCCAGCTCGACCCGTTCTCCACGGTCACGGGCGACCGCTGGCACGGGCTGGTCTGGAACCCGATGCAGAGCGCCGTGGCGGTGCTGCAGCGCAACAACCCCGACCTGCCGGTGCATCGCCTGCCCGTGTCCTGGCGGCTGCCACGCACAGCCCAGGACGTCGTCGCGGACGCCTTCTACCCCTTCACCGGCTTTCGGACAGGTACCGGTTTCGGTGAGCGCGGGCTGGTGGTGCCCGGACCCGCCGAAAGCCCCGTCGACGACGTCCTCGACGTCGCCGCCACGACCGGCTGGGGCCTGCTGGAGCTGCCGGCCCGCCACACCATGCGGACCGACGCGGAAGCCGTCGCGGCGGTCGCGCAGCTCACTCGACGGATCCTCGAGCGGGGCACCCTGGCGACGTCGGGCGGCGAGCGGACGCGGATCACCCCGGGCCGGATCGCCGTCGGCGCCGCGCACCGGGACCAGGTGGTCGCCATCCGCGCCGCGCTCGGCGGCCTCGCCGCGACCGAAGGGGACGCGGATCATCCCGCGGCCGGCTCCGGCTCTGGGGCCGGTGCGTTCGGTGCGTCCGGTGCCGGGCCCGGTTCTGCGGGCTGGGACGGCCAGGTCGTGGTGGACACGGCGAACCGGCTGCAGGGCCGGGAGTACGAGATCACCGTGGTGCTGCACCCGCTGTCCGGCCGGCGGGACGCCACCGCCTTCCACCTGGAGGCGGGCCGGCTGTGCGTGCTGGCGTCCAGGCATCGGCAGGCCTGCCTCGTGGTCGCCCGCGCCGGCATCCGGGAACTGCTCGACGCCCACCCGACCAGCGACCCGGTGCATCTCGGCGAGCCGGTCAGGTTCCCGGACGGCTGGGCCGCCAACCAGGCGATGCTCGCCCACCTGGCGACCAGCCGCGTCCAGCTCTGAGCCAGGCGGCCTGCCGGTGAGCCAGCCGCCGGCCTTGCGGTGAGCCGACCGTTTACCTGGCGGTGAGCCGGCCGCTGACCTGCCGGTCAGGCGGCCTGGTCGGTCAGTTGGTCAGGCCGCGAGGTAGCCGCGGCGGACGGCGTCCCCTACCAGCTGGTTGATGTACTCCCACAGGGCGAGCGAGCCCTCGGAGACGACTCGCTGGTGGGCGAGCACGTCCTGGGCGCGGACCCCGTGCGTCTGCCAGCTCCCGCCGCCGGTCACGTAGTTGAGGATCAGCGGCTGCAGCCGGTCCAGCGCGCGGGCGAAGCGCGCGTCGGGTGTGCGCCGCGCCTCGAACTCCTCCCACAGCGAGCGCAGCTGGACCGCCTGATCGCGGGGAAGCAGCGGGAAGAGCCGGTCGGCAGCGGCCTTCTCCCGGGCCTCCTGCTCGGCGATCGCGGCCTGGTCGTAGACGAAGGTGTCGCCCGCGTAGATCTCCACGAGATCATGGACGAGCAGCATGCGCAGCACCCGGCCGGTGTCGACCTCCTCGTCGGCGTACTCGCCGAGCACCACGGCCATCATCGCCAGATGCCAGGAATGCTCGGCATCGTTCTCCGCACGCGAGTCGTCGGCCAGGCGGCTGCGGCGCAGCACCGACTTGAGCTTGTCGATCTCCAGGATGAACCCGAGCTGCCGGGCGAGCCGCGAGTCGGAGGTGGAGGGCAGCGCGATGACCGGCTCACCCGGCCCGGCGGGAGACATCGAATCCTGTGGGGTCGGGAACTGCGTCGACACCTGTCCTCCTCCTGCTTCCTGCGGGTCCTTGTACGTGCTGGCGTAACGGCACGCGGCACCGGTCGGGCATGACGGTTGCCGTCCAGCCGATCAGCATGTCCGCTGGCCGGCCGACCGGCCACCGATCTCGTCTGACCTGGGCAGACATGATCTCGCCCGGTGTTGACCGGGGCCGGATCGGGTCTGCTCCGGTGCGGTTTGGGTCCTGGTTCGCGGTGCCCTGGTCTGCTGTGCCCTGGCGTGTCGATCGCGGGATGGCCCGTCAGGGGTGCTGCGTGCCCCCAGTGTGCGCGGATTCGCCGCCACAGGCGTCGCCTTGCGATGTGAACAGAGTCCGATCATCCTTCGGGTTGACAAGATGACAACGGGCCATCAATCTATCCGTTTCGGATAGTCTTTACGTTGATGTATCCGTCTGTCGTTGATGATCTGGTCTGATCCATCTCGGGTGCCCCCGCGTCTGCGCTGTGGAGGCTGCGCGAGGAACCTGTAGGCGCGTAGGCCGCTGACGGTGAGGGTGGAGCGGGCGATCGCGAGAAGGTGCCTGCGTGTGATCGGCGGCCGGGTCGGCCGGGCGGGTGGAACCACATATTCACCATTTGCGCACAACTCATCGCGTGAACGCAGATCGACGACCCGGCGCAGACGTCTGGTCACCCAGCCGGCATGCCACCGGCCGTGTCAGCCGGCACGCCGGTCGGCCCGAGCCGTTCGGCTACAACTGGGCCAGCCGGGGGGCGGTGCGCTGGGCGCGGATGAGGGCGCCGGCCTCGCGGGTGAGTTCGCGGGATGGCGGTCTCGCTCGCCTCAATGAGAAGGTCAGCCGAACTCGGCCAGCGCCGTCTCCAGTGCGGCTCCGGGCGCCGCATCGGTCACGGTCCGGCGTAGTGCGCTGGCGAGCAGTCTCCGTTCCGCCGCGTCCATGGCTACTCCCTGCCCAGGTCGAGGAGCCGGCGGGCGACGATGTTGCGCTGGATCTCGGCGGTGCCGCCGTAGATGGTCGCGGCCCGCGAGTACAGGTACTCCGTGCGCCAGTGCGTGTCGGTCAGCTCGACGGCGCCGGGCAGGACGTCGCGCGCGGTGTCGAACAGCTTCTGGTCCGCTGTCGCCAGCAGGATCTTGTCGACGGACGTCTCCGGGCCGAGGCGCTCACCGGCGGCGAGCCGGCGCTGCGTGTCGCGTGATCGGCTGCGGATCGTGTGCAGCGCCAGGTAGGCGGCACCGAGCGCGGCGTCGGTTGTCGCCGACGGCTCGGTCTCCTGCTTCTCGACGTCCGCCAGCAGCAGGTCGAGCCGGGTGAAGAGGTAGGTGATCCGGTGCCAGAAGCAGGTGGACCGCTCGTACGGGAGCAGGTCGTTCGCGAGTCTCCAGCCGTCGCCGGGGTTGCCGAGCATCCGCGCGTTCGGCACGACGACATCGTCGAAGAACACCTCGGCGAACTCGTCCACGCCGTGCATGGTGCGCAGCGGGCGGACGGTGATCCCGGGGGTGTCCATGTCGACGAAGAACGCGGTGATTCCGCCGTGGCCTGGACCGGTCCGGGTGAGCAGGATGCAGCGCCGCGCGTACTGGGCGAGCGAGGTCCACACCTTCTGGCCGTTGACCACCCAGTCGCCGTCCTCGCGCCGCACGGCGCGGGTGTTCAGCGACGCGAGGTCGGAGCCGGAGCCGGGCTCGGAGAACCCCTGGCACCAGTGCTCGCGCCCGGACAGCAGCAGGGGCAGCATCTGCGCGGCCAGCTCCGGGCTCGCGTACGAGATCATCGTCGGGGCCAGTACCTCGACCAGGGAGAAGTTGGTCGCGTCGGTGAGGTCTCGCTCGGCGATCTGCTCGCCGAGCACCGCCCGCAGAATGCCCGGACCGCCGAGGCCGCCGGCCTCGACCGGCCAGCCGTAGCGCATCCAGCCCGCGTCGTGGAGCGCGCGGCGGATCCTGCTCAGCTGGGCGATCTCCGCGTCGAGAGAGTGATCGTCCATGGGTTTGGCCAGCTCGGTCGCGTGCTCGTCGAGCCAGGCGCCGGCCGCGGTTCGGAACTCCTCGACGGTCACGGTCTCGGCATCGACCGGCGGGACGAACCCCTCGGGCACCAGCGCCACGGCGGACTGCCCTGTCGCGCTCACAGGCCGATCCGCTCGATGACGTGCGGGACGCCGTGGTTGTGCAGGCCGCTGCGCCGAACGAAGGTCATGGCCGCGTGGACCTGGCACGTCGATCCGATGAGCCGGGGCGCCTGCGACGGCCAGTCGAACATGCCCTGTGTGACGACACGCTGAGCCAAAGCAGTCCCTCCTCCAATTACGATCTTGACCGCGGTGCGGGAGAAGCCCCGGCGTCAACCCGACCCGGTCTGGAGGGGCTGCTCCGCGCATGCTGAAAAAGAGCCGTTGATCGACTCCGCTGCTCCAGGACAGGGACTGCTGCGACCGACCGTACTGAACGATGGTTTAGCAGCTGTCTGTCGAACGGTCAAGGCGTTCCATGCGGTCGCAGTCCTGACGCCCGAGAATTCTCCCTGGTGGCGCCTCGGCGCCGGACCTGCGAGCGCGCCGCGGCGCGATCGTGCCCGCGTGGGATGCGAGGTCGCCGACCACTCAAGCCTCGCCCTCATCAGTCCTCCGGCCTGGCCTGGAGGCGAATCCGCGCATCGTGCTGAGCGGTCGATTAGCATCGAGTCGGCTTCATTCGCAGACCGGTGGGCGCCGTCCGGCACGGGGGGTGGGGCCCATGGCCGGTCGGCCTGGCGACGAGGCGGCTGTGGTGGCCGGCTCTGCGATGCGTGCTGTCGTGGGCATGCTCGACGGCCCGGCGGCTGAGTGCCCCGTGGTTGTTCGCGCCGTCGTCGTGGTCATCGGCGTGGATCGGGTTCTGTTCTGACACCTCACGAACGAGAAAAGCGGAGTGTGCATGGGCTGGGACTTTGAGACGGATCCCGACTTCCAGGCCGAGCTCGACTGGATCGACTGGTTCGTGCGTGCCGAGGTACAGCCGGTCGACATGCTGGTCTCGAACGCGCGCGACATCCGGGACCCGCTGCGGGCGGAGCTGATTCCACCCTTGCAGGCCAAGGTGCGCGAGCGCGGGCTGTGGGCCTGCCACCTCGGCCCGGAACTCGGCGGCCCCGGGTACGGCCAGCTCAAGCTCGCGCTGATGAACGAGATCCTCGGCCGGTCGCACACGGCGCCGGTGGTCTTCGGCTGCCAGTCACCCGACTCCGGCAACGCGGAGATCCTCGCCCGCTTCGGCACCGACGTGCTCAGGAAGCGCTATCTCGAGCCGCTGGTCGACGGCCGGATCGTGTCAGCGTTCTCCATGACGGAGCCGCAGGGCGGCAGTGACCCGACCCAGTTCGTCACCCGCGCCGAGCTGCACGGCGGCGAGTGGGTGATCAACGGTGAGAAGTGGTTCTCCAGCCACGCCCGGTACGCGTCGTTCCTGATCGTCCTGGCGGTGACCGAACCGGACGCCGGGCCACACCGACGCCAGTCGATGTTCGTCGTGCCGGCGGACACACCCGGCATCACGATCGTGCGCAATGTGGCCGTCGCAGGTCAGGGCGCCGAGGACGGGGCACACGCCTACATCCGCTACGAGGATGTGCGCGTTCCGGCCGATCACATGCTCGGTGGGCGTGGGCAGGGGTTCGCCGTCGCGCAGACCCGGCTGGGTGGTGGCCGGATCCACCACGCGATGCGAACGGTCGGGCTGGTGCGTGAGGCGTTCGCGATGATGTGCGAGCGGGCGCTCAGCCGTGTCACCAAGGGCGAGCCGCTGGCCCGCAAGCAACTGGTGCAGGCGATGATCGCCGACTCGTGGATCGAGATCGAGCAGTTCCGCCTGCTCGTGTTGCGTACCGCCTGGCGTATCGACCGCTACAACGACTACAACCGTGTGCGCGCCGACATCTCCGCGGTCAAGGCGGCGATGCCGAAGGTTCTTCACGACGTCGCCGCGAGGGCCCTGCAGATCCACGGCTCGCTGGGGATCTCCGACGAGATGCCGTTCGGGGCCTGGGTGCTGGAGAGCTTCCAGATGGGCCTCGCCGACGGCGCTACCGAGATCCACAAGACAAACCTGGCGCGCTCACTGCTGGCGGAGCACGAGCCGGCCGCGGGGTTGTTCCCGTCCGGTCACCTGCCCGCTCGCCGTGCCGCCGCGCGCGAACAGTTCGCCGAGCGGATCGAACGGGCCGTCCATGCCGGCTAGGCTGCGCGACCCGCACCGGCCCGCGAGCGAGGGCCTCCCGGAAGCGGACCGATGACCGACCCCGCCGTCGGCATCCCGCCCGAGGTCGCACCGGTCCGTCCCGGCCAGGACCTGCCCTGGGGACGGATCAGGGACTACCTCGCCCCGCGGCTGGGTGTGGACGGGCCGATGGACGTGCTGCAGTTCCCGAACGGGGCGGCGAATCTCACCTACCTGGTGCGCTTCGGTGACCACCGGTTCGTCCTGCGCCGCCCGCCGTTCGGCGTGATCGCGCCCGGGGCCCACGACATGCGGCGTGAGTACCGGGTGCTGTCCCAGCTGTGGCAGGGCTATGACCGCGCGCCGCGGGCGTTCCTGCTCTGCGACGACACAGAGGTCGCCGGCAGCGAGTTCATGGTCTCGCAGTATCGCTCCGGCATCGTGGTGTGGGGTGTGATACCCGACGAGCTCGGCGGGCCCGCCGTGGCCCACAACCTTGGCCTCGCCACCGTGGACGCCCTCGCGGACCTGCACACGGTAGACCCGGCCGCCTGTGGCCTGGACCGGCTCGGGCGCCCGGACGGATTCCTCGAACGGCAGCTGTCCGGTTGGCGTGACCGTTGGGGGCGCGTCGCGCCGTGGGCCGACCGGGCGCACGACGCCGCGATGACGGCCGCGGCCGATCTGCTCGCCGAGCGCCTGCCGGTCAGCCAGGCCGCGGCCCTCGTGCACAACGACTTCAAAATCAACAACTGCCAGTTCCTCCCGGGCAGCCCCGGGCGGGTCGCGTCCGTCTTCGACTGGGACATGACCACCCTCGCCGACCCGCTGGTCGACCTCGGCACCCTGCTGAACTACTGGCCCGATCCCACCGACACCGATGACGACCACGCGGCGCACGACCCCGGCATGGAAACGCTGGGACTGCCGACCCGCCGTGAGGTGGTCGACCGCTACGCGGCGCGCAGCGACCTCGACCTCGCCGCTGTCGGCTGGTACGAGGCGTTCGCCTGCTGGCGGATCGCGATCATCCGCCAGCAGCTCTACGCGCGCTACGCCCGCGGGGAGTCCACCGACGAGCGGATGGCGTCGCGCGGCAGAAGCGTCGCGATGCTCTCCGCGCGCGCCCTGCGGATCCTGCACACGGGCTGACCGCGGTGAATCGAGGTCAGGAACCGTCGGAAGCGGTCGGCTGGCGGGGTTCGAGGCATGCAAGCCCGCGCCACGAGGTATCGGGGGAGCGAAGGCCGCGGACTGATCCAACCGGGGAGTCAGAGAAGATCTTCAAGCCTGGTGGCGACCTGGCGGTAGCGGCTGACCGGTACGAGGTGCACACCGGCGAAGGCACCGCTGTCGCGTAGCTGTAGCACCTGGTCGCAGGCCGCTTCGACCCCGGCCGCCCGGTCTCGTTCGACGGCCTGGACGAGGTCGTCGGGGATGTCGATGTCGGGGATCGTCGCGGCGAGGCGGCGGGCCATTCCAGCGCTCGCGAGAACCATCACGCCGGCGTAGACCGGCAGTTCGACCGGGTGGGCGTCGCGCCAGCGCAGCAGGGCGTCCACCGAGTAGCTGACCTGCACGAACAGAAAGTCGACAGCCTGCTTCCAGGCGGGCAACGGCCGCAGACCGGCCGCGGCTCCGACCCGGAACGCCGGCATGTCCGCGAAGACCGGATCCTCGCCGGCCGCGCGGGCCTCATCGATCATCGCGCGCACCGTCAGGTCGCCCGTCCGGTTCCCGGCGCTGGGCTTGTCGCCGCGGACGAACAGGAACTCCTCGACGCCGTAGGCCGCCGCGGTGAGCAGGTCGCGACGGAAGCCGAGCAGGTTACGGTCACGGGAGTTCACACAGGCGATGCTGCGTCCCCCCATCGTCTGCACCTCGTGGGCGACAGCGATGCTCGACACGGTCGCCCGCCCGATGTGGTTGTCGGGGATCAGGAACGCGTCGGCGACGGGGCTCAGCACACCGATCTGATGGCGCGCGTGGGTCAGGTCCGGCCGGGTCGGCGGTTCGATCTCGCAGATCAGCTCGAAGCCGCGCGCTGGCTGTTCATGACTCGTCGTGGACTCCCGCATCCGCACAGGATAGGACGACGGCGACTCGCGACCGCTGCGGCTATGTCTATCCGCCCATCGTGGTCCGCCGGCGGCCCGGGCGAAGGCAGGCCGGCGCCGCGCCGCTTCCCGGAGAGGGGCGGGCGGTGCCGGCCTGCGCCGGTGTCAGGTCAGGCCGGCGTCCCGCGTCGAGGTCGCGAACTCCTCGGGGCCCTTCTGCGCTGCCGCCGGATCGATCCACATGACCTGCCAGCCGTGGCCGTCCAGGTCGAAGAAGCTGCGCGAGCACATGAAGCCGTGGTCCTCCAGAGGGTCCGCCTCGACGCCACCCGCGGCCAGCGCGGCCTCGGCGACCGCGTCGACCTCCCCGCGAGACGAGACGCTGAAGCAGTAGAGCGCCAGCGTGTGCGTGGCGGGATCGGCCATCGGCAGCTTCGAGAGCTCCGTGAACTTCTGGTGGCTGACCAGCATCACGCTGGCCTGCTCGCCGACCAGCATGCAGGCGGCGGTCTCGTCGGTGAAGCTCGGGTTGAAGCCGAACCCGAGCTTCGCGAAGAATTCCTTGCTGCGCTCGAGGTCCGCGACGGGGATGCTCACGAACAGCATGCGGCCCGGGTGTGCGGGAGTGGTCACGATGGGTCTCCAGGTCGATCGCGCGACGGGTACGTCCTGGTAGACCAGGCGGGCCGGCGGAACTCATCGGTGGCGGGCAGCGGGCCCCGTCAGCTGGTCCAGAGGGGGTGTGGAGCTGTGCGCGAGGGGCGGACCGCGGTCAGGGAGACCCCGGTTCACGGTCTGGTCGCAGATCTTGTGTCTGGCTGGAACGTGGGCGCTGTCGTCGACCTGGGGGCCGGAACTGGCGACACGCTGGTAGAGATCGATGCCCGGCTCGCGGGAGCGGGTGTTTCCCTGACTGCCGTCGATGTCGACGAGGCCGCGCTGGCCGCGCTGGCCGCTCGGCTGCCGGCCGGCCGGGTCGTCCGCCATGACCTGAGCAGGCCTTTGCCCTTCGCGGACGGTGCGTTCGACGTCGCCGTCTCGCACAACACCTTGGAATGTCTGGTCGAGCCGGCCGCGCTGCTCCGTGAGGTCGCCCGCATCCTGCGGCCGGGAGGACGGGCGGTTGTCGCCCACACGGATTTCGAGACGATTGTGGTGGCGATCGAGAACCGTGATCTCGCCCGCCGTTTCCTGCTCACATATGCGGAGCTGCCGGTTCTCTACGCCAACATGGCCGCGGCCGATCCCTGGATGGGGCGACGACTGGCCGGGCTCGTCCGGAACAGCGGGTTGACCCTCGAATCAGTACATGCGGTCACCAGCGTGCGCACCACATTGTCCGAGGCGACGGAACTGCGTCTTGGGGAGGTGACCGAAGCGGTCCGCCGCTGCGCGGAGGCGGGCAGGGGGCGTGTCGCCGTCGAGGAGATCGCCTTATGGCGGGAACAGCTACGCGCCGCCGACGCCGCGGGGACCTTCTTCTTCAGTGAGACCGCCTTTGTCGTAATGGCGACAAGGCCCGGAAATATGTCCGTTCTATCCGATGGATTCTGAAATGTGCCCGCGGGTGACGGGCGATGGCGTCCTGCCTGTCCGGCCCGTCGTGCCTGTCCGGCCCGTCGTGTTGGTGCCACGTCTGCCGGGGCACTGGCTCGCGCCCCGACGCGGTGGTGCTGCCGTGGGCTAGCGGAGCGTGATCACAGTCTGCAGGTAGGTCGACGGCAGGGCGACGGCACTCTCGGCGCCGCGGTACCGGTCCCAGCGTCGGGCCAGATCGGCCAGCTCGGCCGCGAGCTGGTCACGGCCGGCCTCGTCGAGCGCTTCGAACGCCTTCAGGGTCGGCCCGTACCAGCGGCGGAAGAACACGACGAAGTCCTCGGCGGAGGTGAAGCGGAACGTGCAGGTCTGCTCGACGGACTCGGCTTTCCCGATCGCGCCGCCGAAAAGGTCGTTCAGATGCTCGCGGGTGCCCCACAGCAGCGGGGACGCAACGCCCGCCGGCGGTGGGACGTGCGCGGAGATGACCCGGAACATGTCGCCGATGAAGCCGTCGGGCGTCCAGGACGCGAGGCCGATGGTGCCCGCGGGGCGGGTGACCCGCACCATCTCGGCGGCGGTGCGGCGGTGGTCGGGGGCGAACATCGAGCCGAACACGCTCAGCACGGCGTCGAAGCTGTCGTCCGCGAACGGCAGGTGCTGGGCGTCGGCGACCCGGAACTCGACGTCGAGACCCTCCGCGCGGGCGCGGCTGCCGGCGTCCTGCAGCAGCTCGGGAACGTAGTCGGTGCCGATGACCCGGGCACCCGACCGGGCCGCGGCGATGGCCGCGTTTCCCGTTCCGGAGGCCACATCGAGGACATGCCAGCCGGCGCGGAGATCGGCGGCGTCGGCCAGCAGCTCGCTGGAGAGCACGATGCGGGAGGCGATTCTCGCGAAGTTTCCGCTGGACCACGTCTTCTGCTGACGTGCGGTGATCGCGGCCAGATCCGGTGAGGTCTGGGTGGTGGACATGCTGTGCTCCCCTCGGATGGTCGCCATGCGTGAGGACCTCGGCGACAGGGGTAAGCATGCGTCGCGGGGGAGTGGGTCGACGAGTATCGATCTCGTACTGGTGGCGCTGTCGGGAACTGGATCGACGCCCCCGTTGACGTCTTTGCAATGGGACCATTCGAGTATGGCTGGCCACGTTGAGTACTGCCCGATCGCGGTCGGAGTGGAGATCCTTGGTGACCGGTGGACGCCGCTGGTCATCCGTGAACTGAGCGTAGGTGCGACGGGATTCAACGAGATTGCCCGTGGCCTGCCCAGGCTGAGCCGGACGCTGCTGTCCCAGCGGCTGCGCATGCTGGAGCGCCGCGGGCTGGTGTGGAAGGAGCAGGCGCCGCGGGGTCAGCAGGTGCGCTACTCGCTGACCGCCTCAGGCGCGGCGTTGTCGTCCGTGGTGTGGTCCCTTGGCCAGTGGGCCGCCGAGTGGACGTTCGGCGATCCCACGGACGAGGAGTGCGACGGGCTGACGCTGATGTGGCGGTTGCACCAGTGCGCGAACCCCGGGGCGCTGCCAGCCGAGCGGACCGTGGTCCACCTGGTGCTCACCGGCCCCGGCGCGGCCCAGGGCTGGTTGGACATCGCCGACGGTGTGGTCACCGTGTGCCAGGAAGAGCCCGCGCGTGAGCCCGACCTCGTGATCGAGGGGCCGACCTCGGCTATGCACCGATGGCTGATGAGCGTCGCCACCTTCCGGGAGCTGCGGATGAGCGGGCAGGTGCGGCTGACCGGTCCGGCCGGTCTCGTCCGCCAGTTCCCGGACTGGTTCATCACGTCGATGTTCGCGGAGAGCCTGGGAAGGGCGAAGCAGCGCCAGGATCAGGAAGCCGTCCCGGCCTGAGCCTGGGACTCGGTCTGGGGGTGGTCCGGGGCCTCGCCCTCAGCCTCGTCCTGGGTCTCAACCTCGACCGGGGCGCCGGCCGGGGCGGGGGCGGTGGCGCTGACAGCGGCGTCGTCGGCGGCCGTCTCCGGCGGACTGCCGGCGGCCGGCTCGGGGATCATGATCTCCACGTCGGCCGAGCCGGGGGTCGTGACGGGGGCGGCCGGTGTTGCCGCGTCGGCGACAGCGGCATCGGCTCGGGCGGCCTCCAGGCCCGACATGGTGCGCAGCGGCACCTCGGGCAGGAAGAGCGCGATCAGCACGCCGATCACCACGGTCGCGGCGCCGACCAGGAAGACCAGGTCCATCGCGTCGGAGAAGCCGACCATGAACGGGTGCGCGATGGCCTTCTCGATGTCCTGGAGGAAGCCGGAGTCGTCCAGTGAGCCGCTCGCCGTCACCTGGCGAAGCTGGTCGGGGTGCGCGGCGGCCGCCGCGCCGAACGCGGTGGTGCCAGCGGCGGCCTGGTAGGCGTCGGTGATCCGCTCGGGCGCCGCGCCGAACAGGATCGACAGGAACACCGCGGTGCCGAGCGTTCCACCGATCTGCCGGAAGAAGGTGGACGACGAGGTCGCGACGCCGATGTCACGCGGGGCGACGCTGTTCTGCATCGCCACGACGAGGGTCTGCATGGTCTGGCCCAGTCCGAGGCCGAACAGCAGCATGGCGAGCTCCGTCCGCCACAGCGGTGTGTCCGCGCCGACGAACGACAGCAGGCCGAGTGCGGCGACCATGCACGAGAAGCCGACGAGCGGGTAGACGCGGTAGCGGCCGGTCCTCGCGATCAGGCGCCCGGAGGTCATCGACGCGATCATGACCCCGGCCATCATGGGCAGCAGCAGCAGGCCGGCCTCGGTGGGGGACGCCCCCTTGATGATCTGCAGGTAGAGCGGGACGACGGCGAGCCCGCCGAACATGCCGATTCCGACGATGATCGAGAGCACCGTGCCGACGGAGAACGTCCGGCCGCCGAACAGCCGCAGCGGGATCAGCGCGTCGTCACCCATGTACCGCTCGGCGACGACGAACCCGGCCAGGCCGATGGCGCCGATCACGTAGCAGCTGACGGAGACGGCCGAGCCCCAGCCCCAGCCCCGGCCCCGTTCGGCGACGAGCAGGAGCGGCACGACCGCCGCGATGATCGCGACGGTGCCCCACCAGTCGATGCGGGTGCTGCCCCGCTTCCCGCCCCCGCGCAGGACCCGGTTGACGACGACCAGCGCGATCAGGCCGATCGGGACGTTGATCCAGAAGATCCAGCGCCAGCCGGCCAGCCCGGCCACGCTGTCCTGACCGGCCAGGAACCCGCCGATGACCGGCCCGGCGACGCTGGACGTCGCGAACGTCGCCATGAAGTAGGCCATGTACTTCGGGCGCTGCTGCGGCGACACGATGTCGGCCATGATCGACATCGCGAGCGAGAACAGGCCGCCGGCCCCGAGCCCCTGCAGGGCGCGGAACCCGGCCAGCACGTACATGCTGGAAGCCATCCCGCACAGAACGGAGCCGACGACGAAGATCGAGATCGCGATCAGGAACAGCGGCTTGCGGCCGTAGATGTCCGAGAGCTTGCCGTAGAGCGGCGTGGTGATCGTCGAGGTGATGAGGAACGCGGTGGTCACCCAGGCCTGGGCGGACAGGCCGTGCAGGTCGTCGCCGATGCTGCGGATGGCCGTCGAGACCACCGTCTGGTCGAGCGCGGCGAGGAACGTGCCCAGCAGCAGCGCCGTGACGATGGTCATGATCTGCCGATGGGTGAGCGCTCCCGGTGCCGGCGCGGCGGGCCCCCCTGGCCCGCTCGGCCCGCCAGGCGTGGCGGGCACGGCCGAGGTGGAGGTCGCGCCGGCTGAGCTCATGATCGGCCGTCCTGTTCCTGGTCCGGTCTTGTCGAGGTGTCGGTCTCGGTGTCGGCATCGGACCGGTGTGGCCTGGCCGACCAGCTGGGCTGGTGGATCTCCATCGCGTCGCCGAAGCGGTGCAGCAGGGCCGCGAAGGTGGCGAGGTCCTCGCTGCTCCAGGCAGCGAGCATCTCCTCGTAGCGCTCGTTGCGCACCCTGATGTGGTCCCGGTGGACCTGCCGGCCGGCCTCGGTGACATCCAGGACCACGGCCCGCCCGTCGGCCGGATCGGCGCGTCGCTCCACGAAGCCGTCCCGGACCAGGGCGGCGACCTGCCGGCTGACCGTGGACGGATCCGACTGGACGGCGGCGGCGAGGGCGCCGAGGCGCATCGGGCCACCGGCGGCCAGATAGGAGATCAGGATCTGGGCCGCCCACTCCATGTCATCCCGTGCCCGGGCGAGGAACTGACTGCGGGCGCGGGCGAGCCCGCGGATCAGCCGGGCGACGTCGTCGGCGAGCTGCGCGACCTGGTACCCGCGGTCCGACGGGGTCTCCTGCGCCGTGGTCCTGATCGCCGGGGCTCGTCCGGTGTTCGCCGTGGGGGCAGCGGCTGTCTTTTCGTCCATGGGGCGGTGCTCTTCCTGTGGTCGACTCGCGTGCCTGAAGCCCGGAGTCAGCAAGTTGGGTGCATCATACAATTAGTCTTCTGTGTTGCGCTGACCGAGGTCTGTGTTGCGCCAGGTCGGAGCGCCCCCCGGCCAGGGGAGCGGCGTTACGACGCGAGCGAGCGCAGCATCGTCTCCGCCTTCGCCGACAGCACCTCGGCCTGGGCCAGGAGCGCGTCCGCCCGTGCGTCGAGGGCGCGCTGGGACGCCGCCAGCTCGTGATCGCTGATGACGTCCGCCTGGCCGGCGCCATCGCCCTCGCGGTGCCCGTTGGCACGGTTGTCCGGTCCCGCCGGGTGGCCGGGAGTGTGGTCCCTGGCACGTCCGTCCCCGTTGCGTGCCCGCGCGCGGGCCCGTTCGTCGTCGCCGCCGCGTGCCCGCGAGCGGCCGGCCGGTGGCAGCGACGACAGCGATCCGGCGGGCACCGGCATCGGCACCGGACCGGTCCCGGCGCCGGGTGGCGGCACCGGGCCGAGGCCCGGTCCGGTGCCGTGCGGGACGCGGGTGGAGGGGCGGCCGGTCGTCGAGCGTCGGACCTGCCCGTTGGTTCCGTTCCGGGGCGAGGACGTCACCGAACGCAGCGCACCGGCCGCGGTGCCGCCGGCGGTGCTGCCCGGGGCTGTGCCGCCGGCGACGCGCGTGTCGGCGGCGGCCGTGGTGCCGGGGGCACGGCGGCCGGCACCGACACCGGCACTGGCCGCCCGCATCGTGTTGATGCGGGCATCGAGGTGGTCCCGGTCGTCGACCAGCCGGGCCAGCTCGCAGTGGATGCGGTCGAGGTCGTGGTGCAGGCGGCGGTACTGGCGACGCTGGGCGCGGTCGGTGCTGGCGCGGCGCCCGCGTGCCAGGTCGTCGCGCAGCACCTCCAGGTCGCGGTGCAGCAGATCCTCGAGCCGTGAGAGCTGGCCCTGCGACGTCCGCGCACGCAGCCGGGACATCTGCCCGGTGACCAGCGGCGAGCTGGCCAGGACGCGAACGCCGACGATCATGATCGCGAGGCCCGCGATCTCACCCACCACCGCGAGCGGGCTGACACGGAGCATGCCGCCGAGCAGGAACACGCCGATGGCGACACCGCCGAGGGGCTCCAGCGTCACCGCCGCCGGCAGCGACGCCGGCAGCGGGGCCATCTCATAGGCGCTCTGCAGCAGCAGGCCGCTGGTCAGTGCGACCACGACGACCGCGTACAGCTCCCAGGACCCGACGATCGAACCGACGCCCGAGGTCTCCACGCGACGGCCGACACCGCTCACGAGCGCGCTCTGCAGGGCGGACAGCAGGCCCGCGCCGCCGGCCAGCAGGGTGGCACGGCGCGCCGGGTCCAGCCGGCGGGTGCCCAGCACCGCCCAGGTCGCGAGGCCACCGATCGACAGGCCGGTCAGCAGCCAGCCGACGGTGGTCGCGGCCTCCACCTCGCCCTGGTGCGGGTCCCCGGCGAACAGGAAGGTGCCCAGCCCCAGCGCCGTGGCGATCGCGGCCGCCCAGTCCCGCCTCGGCACCCGTCGGCGGGCCCACACCGCCGCCAGGGGCAGTGCGAAGAGCAGCTGGCAGACCTGCAGCGGCGCGACGAACGCGACCGTGGACCGGGCCAGCGCCGCGGCCGCCGCGAACGTCCCGACCGCGGACAGGAGCACACCGGCGTCCCACAGCGGACGTCGTACGAGCCACAGCAGCAGCCGCAGCCGCAGGACGTCCTCGGGAGGGGCATGGAAGGCGACGCGCTGCTGGATGACCGCGGCGACACCGAAGCAGACCGCGGAACCCAGGCCCAGCAGGTAGGTCATCAGCATGTGTGGTCACGTCCCGCGCCGATCGGCACTGTCAGTGACCATCCTGCCCGATCACGGATCCGCACCGGCACCGTCCCAGAGTGATGCGTCGGGGCATTGTCGCCACCCGCGCCGTGTTGGTTGAGGCGTGTTTGTGCCGTGATCATCCCCGATGTCGGTTCGCGCCTCCTCGCCGGGGTGCGGCAACCCGATGCGCTGACCCGCGCGCCGACCACGGCACGGAACGGTCCGTGGTCCGGTGCGCTGGTGTCGACTGCGGAGGCCATCGTCTCGGAGCATGCCCCACGGCGGAGGCCACCGCCCGGGTGATGCACGCGTGGCGGCACCGGTGGGCCGGGTTCGGGGTCAGCCGGCGGGGCGAACCGGGCCATCCGCGGCCGGACCCGAACCGGGACCCGAACCCGAACCGGGGCCCGAACCCGAACTGGGACCCGGACCTGAACCGGGACCCGGACCTGAACGCCCGCCGGCCAGCAGGCGCTCCTGGGCGTCGACGACGCCCGCCAGGCCGCCCGGGTGCGCGTCGCCGTTCCGGGCGGCCACGGTGATCGCGTGGACCGTCGACGACAGCAGCGCGACCTGTTCGAGTGCGACCTGGTGGGGCGTGCGGCCGTCGGCGCGCCGGCCCAGGGTCGCGTAGAGGCGGGGCAGCGCGAGGTATTCGTCGAGCACCCGCGGTAGATGATCGAGAACGATGCGCTCGATGGCACGGCCCGCGCGGGTGCGGTGCGGGCTGGGCCGGCGGTCCGGTTCCGGCAGATCGAGGAAGGCTTCGACAGCGTCCGCGAGAACGCGGACCGCGTACATCAGGTCCGCTTCGACGGGAACGGCCTGCGCGGACATCGCCGCGATCCGCTCGCCCAGGACCACCCGCAGGTGGGCCGGGCCGCCGGCACCGAGCGGCCCCGCCATCGACGGATTCGGTTCGGATGCGCGGATCGGTTCGGGTGAGGGCCGTGCTTCTGGCGCGGTGTGCGGTTCGGGTGCGGTGTGCGGTTCGGGTGAGATGTGCGGTTCGGGTGAGGTTTGCGGTTCTGACCCTGCGTGTACTTCGGGCGCGGGGTGCGCCTCGGGGGGTGGCTGTGGACGTCCGCGGGTGGGGATCGCCAGGGCGCCGGCGGCGTAGAGGGCGGCGGTCGCGAGCGGCCACAACCCGGCGGGCAGCACGCCGGTGGCGCCGAGCGCGACGCCGCCCAGCGCCGCCACACAGCCGGCGGTGTTGCGGGCCGACCCGAGCCAGGCCAGCGCCCGGCTACTGAACCTTTTCCATCTCACGGGGCACCGCCGGGTGTGCGGTAGGTCGGAGCCGACGACCGAAAAGGCTCACTGAACCTTTTCCATCTCACGGGGCACCGCCGGGGTTGCGGCAGGTCCGAGCCGACGACGGGAAAGGCTCACTGATATCCGCGTATTTCACGAAAGGCCTCGGAGAGTGAGGACGTCCGCGCGTCGAACATCGCGCCGCCGGTCCAGTCCGCGATGGTCCGCATCTCGTCGACGCGGGCGTCCCCGAACACCACGGTGAAGGTCCGCACCGAACGGGCGGCATCCGGCAGGGCCAGATAGGAGGAGTGGAAGGCGTCGGCCGTGGTGCCCTGGTTGTTCTCCCCGTCGGTCATCAGCACGATCGAGGTGAGGGGGGCCACGCCGTCGGCCGGGGCGGCCGCGCTGTCCGCGACGTAGCGGTAGGCGGCCTCCAGCGCCGAGTAGATCGCGGTGCCCGAACCCAGGGTCAGGCCGTCGGCTGCGGCGGAGATGGCGGTGAGGTCGGCCGATCCGGGTTGCGGGTCGTTGACGGTGAACTCCAGGGTGTCGTGCACCGTCCCGCTGAAGGTGATCAGGGTGACCCGTTCACGTTCGCGGAAGCGGGCGAACCGCTGTTCCAGGGTGTCGTCGGTTCCGGTGCCCCTTCCGGTGCTCGTTCCGGTGCCGGCGAGCTCGCGCAGGGTGGAGCGCAGCAGCTCCAGCCGCTCGCCCCGCATGGAGGGGGAGACGTCCAGGACGAAGATCGCGTGGGAGGGGCGGCGGTACTCGTCCTGGTATGCGGCGAGCAGATGGTCGGCGATCTCGCTGGTGGCGGGGAACGGCAGCTGGGCGGGCAGTTCGGGGGCCGGCCACGGGGCCGGGTCGAGGCGCACACCGGGTGTCGCCGGGCGCCGGTAGGTCGTGGTGGCGATCCGGCGCTGGACGTCGGGTGTGCGCAGCCAGCTGACCAGCCGGTCGTAGGCGCCGCGGTGGGCGGCGTCGGCATGCAGGAGCTGCAGCGGGTAGTCCGCGGTGATGACGCCGTCGCGGGGATAGATGATCGTGAGCGGGTCGTCGCGCAGCGCCCCGGCGTTCAGCGCGAGGATCTCCGACTCGTAGTTGATCATCCCGCCGATCGGGGTCGCCGAGCGGACGAACGCGTCGGTCAGCCAGCCGGAGCTTCCGGCGGTGAGCACCTGGCCGGCGAAGAACGACGTCAGCGCGACCGGGTGGATGTCGTCCAGGGTCAGCGCGTCGGACGTGCCGGCGAGCGCGGCGGCGACGCCGACGAGGGCGGAGAACCCCGAGTTGGACGACGACGGGCTGGTCATCGCAAAGGTGAACTCGCCGGTGGCGACCTTCCGCGCGACGTCCGCCCAGGTCACCACCTTGTTGTCGACCCAGCCGAACCGGCGCGCGAGATCGCTGCGGACCCCGAGCACCACCGGGGACATCATCGTGGTCGCGCGGTCGACGATGGTGCGGCTGCGATCCGGGGCGTCACCGAGGGCCAGGCGCAGGTAGCGGTCGGAGGCGAGCCAGGCGGCGTCGGCGTCCGTCGTCCCGGCGGTGATGCGGTCGACGGCGTCGAGGGTGCCGGTGTACTCCAGGGTGACCTGGATGCCCGTCTGGCGGCGGAAGTCGTCCAGCAGCCCGTCGAGGTCACGCAGCTCGGAGCCGGCGAGGATGCGCAGCGTGCCGCCGCCACGGCCGGGATCATCGGGGTCCGTGCCGGCGGACCCCGAGCAGGCGCCGAGCGCGGCGGCCGCGGTGGCGAGGACGATCAGCAGCACGAGCGCGCCGCGCGGCCGGCGGCGGTTCATGTTGTGCCGGTTCTGGTTCTGCCGGTTCATGCTGTGCTGGTTCATGCGGTGCCGGCTCGCGCGCTGCCGGATCATGCGGGGCCGCGTCATCCGGTGCCGGTCCGGTAGGCGTCCGCGATGAGTTCGATCATCAGGTCGGAGATCTCCTGGCTGGGCGGTTCGGCGGTGTTCACCAGCTCGGGCGGCGCCGAGGCCGCGTTCGCGGCGCCCTGCCCGCGCGCCTGCGCGGCGGCTGCCGGGTCGCTGGGACGGAACCCGTGGCGGATGGCCAGCCGGACCAGGTCCGGACTGGTGGAGAGGAGCTTCCCGACCGCGTCACCGGCGTCGGTCAGCGGGACGACGGTGTGCCGGGCGAAGATGGTCGGCTCGGGATAGAGCAGCAGCATGTCGGGGCTGATCGAGCCGTCGGCGGCCCGGACCCGTTCCAGGAACTGCGCTTCGTAGATCATCACCATCGGCGCCTTCCCCATGCCCATGGCGAGGAACTCGTCGAACGGCTCGGCGGTCGAGTTGTCGAGGTAGCCCTGGCGTTCGAACAGGCCCGCCGCGAACTCGGCCTGCCGCTCGGCGGTGGCGCGTTCGGTGACCACCTCGTCGCCGTTCGCCACGTAGCTGACGAGGGCCAGGTAGAGCGCCGCCGAGTTCGAGGTGCGGACGTCCGTCGAGGCGATCAGCACCGAGCGGTCCGTGGGGTACACGGCGTCGGCTCCCGGCAGGTCGGACCACCGCGTATGGTCGCGGACCAGCTTCAGGTAGGCATGCATGTCGAAGGTGGCCACCGGGCCGTCGGTGTGGACCACGCCGGCGCGGGCGAGCAGGTCGGCGATCGGGCGGAAGGTCGCGATCGCCATCGGTGAGTAGAACGGTGAGTACGACCGGGTCAGGCCCCGGGCCTGCTTGATGCGGTCGGCCTGCGGGGTGTTCGCCGGGAACACGAGGTCGTAGGCGTCGAGGTCGGTCCGGGTCGTGATCTCCCGGCTGCCGGCGGTGTCGACGACCAGCCGGTAGCCGGCCCTGGCCAGCACCGAGACCACCTCGGGGTCGGTCAGGAACGACCGCTTCTCCGACCCGACCAGCGCGTGGACGGTCACGAGCTTGTCGTCGCCGGCCGGGCGCAGCCGCGGCACGATCGCGAGCGCGGCGACGCCCGCCAGCAGCAGGACCGCCAACGCGGGTCCGATCACACGGGTCACGCGGGTCAGGCGCACCGCGTGATCGTGATGCATCGGGCGAAGCGCTCGATGTCGGCCCCGCGACAGCGCGCCGGGTGTTCACCGGAACGTCGCCTGATCATTGCTTTCCCGGCGCCCCGGGTTAGCGCGTTGTCCGTGCGTCGGCATCGGTTAGCGCACTGGACGTCCGCCCGACCACGAAAGGAAACGTCTGATCCGTTCCCTCGTCTTCCTTGATTGCTTCGCTGGGTGGCGCGCCGCCGGCGACGGACGCCGGTGCCGCGTTGGAGGATTTGTGGAGCCTCGCGGGCTGGATGCTGCCGGCACGGACGGGTCCGGCGAGCCGTCGGTGGAACCCCGGCGTGGCGTGGGCCGTCGTGGTCTCATCGCCGGTCTCGCCGCCGCGCCGCTGGTCGTGGCCTCGGCGTCGGCCGCCTCGGCCGCCTCGGCCGGGTCTTCCGGGTCGGGTGGCGGCTCGTCGTCGGGCGGGCAGTCGCAGAGCCGGAACCGGATCCTGGTGATCGGGCACCGCGGTGCGTCGGGCTACCGGCCGGAGCACACGCTGGCCTCCTACGAGCTCGCCGCGCGGATGGGCGCTGACTTCGTCGAGCCGGACCTGGTGCCGACCAAGGACGGTCACCTGGTCTGCCGGCACGAGCCGGAGATCGGCGGCACCACGAACGTCGCGGACCACCCCGAGTTCGCCTCCCGGCGCGTGACGAAGCTGCTCGACGGCGTCTCCGTCACCGGGTGGTTCACCGAGGACTTCACCCTCGCCGAGCTCAAGACGCTGCGCGCGAAGGAGCGCCTGCCAGCGATCCGGCAGGAGAACACGATGTACGACGGGCGCTTCGAGATCCCGACCCTCGTCGAGGTGATCGAGCTGCGCAAGCGCCTGTCCGCGGAGCTGCACCGGGAGATCGGCATCTACCCGGAGACCAAGCACCCGACCTACTTCCAGAAGGCCGGGCTGCCCCTGGAGCAGCGGCTGCTGGACCTGCTCAGTCGCAACGGCCTGAACTCGCGCACCGCGCCGGTGTTCGTCCAGTCCTTCGAGACGACGAACCTGCAGGACCTGCGCCGCAGGGGGCTGCGGACGAACGTCGTCCAGCTGCTGAGCGCCAGCGGTGCCCCCTACGACCTGGTCGCCGCCGGTGACCCGCGCACCTACGCGGACCTGATCACCCCGGACGGCCTGAAGAAGATCGCGGGCTACGCGGGCGGGATCGGGCCGGAGAAGAGCATGGTCATCCCGGTCGTGGACGGGAAGCTCGGCACCCCGACCGCGCTCGTGAAGAACGCGCACGCGGTGGGGCTGCTGCTGCACCCCTACACCTTCCGGGCCGAGAACTCCTTCCTGCCGGCCGAGCTGCGCTCGGGCACCGTCGTGAGCGACTTCGGCCGCGGCATCGACGAGCAGGTGGCCTACCTGAAGGCCGGCATCGACGGGCTGTTCACCGACCAGTCCGACGTCGGTGTGCTGGCCCGCGCCGAGGCCGCCAAGGCCTGATCGGGTTCGCCGGTGTGAGCCGGGTGAGCCGGGTGAGCCGGCGGCGGGCCGGGACCGGTCCGCCGCCCGGCATCCTGCGCCTGCCGCCCGTCATCCGGGCCCGTGGTCTGGCCGACGTTCGCGGTCAGACCTTGGTACATCGGCTCAGACCTTGGTACATCGGGTCAGGCCTGGTACAGCTCGGTCTGCTCGACCTGGGCGATCGTCGCGTGCGGCGGCGGCAGGAAACCGAGCTGCACCGTCCGCGGTTTCATCAGGGCACCAAGGAGCCAGTCCGCGGCGACGTAGGCCCGGTTGGTGCCCGCCTTCAGCGCGAGCAGGTGGTAGGCGCGGGTGACCACCGCCGCCGGCAGGCCGGAAAGGCGCAGGCCCACCGGGTTGGCGACCGCGTCGGCCCCGCCGAGGTCGACGACGAATCCCAGGTCACGGTGCTGATAGGGGTGCATCGCCCCGTAGCCCAGTGACGCCGCGATGTTGCGGCCCGCCGCCGTGCCCTGCCGCACGGCGTTCTGCGCGGTCTGTCCCGCGGGAACACCGCCCCGGGTCGAGTCGGGTACGGCCGCCGCGTCGCCCAGGGCGAACATGCCGGCGTGGCCCGGCACCCGGAACCGTTCGTCGACGACCAGCCGCCCCCGCACGGTCTCCGCGCCGAACGAGCTCACCAGCGGATTCGGTGTCACACCGGCGCACCAGACCAGGGTGTGGGTCGCGATGACCTCGCCGCTGGTGAGCGTGACGGAGTCGGGGCGCACCTGCTGGACCGATGTCTTCAGCCGGACCTCCACCCCCCGCTCCCGCAGCACCCGAGACGCCCCGATACCGAGGTGCTCGTCCAGCTCGGGCAGCACCTTCGGGGCGAGGTCGAGCAACAGCCAGCGGACCTGGTCGGACCGCAACCGCGGGAACTGCGCCAGCGCCTTCATGGTGAACCGCCGCATCTGCGCCGCCAGCTCCGTGCCGGTGTACCCGGCGCCGACGACGACGAAGGTGCAGTGCGCCCGGCGTTCGGCCTCGTGCACGGCCGCGTCGGCGTAGGCCATCTGGCGCAGCACGTGGTCACGCAGGAAGACGGCCTCGGCGAGGTTCTTCATCCCCAGGCCGTGCTCGGCCAGGCCGGGGATGTCGAACGTCCGCGTGTGCGCCCCGGGCGCGAGGACCAGCCTGTCCCAGGCCAGGGTGAACGGGACGCCGGCGCGGCTCAGGACGGTGACGTTGCGCGCGGCGGGATCGATCTCGGTCACATGCCCCAGATGCGACACAGTGCGGCGCAACGTCCCGCGGACGGAGACCGCGAGGTGGCGTGGCTCGATGTCGCCGGCGGCCACCTGCGGAAGCAGCGACGTGTAGAGCAGATGGTCCACGGGGGAGACGAGCGCGAGGTCCGCGGCGTGGGCCGGCAGCCGCGCCTCCAGGTACTGGAGCACGCCGAGCCCGGCGTAGCCGCTGCCGACCACGATCACCTTGGGTCGTCGCCGTCCGTCCCCGATCAGGTCGGCCGACGTCAACGCCCTCGGCCGCAGCACCGGAGCCTCCTTGGGCGGTGCGTTCTCGGGACCGGCGTGGCGCCACTGCTCGGTCCGGCGGACGAGACGGGCGATGGTCGGCGAGTTCTTCATCTGCGCACTCCTGACCCCGCGGCCACCGCAGCGGCGCCGACGCGGGCATGGCAAGGGCACGGGTCGTGTAGTTCGGCGTACCGCTACGCGGTCCCTCCCAACCGGACCCGGGTGGATGTGTGGTGGGCGTCGGGTGACTGAACCGTCACTGAACCGGGGCGGGGCACGATGAGGCTCGGACGGGTGCTCCCATCCGCCTGACTCCGATGGGCCGGGCGGGCGGACGGATTGTCCGGCAGGCGCCGGACGAGGCGCGCTCGGAGCGCCGGACCAAATCGGCGGCCGGATCAACAGGAGCCGGACGTACGAGACTCGGACGGAAGGGGTAGGTCATGAAGGCCAGGTACGAAGCGCCCGCGATTGCATCTCAGGGCTCGTTCCGGGACGTCACCCGGGGAGTCTTCGTGATCGTCGGCGGCGGCGGTGGATGGGGCTGGGGCCGCAGCTGGGGTTGGGGCGTGGGGCGGTGGCGTGGGGCTGGGGCTGGGGTGGCGGC
>NZ_ADGX01000107.1 GCF_000177675.1 Parafrankia sp. EUN1f
CGCTGGCGTGCCGGGCGCTGGCGTGCCGGCGGCCGGCGTTACCGGTGGGACCAGGGCCAGGTCGGTGAGCCAGTCGGAGGCGCTGTCGCGGGCCGCCGCCGCCACCGCCGGGGACGGCATCAGCCCGCCGCCGCCCGGAGCCGGCACCGCGCCCAGCCGCACCAGGCGGCTCAGCAGCTCGTCGGCACTCGGGCGGCGGCGCGGGTCGCGGCGCATCGCGTCCCGCACGACCTCGGTGAGCGCCGGGTCCAGGCCGGCCACGTTCGGATCGCTGTGCATGACCCGGAACATCTGCGCCGGCGAGGGTCCGTCCCCGAACGGCAGGCGACCGGTCCCCGCGAAAAGCACCAGGCCGCCCCAGGCGAACACGTCGGCGGCGCCGGTGACCTCCGTGCCGGTCACCTGCTCCGGTGCCATGAAGGCCGGCGTCCCGACCATTCTCTCGCCGACCTGGGATGTGCTGTCGGCGGCCAGCGCCACGCCGAAATCGATCACCCGCGGGCCGAGCGACGACAGCAGCACATTCGACGGCTTGAGGTCCCGATGCACGAGGCCCGCGCCGTGGATGGCAGTCAGGGCGGCCGCGACGCTCACCGCGACACGTTCGAGATCACCCGACGCGAGCGGTCCGTTCGCGGCGACCGCCTGGTGCAGCGTCGGCCCTGCCACGTACTCGGTGACCAGGTAGGGCGCGCCGTCGGGCGGGTCGACGACGTCGAGCACCTCGGCGGTGCAGAACCGCGCGACCCGGCGGGCGAGGTCGGCCTCACGCCGGAAGCGGGACCGGTACTCGGGCAGCTGCGCGAACTCCGCCCGGATCACCTTCAGCGCCACCAGACGGTCGGGCACGTTGCCTGCGGCGGCCTTGACGTCGCTGGCGCCGCCGACGGTGGCGGTGGCGCCGGCCTGGCCGGCGCGGGGAGTGGCCAGATATACGGTCCCCATCCCACCTGCGCCGAGCCGGCCGAGCAGCCGGTACCGCCCCAGCACACGGGGATCGGTGGCAAGCAGTGGTTTGGTGCCAGGGTGGGTCGCGCCACCGCCGTCAACACGGCCACCGCCGACAGGGCCACCGCCGCCGACAGGGCCACCGCCGCCGACAGGGCCACCGCCGTCAATGGGGCCGCCGCCAACAGGGCCGACATTCCTGCCAGGCGTCGGCGTGATTCCCGGCCGGCGCGTGCTACCTGCGTCGACGGGAGAATTCCCGTTGGCGTTCCGCCCCGTCGAACCGGACGCCGGGGCGTTCTCACGTACGTCCACAACGCCTCCGGACGGCCGAGTCAGCATCGGTGCAGGGCACCGTTTCCGTCGTTACATCCTCGCGGCTTCGCTGCCGAAGAGGCGCCGTTCGGGAATCGGGTTGTGGACCTATCGCGGAGCCGATAGTCGGCCGACAACGAGCCGTGAATGTGCGCATCAGCTCCCGATGCTCGGCCCTGGCGGTTTGCTGTTGATAAACAGCAAACGCGGTGCCGGCTGCCACCACATCGCTCCCGGAACGGGGCGGGCTACTCGCCTCCCGACAGTCGCGGTGGCGCCGATGGCAACAGCCCCGCCTGGCAGGCTGTGACAAGTGCAGGATCTGTACCAGTGTGGGAGCCTGCGGCAGGATCCCGATCTTCGGGCTGTCACCGCTACTTCTGCTGTCGAGCAAGAAATGAGGATTGTGGCTGCTGTAGCAACCGAAATCCTCGCTTCTTGCGGGATGTCAAGTGACTCCCTGTCCTGTTTGCCCCTATCGGCGGTGAATCGTTGGCACTGTGCGGCGGTGATGGGCGAGTCGAGCCAGGGAGTGACACTCCCACGATGAACACTCCTCTCCCGGATCTGTCGGGGCAGCCGCAAGGTGGAGAGGAGCGAAAGCCGCGGTCGACGGTCGACGGTCGACGAAAGCTCGCGGCCGACCGAGAACGAAGGAGAGCACAGTGCAGACACGAACTCTCGGTAGCACCGGACCGTCCGTGGCCGCGCTGGGCCTGGGCGCGATGGGCATGTCGGGCGCCTACGGGGCGTCCGACCGCTCGGAGAGCATCGCCACGGTGCACGCGGCCCTGGACGCCGGCATCACCCTGATCGACACCGGAGACTTCTACGGAATGGGCCACAACGAGCTTCTGCTCGAGGAGGCACTACGTGGCCGGGACCGCGACAGCTATGTGCTGAGCGTCAAGTTCGGCGGGCTGCGCGGGCCGGACGGCCGATTCCTCGGGCAGGACGGCCGTCCCGACGCGGTCCGGAACTTCCTGGCCTACTCGCTGGCCAGGCTCGGCACCGACCACATCGACATCTACCGGCCGGCCCGCCTCGACCCCGCGGTCCCGATCGAGGAGACCGTGGGGGCCGTCAAGGAGATGATCGACGCCGGCTACGTGCGGCAGGTGGGCCTCTCCGAGGTCGACGCCGAGACGATCCGCCGCGCGCACGCCGTCCATCCGATCGCCGACCTGCAGATCGAGTACTCGCTGGTGTCCCGGGCGGTGGAGGCGGAGGTCCTGCCCACGCTGCGGGAGCTGGGCATCGGCCTGACCGCGTACGGAGTCCTCTGCCGGGGCCTGATCTCCGGGCACTGGCGCGCAGGCCAGGTCGCCGGTGCCGGCGACTTCCGCGCCCACAGCCCGCGGTTCTCCACCGGGAACGTGGAGCACAACCTCACCCTGGTGGAGGCGCTGCGCGAGGTCGCGACGGCGAAGGGCGCCACCGTCGCCCAGCTGGCGATCGCCTGGGTGGCGGCCCAGGGCGACGACATCGTGCCCCTGGTCGGCGCCCGGACCCGCGAGCGGCTGGCCGAGGCCCTGCCCGCCCTCGACCTGAAGCTCACCGCGGACGACCTCGCCGAAATCGAGAGGGCCGTACCGGCCGGCTCGGCCCGCGGCGACCGGTACCCCAGCGCCCTCATGCCCTCCCTGGGCGTCGGAAACTGACCCCGGCCCTTCCACGGTCAGGAGCGCGGTGTCCCGCACAGGGCCTGATCGGCCGCCGTTGTGAGTGCGGCCGCGGCGGTCGGTGGGGCGGGATAGATGGTGCTGGCCATCGTGACCGTACGGGAGGTGTCCTCGTTCCAGAACGCCATTGCCTGGTATCCGAAGATGGCGCCGCCGTGGCCCCAGTTCACTCCGCAGCGGTCGGAGACCCGTTCGATCCCGAGGCCATAGCGCAAGCCCGGGTCGGCGGCGTCCTCAACGGTGGTGCTCTTCATCTGCTGGAGCATCCGGGCGCTGAGCAGTTCGCCGCCCATCAGCGCCTGGTAGAAGCGGGACACGTCCTTGACGGTGGAGACGATGGCGCCGGCTGCCCAGGCATGCGACGGATTGAGCGCAGTCACGTCGAACGGTCTGCCGTCGGCCGTGGGAACGAATTCCGGCGGGACGTATCCGTGGGCGTGATAGCCGGGTATGTTCCCGCTGGCGGTGGGAAATGAGGTGTCCGCCAGGCCCAGGGGCCGGAAGATCCGGCGGTGGAGCTCCTCGCCGAGTGAATGATGGGTGACCGACTGGATGAGCAGGCCGGCGACGATGTAGTTGGTGTTGGAGTAAGCCCAGGCGGTACCGGGTGCGAAGGAGCCCGGGTGGGTTTCGGCGATGGCCACGAGTTCCGCCGGGGCGAAGACCCGGTTCGCGGTGATGCCGGCCAGCAGTTTCGGGTCGGCGGTGTAGTCGAACAGGCCGCTGGTGTGGTTGAGCAACTGCCGAACGGTGATCCTGTTCCCGTCGCGCAGCAGGCCCGGTAGCCAGCGTTCCACGGGCCGGTCGAGGGTGAGGCGCCCCTCGCCGACGAGTTGGAGCGCCACGGTGGCGACGAACGTCTTCGTGATGCTGCCGATCCGCACCTTGGCCTGCGGTCGCAAAGGCGCACCGGTGGCCAGGTCGGTGACGCCTGCGGTGACCTGGCGGATCCGGTCGTGCTCCTGCACCCGGACCACGACACCGGGAACGCCCGCGGCGGTGACGTCGCTCAGCAGTGTGCGCAGATCGGGGCTGATCCTCGACGATGTAGCCGGCTCGGAAACCCGCCGCGTCGAAACCCCCTGCGTCGCGGTGCCGGCCAGCGCTGGTGCGGTGCCGGCCAGCGCTGGTGCGGTGCCCGCGAGCAGCGGCGAGATGACAACAGCGATCACGAAGACCGCCACGGCCGGGAGAATCGTGCTGATGCGGCGATACGGCGAGGCGGTTCTCAGGTGCGCCGCCCCCGTCGGCCCGGGCCTCACGCCTGACCGCCGGTCTTCTGATCATCAGTGACAACCGGTCGGGTCTGGTACCGCCGCCAGGCGATTGTCAGCCGCCACAGGCGCCCGGTGACGAATGCTCCGCCGAGCATGAGCACGTAGACCAGCGGCGTCCAGGCTCCGCCAACCGATGTGTGCGTTCCGTCGAGATAGGTGAATGTCTCGTCGCTGATCAGGTAGGGGACCCCGTTCCAGCGAAAGGTGCCGGTGGCCTGCGGGTCGGTCGCGGTGATCCCGGCGTCGAAGGCGACTCTTCCGACGTGCGCTAGCAGTGTCATCACCGCCTCGACGAGGAAGATGGTGAGCGCCGCGGCTCCCCAGGACGGCCGCCGGGTGAGTTCGCCGTATTCGGCGGAGAGATAGCCGGCCGCGAGGACCCGCAGATCACCGAGCTGACGCACGGCCTGCCGGGCGCCGACATCCTCGGCGGCGGCCCACAGGTTGTCGCGCAGCTCCCGCCGCTTGGCGATCCGGGATCTGCGTGGCAGGTCCTGCAGGCGGGCGTCGAACGTCCACACGGCGCGTTCGACACGCAGCCGGTCGAGAGTTCCCCGTGATGTGGCCATGTCAGATGTCCTCCGTCGAGGTGGGTGGGTCGGGGAGGGGGCGGACGAGCGTGGGATGGACCACCGCGGCCAGTGACAGCCAGCTCGCGGTGCCTTCCGCCAGGGCCTCGGTGCCGGCCGCGGTCGGCCGGTAGTACTTGCGGGCCGGGCCGGATCGGGACGCGACCAGCCGCGCCTCCACCCGGCCCTCGCGTTCCAGGCGGGCCAGCGCCGGATACACGCTGCCCTCGGTGATGTCCGTCAGGCCGAGCTGCCGCAGCCGCTGAACGACCTCGTAGCCGTACGACTCATGCTCGGCGAGCAGCCGAAGCAACAGCAGTGACAGGACGCCCTTGAGAAGTTGGGGATCATGTGTCGGCGCCATGGATGCAAGCTAAGCCTGGTACTCGGCATCGTCAAGTAGTGGGCATTGGCGAGCCCGATGTCGGGGACCGGACACCCGCCGACCGGGCAGTGCGATGCCGTGCCGTGCCGCACCGTGGGGGCGGGCAGCATGTCAACCGTGGCGCGTAACGAGACGGGTGCGGAGATGGCCGACGGTCAGCTGGTCGCGGCGGTGCGAGCGGCGCTCGCCGGCGCCGCCGACCCGGCGAGGGCGCCGGCCATGCAGGCGTACATGAAGTCGGACATGCTCTTCCGCGGCGTACCGAAGCCCGTCCGGGAACGGGCGCTGCGTCCCGTCCTGGCCGAGCGGACCCTGCCCAGCCAGTCCAGCTGGAGGGCGACCGTCCAGGCGCTGTGGCGGGAGGCGGAGTACCGCGAGGAGCGGTATGCGGCGATCGACCTGACCGGTCACCGTGCCTATCGCGCCTACCAGCGCGTGGACACGCTGGACCTCTACGAAGAAATGATCACTACCGGTGCCTGGTGGGACTACGTCGACGAGATCGCCTCCCGCCGGGTCGGCCCGCTGCTCGCCGCGGACCCCGCCGCGATCCGCCCCGTGATGCTGCGGTGGAGCCGTGACGGCGACCTGTGGCGGCGCCGGACGTCGATCATCTGCCAGCTGTCCTTCAAGGCCGCGACCGACCTGGACCTGCTGTACGCCTGCATCGACGCCAACCTCGACGACCGTGACTTCTTCATCCGCAAGGCCATCGGATGGGCGCTGCGCCAGTATGCCTGGACGAACCCGACCGAGGTCCGCCGCTTCGTCACGGCCCGCGGGGACGCCCTGTCACCTCTCTCACGCCGCGAGGCCCTGAAGAACATCGGCTGAGCCCTTCTCGTGCGGTGCCTCGGGGGGAGGCGCTTGAAAACCCGTCTGAGGCGTGATGGCCTGTCGGGGGAGCGCGATGGTGAGGGGGCGACATGCCATCCGATCAGGCTGTTAATGACCTGGAACGCCTGGCTGATCTGAGTGTGGAGCAGTTGGGGCGGCTGGTTGGTCTGGTGGAGTACGACTCGTCCGCGGACCCTTTCCCCGTTTCCGGGTGGGATGGGCTGATCTGGGTCGTCGGCAACGCGGTGCAGGCCGCGCACTACTTCCAGTCGGCGTTCGGGATGGAGCTGGTGGCCTATTCGGGGCCGGAGAACGGAAATCGCGACCATCGTGCCTATGTGCTGCGGTCCGGGGCGGCCCGTTTCGTGGTCAAGGGCGCATACGACCCGGCCAGCCCGCTGGTCGAGCACCATCGGCGGCATGGTGACGGAATCGTCGACATCTCCCTCGAGGTGCCGGATGTCGACCGGTGCGTCGGCCACGCCGCGGCGCAGGGCGCGACCGTCGTCGCGCAGCCGCACGACGTCCGGGACGAGCATGGTCTCGTGCGGATGGCCACGATCGCGGCGTACGGGGACACCGTGCACACGCTGGTGGACCGCTCGCGCTACCAGGGCGTCTACCTGCCGGGCTACGAGCCGCGGGCCTCGACGGTGCGCCGGCGCCCGGGCGCGCCGGAACGGCTGTTCCAGGCCGTCGACCACGTCGTCGGCAACGTGGAGCTCGGCCGGATGGACCGATGGGTCGAGTTCTACAACCGGGTCATGGGCTTCACGAACCTGGCCGAGTTCATCGGCGGCGACATCGCCACCGAGTACTCGGCGCTGATGAGCAAGGTCGTCGCCAGCGGAAACCACCGGGTGAAGTTCCCGCTCAACGAGCCGGCGGCCGGGCGGCGGAAATCGCAGATCGACGAGTTCCTGGAGTTCTACGGCGGCCCCGGTGCCCAGCATGTGGCGCTGGCGACGGACGACATCATCGCCACCTATGACGCGATGGTCGCCGAAGGGGTGGAATTTCTGCCGACGCCGGCCTCCTACTACGAGGACCCGCGGCTGCGAGCCCGCATCGGCTCGGTCCGGGTGCCCGTCGAGGAGCTTTCCCGCCGGGGGATTCTGGTCGACCGGGACGAGGACGGCTACCTCCTGCAGATCTTCACGAAACCACCCGTGGACCGCCCGACGGTCTTCTTCGAGCTGATCGAGCGGCACGGGTCGCTCGGGTTCGGAAAGGGTAATTTCCAGGCGCTGTTCGAGGCGATCGAACGCGAGCAGGAGAAGCGCGGAAACTTCTGACGGAAAGCCGGGACCGGCGACTGGCAGGGATGACCGGCGGCGATGAGGCAGGAAGGTGCCCAGATGGCCTATTACCGGCAGGTGGGCGACGTCCCGCCGAAGCGGCACACCCAGTTCCGCCGGCCCGACGGAGGCCTGTACCGCGAGGAGCTCGTCGGCACGGAGGGGTTCTCGGCCGACTCGTCGCTGCTCTACCACCGCTTCGTCCCGTCGGCGATCGCCGGCGCCCGAGCGTGGGAGCTGCCGAACCAGGCACTGGTCGCGAACAGCCCGCTGCGGCCCCGGCACCTGAGGCTGCCGGAGCTCTTCCCCGGCGAGGAGCACAAGGCGGTCGACGCGGTCACCGGGCGGCGGCTGCTGCTGGGGAACGGCGACGTCCGCATCTCGTATGTGGTGGCCGCGCTGCCGTCGCCCTACTACCGCGACGCGGTGGGGGACGAGTGCGCCTTCGTCGAGGGCGGCGGCGCCACGGTGGAGACGTCGTTCGGCGCCCTGGAGGTGGGGCACGGCGACCTCGTCGTGCTGCCCCGCGGCGTGATCCACCGGTGGCTGCCCACCGGGCCGGATCCGCTGCGCCTGTACGTGGTCGATGCGTCCAGCCACATCGCGCCGCCGAGCCGGTACCTCACCCGGTACGGCCAGTTCCTGGAGCAGGCGCCGTACTGCGAGCGGGACCTGCGGGCGCCGGCCGAACCGATGCTCGCCGACGGCACGGACGTCGAGGTCCACGTCCGCCACCGGGCCGGCGGGCCGGAGGGGCTGGCGGGCACGGTGCACGTGTTCCCCGAGCACCCCTTCGACGTCGTCGGCTGGGACGGATGCCTGTACCCGTACGCCTTCAACGTCGCCGACTTCGAACCGATCACCGGGCGGGTGCACCAGCCACCGCCGGTGCACCAGGTCTTCGCCGGCCGGGACTTCGTGATCTGCGCCTTCGTGCCGCGCAAGGTCGACTACCACCCGCGGTCGGTCCCCGTGCCGTACTACCACTCCAACGTCGACTCGGACGAGGTGATGTTCTACGTCGCCGGGGACTACGAGGCCCGTCGGGGGTCGGGGATCGGCCGCGGCTCGGTCTCGCTGCATCCCGGCGGCCACACCCACGGTCCGCAGCCCGGCGCCGTCGAGCGTTCTCTCGGCGCCGAGTTCTTCGACGAGCTCGCGATCATGGTGGACACGTTCCGTCCGCTCGGCCTGGGGGAGGGGGCGCTGGCCGTCGACGACCCGGGCTACGCCTGGACCTGGGCGGGGGCGGAAGGCGCGACGAGCGCGGGCCCGGCCACGGCCTTTCCGGGCGCCGGATGAGCGTGCGCCCACTCGCCACGAGCTGGCTGGAGATCCCTGCCGGCAGCGGGTTCGGCCTGGAGAACCTGCCGTACGGCGTGTTCTCCACCGGCCGCGACGACAGGCCGCGCAGCGGCGTCGCGATCGGTGACCAGATTCTCGATCTCACCGGTGTCACCGGCGATCCGGTGCACAGCACCGGTTCGCTGAACGCCTTCATGGCCCAGGGGCCGCGGCGGTGGCGGGCGCTGCGCGCCGATCTGGTCGCCTGGCTGACCGGCGAGCGCCACCGCCCCCGCGTCGAACCACACCTCGTGCCCCGCGACGAGGCGCGCCTCCACCTGCCGGTCGAGATCGCGGACTACGTCGACTTCTACAGCTCGCGGGACCACGCGGAGAACCTCGGCCGGATCCTCCGCCCGGGCGGTGTGCCGCTGACACCCAACTGGCTGCACATGCCCCTCGGGTACCACGGGCGCGCGGGGACCGTGGTGGTCTCGGGCACGCCGGTGACCCGGCCCCGCGGCCAGCGCAGAGGCCCGGCGGACGACAGACCCGACTTCGGGCCGTCGCAACGGCTGGACATCGAGGCGGAGATCGGGTTCGTCGTGGGGGCCCCGTCCCCGGCGGGGCGGCCGGTGGCGCTGGCGGACCTGCCCCGGCACGTGTTCGGCGTGTGTCTTCTCAACGACTGGTCGGCGCGTGACCTGCAGGCCTGGGAGTACGTGCCGCTCGGCCCCTTCCTGGGGAAGTCCTTCCTCACCTCGGTCTCCCCGTGGGTGGTGCCGCTCGCGGCGCTGGAGGCGGCCCGGGTCCGGCCGCCGCGCCGGGACGTGACGCCGCTGCCCTATCTCGACGACGCCGAGGCGGCGCCGTGGGGCCTGGACATCCGGCTGGAGGTACGGCTGAACGGGCACCTGGTCAGCCGCCCGCCTTTCAGGCTCATGTACTGGACGCCGGCCCAGCAGCTGGCGCATCTGACGGTCAACGGCGCCTCGCTGCGAACGGGCGACCTGTTCGCCTCCGGAACGGTCTCCGGCCCGGCCCGGGATCAGCGTGGGTCGTTCATCGAGCTGTCGTGGGGCGGCCGGGAACCGCTGGAGCTGCCGGACGGATCCGTCCGCGTGTTCCTGCAGGACGGTGACCATGTCACCATCACCGCCGTCGCCCCGGGCCACCACGGCGAGACCCTGTCGTTCGGTGAGGTCGCCGGCCACGTTCAGCCACCAGCCGCGCTGGACTGACAAGCGAGACGGCGACGGGCGGGACGGCGACAGGCTGCCGACCAGTCGGGGAGGCTTGCCGCGGCGCTGGCGGGAGGCGGCACGGGACGGCTCGGGCGGCCGGCGTCAGCGCGAATCGCCACATGGAAAAACTGACGAAAAACTGACGGTGTGAGCTCGCGCTGAGAATGCCCAGAACTTTCGGTGTGAATTCGTGCTACTGATTCGGTCGGGCTTCCCGGAGCCGGCCAGGAAAGTCCAGTCCACTACGGGCGCCATAGCTGTCGATCATGGTATGGTCGCGCCTCGGATTCTGCGTCAATGAATGCGCTCTGTCGTGTCGTGAATGGGGGAGGAACTTGCCTGGATCTGGAGTTGGAGCTCGTTTAGCCGCGTTAGGGTTGTCGGTGGCGCTGGCCTTCGCCCTACTCGGCTCGGGATCGGGCGGCGCCGCCACCGCCGATCCCGGATCACGGGTGGGGGATCCGCTCTGCGCCCGCCCGGACAACTCCGCGCTCGTGGGGTCACCCCGTCTCGGGGCCGGATACCTGAAGGGTGAGGAATGGCTGGCGGGAGAAAAGGGCCAGGAGGCTGTGAGGGCGCTGAACAGCCGCCTCGGTCGGGAAGGGGCCAGGGTCCTCGGAGCGGTGCCGGATCACGACCGGAAGCGGATCCTCGTCGTGATCGACTCAGGCGGCACCTCACGTGACTACATGGCGCGACTCGAGGCGGATCTGGCCAGGGTGGCGCCGGCGATACACCCGCAGGTCCGGGCGAGCTGCCATCCACGTGGGCCTCTCGACGAGGCCGTGAAGCGGCTTGTGGCCAACACGCTCGGGATCAGGGGCTCCTACGGATTCACGATCGACGCCGCGACGGCGACGATCGACCTGGTGACCGCGAGCCCACCCGAGCCGGCCAGAGTGCGGCGGGCTCTCGGTGACACCACCAGGGTTCGCCAGGGCAGAACGGCTCCGTTCCAGGGGGCGCGGACGGGCGACTCCTCACCCCACTTCGGCGACGCGGCGATCGAGACGCCGGCCGGCGGCTGCTCCTCGAACTTCTCCTATGTGCGCAACACCGACGGAACGCCGGTGGCCGCGACGGCCGGGCACTGCGGAGAGGGAACCTGGAACTCCGGGGCGAACATCGTGGGAACGGTCGTGCGCAACGGCCTTCCTGCGGCCGACGCCGAGCTGTTGTACGCCGCCGGCCAGTCCTACACGAACACAATTCATGTGACACCTGGGTTCCCGGCGGTGAGGACTGTCGTCGGCAAACACGACCTCACCCTCAATGAGTACGCGTGCCTGGGCGGCAGGACGACGCTCTCCGACTGCGGGGCCTGGGTCAGCTCGACCACGTACTACCAGTGCTATCTCGAGGGCTGCTGGAACTTCATCCGGCTCTTCCGCTTCAGCCTGCCGGGAGACCCGATCTGCGATCACGGGGACTCCGGAGGCGTCGTCTACCAGAAATCCGGGGCCTCGAGTGCGATCGCGAACGGAATGATCAATGCGGGAACGGTCGACCTGTTCGGGAACCCGCTGTACCTTTTCGGTGGCTACGACTGCTGGACAACCCGGATCTCCGCCATCGAATCGGCTCTGGACGTGACCCTGCGGACGACACCGTGAGGTAGCCGCCGCATCAGTGAGCCTTGAGGGCCCCACCGGGTAGGGCGATGTGCCTTCGCCCGGGCGGGGCCCTTCGTCGTCTGGGCCCGGGTACCCCGCGCCGGCGGTGGCAGGCCGGCTGGCCGGACCTTCCCGTGTCGTAGCCGAGCCCGCCGAGGGTGTAGCGCTCCACTACCGGCGAATGGTCTGGTCGTTCTAGGTTTGCCAACGTGGGCGTTCCGGCGGGAGGGAATGCCCGCCGAGCAGGTGCGGCACGCGCCGGGGGAGGTAATGTAGTTGTCCACGACAGGTCACCCGAAAATCGTCCGCGTGTTCGCCGAGAACACCACCCGGATGGACGGCCACGGGTACGTGTACTTCACCATGGAAAACGCGGATCAACGCCACCGCTGATCGTCGTGTTCTCCGCTGTCAATCCACGGGATGCGGCAGTGCTTGACCACATCGAGCTTGACGCGTCATTCCACGTCGCGCTGGCCGTGGTGGCGGTCGCGGTGGCGCTGGTCGGTGCCTGGCTCCTCGTCCGCCTGCTGCTCTTCCCGCTGCGCCGGCTGCTGCGACGGCGGCGTGGGGCGGCAACTTCCCGCTCCGAGCTGCTGGGGCGGCTGTGCGTCATCCACACCGGCCGGGTGGGGCCTGAGTTCGGCCAGGCGGAGGTCAGGGCCGACGACGGCTCGTCCGTGCTGATCCAGGTGCGACATCCCGAGAACAACCCGCTGCTGCGGGCCGGCAGCTCCGCCGTGATCTACGGCTATGACGCCGCCCGCGAGATCTTCTGGGTGAGTCCGCTGGACTTCATCCGCGAACTGGACCGGGACCGCCCCATCGCAGACTGAGAGCGTAGGAAAGCGCATGAGTCTTATCACCATCCTCCTGGGCGTGTTCTTCGGTGTGGTAATTCTTGCCGCGCTGGGCGCCGTTGTCGCGGTCAGTCGCCTGTCCCGGCAGGTGGAGCAGGGAAAAGCGCTGATCGTATCGCGTTCCAAGAAGGTGGACGTCACGTTCACCGGAGCGATCGTCCTGCCGATCATCAACAAGGCGGAGGTGATGGATATCTCCGTGAAGACGATCGAGATCCGGCGGACCGGCCGGGAGGGGCTGATCTGCCAGGACAACATCCGAGCCGACATCCGCATCACCTTCTTCGTCCGGGTCAACAAGACGGTCGAGGATGTCATCAAGGTGGCGCAGGCGATCGGCACCGCTCGGGCCAGTGACCAGGCGACCCTGCAGGAGCTCTTCATCGCCAAGTTCTCGGAGGCGCTGAAGACAGTCGGCAAGAAGTTCGACTTCGTCGACCTCTACACGAAGCGCAAGGAATTCCGCGACGAGATCATCGAGGTCATCGGCACCGACCTGAACGGCTACGTCCTGGAGGACGCCGCCATCGACTTCCTCGAGCAGACCCCGATGACCCAGCTCGACCCGGCCAACATCCTTGACGCCCAGGGCATCCGGAAGATCACTGAGCTGACGGCGATCGAGCATGTCCGCACCAACGACTATCAGCGCCAGGAGGAGAAGGAGGTCACCCGCCAGGATGTCGAGGCGCGGGAGACGATTCTCGAGCTCGAAAGGCGGCAGGCCGACGCCGAGACGAAGCAGCAGCAGGAGATCGCGACCGCGCGGGCCCGGGAAGAAGCCGAGACTGCCCGGGTGCAGGCCGAGGAGCGCCTGAAGGCCACCTCCGCGGCACTGCGCGCCGACGAACTGCTCGGCATCCAGAAGGAGAACCAGGCCCGGGAGATCGCCGTCGCCGAGAAGAACCGGCAGCGGGTCATCGCCATCGAGACCGAGCGGATCGAGAAGGACCGCCAGCTCGAGGTCGTCGCCCGCGAGCGGGAGATCGCGCTGTCCCAGGCCGCGATGGACAAGGAGCTGGAGGTGCAGAAGCAGGCGGTCGCCGAGGTGGTCCGTGACCGGATCGCGGTGGATCTGACGGTCGCCGAGCAGGAGGAGAACATCAAGCGGCTGCGGGCCGTGGAAGATGCCGAGCGCCTGAGGCAGGCCCTGGTGATCGAAGCGGAAGCCGAGGCCCAGCAGGCTCTTGTCAAGGACATCAAGGCGGCCGAGGCCGCCGAGCAGGCTGCCGTGCACAAGGCGCAGGAGGCGGTGATCCTCGCCGAGGCCCGCCAGCGATCCGCGGATCTGGACACCCGCGCCAAGATCCAGCTGGCCCAGGGCATCCAGGCCGAGGCCGCCGCCAAGGGGCTCGCCGCGGCCGTGGTGCGGGAACGGGAGGCGGAGGCGATCGAGAAGGTCGGCCGGGCCGAGGCCGTGGTCGACCGCGAGAAGGCACTGGTCGCCGCGGCGGCGATCCGGGAGCGGCTGCGGGGTGAGGCCGACGGCCTCACCGAGAAGGCGACGGCGATGGCGGCGCTGGACGAGGCGAGCCGAGGCCACGAGGAGTACCGACTGCGGCTGGAAGCCGAGAAGGAGATCCGGCTCGCCGGCCTCGACATCCAGCGTCGGATCGCCGAGTCCCAGGCCACGGTGCTGGCGGCCGGTCTGGAGAGCGCCGACATCGACATCGTCGGCGGCGAGAGCATGTTCTTCGACCGGCTGCTGAGCTCGATCACCATGGGCCGGGCCGTGGACGGCTTCGTCGAGCACTCCGACGTCGTCGGGGGCCTGGCGGGCCGGTGGCTGGACGGCTCCGCCGACTTCACCGCGGATCTGACCAGGGTGCTCGGTTCGCTGGGCTCCGGTGACGTCCAGAACCTCACGGTGTCGGCGCTGCTGCTGCAGCTGATCAAGGGCGGTGGGCTGGACGCCGGGAAGCTGCGGGAGCTGGCGGACGCGGCCGCCGCCGCGGCGGCCCAGCCGCAGACCGCGACCGCGACGACGTTGGAGGCCGCGACGACGTCCGCCAGGACGGCGAAGGCCGCCACCGTGGCGACGCCCTCGGTCACCCGTACCACCCCCGGCCGTGGCACCACCCGCTGAGGCCGGGGGCGTGGACCCGGACCCGACCGACCTGGACCCGACCGACCTGGACCCGACCGACCTGGACCCGACCGACCTGGACCCGACCGACGCAGCCCGCTCCGCCGACCAGGGCGCTCCCGACCGCGACACCTACGAGGTGCTGCGGGCCCGGTTGGCCGAGCAGGCGGCGGAGCTGACCCGCCGGGCCGACGCCCTCAACGCCCGCCGGCTGGCGGTGTTCGGTGGCAGCGAGCTCCGCCTGCTCGGTGCCGAGCAGGTCAGCACGCGACGTCCCGGTGTGGCGCAGGACATCGCGGCGCTCGGGGAGCACCTGCTGCTCGGCTGCAACGTGCCCACCGCGCTGCCCGCCGCCTCCGCGCCCGACGGGGAGACGGCGGGGGTGGCGGGAGCCGCGGGGGCGGTCACCGACTACTTCTCACTGCACCGCCTGGTCCGGGCCGTCGGCGGCGCCGCCGCCACGGAGACCGGTGGGCCCCGGTTCCGGCCGGACGGCGTCGACGTGGGCGCTGCCGGGAGCGAAGGCCCGGACGTCGGCGACGCCCTCGGCGGGGACGACGGCCGGGGCGGAGACGTCCGGCCCGGCGTGCTGCGCGACCCGACGCTGCATCGTGACCTTCGCGAGCTGGTCCGGTACTACCGTGACACCCGACTGCTGCGGCTGCGCCGCCTCGACGACAGAATGCTCGCCGTCTTCCAGACCGGCCGCCGGCCGGAGGACATCCGGGTGCTGCGGTGGCGGACCGGAACCGACGGCGCCGTCGACTACCTGGACAACCTCGGTGAGCGCGACCACGTCCCCCCGCCGGTGGACGACCTCGACTGGACCGCGGTCAGCCGCGACGACCATGTCCTCGGGCGCTACCCGCACGTGTCCGTCCAGGGGGCCGTGTTCGTCTCGACGGTCGGCGGGGCCCTCACCGTCAAGACCGAGAACGACACCGAGAACCCGGACGGGATCTACCGCGAGCCCGTGGACGAGCCGCTGCAGAGCCTGGCCGACGCCGAGATCTGGCACGCCCGGGTCGGGCCGCTCCTCGTGCTGCGGATCCGGCCGTACAAGGAGACCAGGTGGCGGTACCTGGTGTTCAACACCCGCAGCGCGCGGATCGTGCGCGTCGACGGGATCGGGCAGGGATGCCGGCGGCTGCCCGCGGAGCAGGGAATCATCTTTCCCGACGGCTACCACCTGACCACCGGTGCCGTCCGCGCCTTCGACACCGACACCTCCGACCTGGAGTTCGACCGGGTCATTCACGCCCCCGGCGGCGAGGACGTGCTCTACGTCTTCCACGCCCGGGCCACGGGCCGGTTCCTTCTGCTGCCCTACAACGTGATCCGCCAGGACGTCGCGACCCCGCTCACCTGCCACGGGTATGCCCTGTTCGGTGACGGCACGCTGGTGTTGCTGCGGACCCCGTCCACGCGGCCCACCCGGGCCCACGCCGTGCAGATCTGGCAGACGCCGTACGGGCACGCGGTCAGGTCCGTGACCGTGACCGGCAGCGGGCCGCTGGAGCGGATCGGTAACGCGGACCTGGTGCAGGGGATCTCGGACTGCGTCTCGGTGGCGCGTCTGGCGGCCCAGACGACGCCGTCGCGCGCCGGGCTCGACGCGCTGATCGGCGCCTGCGGGCGGGCGTTCGACCGCTACCACTGGCTGGGCGACGCGGATCTCGGCGATCTGGGCGATCTGGGCGGGCCACTGGAGCAGGTCCGGGCCATCGCCGGGCAGGTGCTCGAGGAGTTCGCGACGGTCCAGGCGCTCACCGAGGCAGCCCGGGCGACGCTGGCCGACACCGCCGCCGAGATCGACATCCTGCTCCGGCGGGTCCGCGACAAGGCCCCGCAGAACGCCGGCGCGGCGGTGGCGGCACTCGCCGACCTGCGCCGGGCGCAGGGCCGCCTGGTGGCCCTGCGCGACGTCCGCTACGTCGACCTGGCTCGGATCGACGTCCACGCGGCCGAGCTGGACGCCGAGATCACGGCCGCCGGCCGGCGCGCGGTGGAGTTCCTGCACGACGATGAGGCCTTCGTCGACTACCACGCCGAGACCGACCGGCTGGCCGGGCAGGCGGCGACCATCACCAGCGCCGCGGCCGCGACACCGATCGCCGACCGCCTCGCCGAGCAGGCCACCGGCCTGGATGCCGTCGTCGAGATCGTCACCGGTCTCGACATCGTCGACACCACCGTCCGCACCCACATCCTGGACCGGATCGGGGAGGTCTTCGCCGAGGCCAACCGGGTCCGGGCCATCCTGGACGCCCGCCGCGGGCAGCTGTTCGACACCGAGAGCCGGGCCGTGTTCGCGGCCGAGCTCACGCTGATCGGCCAGGCCGTCAACGCGGCGCTGGCGGTGGCCGACACACCCGAGCGCTGCGACGAGCAGCTGGGACGGCTGCTCGTCTCGCTGGAGCGCCTGGAGGCGCGCTTCGGTGAATCCGACGACGCCGGCGAGCAGGTCGCGGCCCGCCGGGCCGACCTCTACGACACGTTCTCCGCCCGCCGCCAGGAGCTGGTGCAGGCACGGACCCGGCGGGCCGGCCGGCGAGCCGACTCGGCCGGGCGGATCCTGGCCGGCATCCGTCGCCGCTGCACGGACCTGCGCACCCTCGACGAGATCAACACCTACTTCTCGACCGACCCGATGGTGACCACGCTGCACGGCATCATCGCCAAGCTGCGTTCGCTCGGGGAGCCGATCCGCGCGGACGAGATCGCCGGCCGGGTCGAGGCGGCGCGCCTGGACGCCCGCCGCGCCCTGCGCGACCGGGTCGACCTCTACGCGGGCGACGACGTCATCCGCCTCGGGCGCCACCTGTTCGCGATCAACACCCAGCCGCTCGACATCGCTCTCGTCCCCGACGGGGACCGGCTGGCGTTCGTGATCACCGGGACGGACTACCGCCGCCCGGTCCGCGACGCATCCTTCGAGGGGACCAGGTCGTTCTGGGACCAGCCGCTGCCGTCGGAGTCGGCGCGGGTGTACCGGGCCGAGTACCTGGCCACGCGGATCCTCGCCGACGCGGTGGCCGGTGCCGCCGGGCTTTCCGTCGCCGCGCTGGTCAAGGCGGCGGACAGCGAGGCCGACCTGCTTGATCTGGTGCGCAGGGCGGCCGGGAACCGCCACGACGAAGGGTACGAGCGCGGCGTCCACGACCGGGACGCGGCCAGGATCCTCGCCGCGCTGGCCCGGTCCTACGCGCAGGCGGGGCTGCTGCGCTACCCGCCGGCGGCGCGGGCCGCCGCCCAGCTGTTCTGGGCCTACGGCACCGACATCGCGGGCCGGGTGGCCTGGGGCCGCCGGGCCGTGTCGCTGGCCCGGGCGCGGGCCGTTTTCGGCCCCGCCCACCAGCCGGGCTCGGCCGGCCCCCACCAGGGGGGCCCGGAACAGATCGGTGACCTGTGCGCCGAGCTCGCCGCTGCCGTGGCGCGGTTTCTCACGGGCCCGGGGGCGGTCGCCGGCGCTGACAACGGCAGCGGTGCTGGCAGCGGCAGCGGTGCTGGCAGCGGCGCCGGAACTGGCGCTGGCAGTGGCAGTGGCATCGGCGCTGGCAACGGCTCCGGCCGCGCCGACTCGGCCAGCATCGCCAGCCTGACCGCCCTCGTCGAGCGGACCGGCGGAGTCGACCTCGTCGGGGAGTACCTGTTCGAGGAGCTCGCCGGCGAGCCCACCGGATTCGTCACCGGCGCCGCCGCCCGCGAGCTGCTCGCCGGCTTCCGACGAGCGCTCGGGGAACGGGGGCCGGCGACGACTTCGACCACGATCTGCTCGCCTTCGACGACGATCTGGCTGCCGGGCACCAGCTCGCGACGGCCTGGCTGGGCGCGTTCCACGCGTCCCGCGCGGTCGATGCCGCGGGCCCCGAGAAAGCCACGGGCCCCGGGGAAGCGGTGAGCGTCGGCGAAGCCGTGGGTGCTGTGAGCGTCGGGGCCGACCTGACGGAGGCGGTGGCCGTGCTGGTCTGCGGTTCGCGGCTGCCCCGGCACGACTCGTCGGCCAACCTGGAAGCCGGCGTCGACGGCCTGCTCGGCAGCCACCCGCGCATCGACGGCGGGCGTCTTGAGCTACGCCTCGACGAGACACTGGCGCGCACCCGCCGGTTCCACACCGAGCGGGTCCCCGCCTACCGCGCCTACCGGCGGCAGCGGGACGAGCTGATCTCCCAGGAACGCCGGCGGCTGCGGCTGGAGGAGTACCAGGCGACGCCGCCGGGCGGCTTCGTCCGTAACCGGCTCGTCGACGAGGTCTACCTGCCGCTCGTCGGTGCGAACCTGGCCCGCCAGCTCGGGACCGCGGGCGACGGCACGAATCCGGACCGCATGGGCCTGCTGCTGCTCGTCTCCCCACCCGGATACGGCAAGACCATGCTGATGGAATATGTGGCGAGCCGCCTCGGCCTGGTGTTCGTGAAGGTCGACGGGCCCTCGCTCGGCGGCGCCGTCACGTCGCTCGACCCCGCCGCCGCACCCGACGCGGCCGCCCGCCGCGAGATCGAGAAGGTCTCCTTCGCGCTTGAGCTGGGCAGCAACGTGCTGCTCTACCTGGACGACATCCAGCACACCGCGCCCGAGCTGCTGGAGAAGTTCGTCCCGCTGTGTGACACCCAGCGTCGGATGGACGGTGTCTGGGACGGCGCGAGCCGCACCTACGACCTGCGCGGCAAACGCTTCGCCGTGTGCATGGCGGGCAACCCGTACACCGAGTCCGGTGGACGGTTCCGCGTGCCGGACATGCTCGCCAACCGCGCCGACGTGTGGAACCTCGGTGACGTCCTTTCTGGCCGGGACGATCTGTTCGCCCGCAGCTATCTGGAGAACGCGGTCACGTCGAACCCGGTGCTGGCCCCGCTGGCCGGCCGCGAGCGCGCCGACCTGGAACTTCTGATCCAGATGGCCCAGGGCGACTCGGCAGCGCGGCCGGATCGGCTCAGCCATCCGTATCCGCCGGCCGAGCTGGACCAGATCCTGGCCGTGCTGCGGAAGCTGGTGCGCGTCCAGCAGGTCGTGCTCGCCGTCAACCGGGCCTACATCGCCTCGGCCGGGCAGAACGACGCGGACCGCAACGAGCCGCCCTTCCTGTTGCAGGGCTCCTACCGGAACATGAACCGGCTGGCGGAGCGGATCGTCCCGGTGATGAACGACGAGGAGCTGGACGCCCTGATCGCCGACCACTACCTCGCCGAGGCGCAGACCCTCACCTCCGGCACGGAGGCGAACCTGCTCCGGTTCGCCGAGCTGTGCGGCGCGCTGACTCCGGAGCAGGCCACCCGTTGGGCCGAGGTGAAGGCCCGCTACCGGCGCAGCCGGGAGTAGCCGCAGGAAGCAGCGGCAGGAAGTAGCCGCCGGGAGCAGTCAGCCGCAGTGCTCCCAGCCGCTGGTCCAGGTCGAGCCGGCGTGGCTGCCACCCCACTTCACGCACTTCCCCGGCGCGGTCACGTACACGGGCCCCGCGTAGTACTGAAAACTGCCCGTGTCGGACTGCCGCGTCGAACTGCCTTCCACCTGCACCCAGGCACCCATCGCCTGCGCCACCCCCACGCCGGACCCCGACTTCAGCGTCACCACACAGTTCCGGCTGCCGTCGTACAGCAGATAGATCATCGCCGAGCCCAGGGAATGCCTGTCGATCTGCGAGTACCCCGACCCGCACACCTGCGTCGCGGTGTACGGATTCGGCTTCGCCGCGGGCGCGGCGGCGGACGTAGGCGCAGGAGCGGGTGCGGCCACAGTCGCCGGTGCCTGCGTACCCGCGGGCACGGCGGGAACCGTCTGCGCGGGTGCGCCGGCGCCGGCGGACGCGAGCGACGCCGAGCTACCCGGCGCGGACCCCGTACCGGGACTCGCGCCGGGTACCTGCGCCGATGGCTCGCCGCTGGCCTGCGGGGTCGCCGCGGCAGCCGACGCCGCGGAGCCGCTCGCCGCGCCGGGCTGTGCCGTCGCGGATGCCGCCGCGCTCCGCGCCGAACGGCCCCCTTGAGCGCCTCCGGGCCGTCCCCGGCCGCGTCGAGGAGATTTCCCCCCACCGACCGCGAACCGTTCGCCCCTGGGTCATCCGATCCCGGCAAGGCCCAGAGGACCACCGGAACCGCGACGATCAGAGCGAGCGCGCAGGCCACCGACGCAAGCAGTGCGGTACGGCGCCGGCGGGTACCTGATCCCGCTGATCCCCCTGAGCCCGGGCCCGCATCGCCCCTACCTGCCGGACCGGGCTCCGGTGTCGGTTCCTGCATCGCCGGCGCTCCTGAGCGAGAAGGGACATAACGCCCCGAAAGCCTTTCAGGATCGGATCCGGTCCGGTCGATGCGGGGGGTCACCGGTTCGGTGGTCCGCGCCCTCGTTCGCGTCAGGCCTGCGGCGTGTGATCGGCGAGGGGTCGGCTGTCGAGGCCGCGGGCGTCGAGGCCCCAGCCCGCGATCAGCTCGCTGCTGACCATGACCTGGCCGGTGACATCCTGCGGGCAGTCGCACAGTGCGACGACGGCCTCGACGATCTGCGTCAGCGGTTCGAAGGCCTCGGAGGCGAGGCTGGGGCCGAGCTTCGCCTTCGTCGCGTGGCTGCGGCAGCTGCTGTTCGACGCCGCCGCGACGCCGTGATCCGGGGGTATCAACGGCGCGGTTCTCGACCGGCAGAGGAACACCCACGGTCGTGCGTGCTGGGAGCCGATGACGGAATGCGGACTCGTAAGATCAGCCAGCGTGTCCGAGTGGGACGAGACTCTTTACGCGGGTAGCGCCGAGTTCTACGCGGCCGGGCGGTTGCCCTATCCGCCTGCGCTTGCCGAGACCCTGCGCGCCGCGCTTGCGCCCGCGCCCGCCGGGCGACTGCTGGATGTCGGTTGCGGGCCGGGCTCGCTGACCCTGCTTTTGGCCGGCCTCTTCGAGGCCGCCGTGGGCCTCGACCCCGATCCGGGCATGATCTCCCGTGCCCGTGAGGCGGCGCGGCGTGCGGGAACCGGCAACGTGACCTGGGTGCGGATGCGCGCCGAGGACCTGCCGGGCGGGCTTGGCCTCTTTCACGTCGTCACCTTCGCCCAGTCGTTCCACTGGCTCGACCGTCCACGGGTCGCGGCGGCGGTCCGCCGCATGTTGGTACCGGACGGCGTTTGTGTGTTCGTCCACGCCACCACGCACGAGGGCGTTCCCGGTGACGATGTGCTGCCGTACCCCCGGCCGCCCCGGGAAGCGATCGCCTCGATCGTCCGCGACTACCTCGGCCCGCTTCGGCGGGCTGGGCGACGTGTGCTGCCCCGGGGCACCCCGTCAGGAGAGGGCGACATCTTCCGGGCGGCAGGGTTCCAGGGCCCCACGCGGCTGGACGTGGCCGGTGGGCTCGTCGTCGAACGCAGTGCCGACGAGGTGATCGCCTCGGTGTTCTCGCTGTCCAGCGCGGCCCCGCACCTGTTCGGCGACCGGCGGGAGGCGTTCGAGCGCGACCTGCGCCAACTTCTGCGTGCGACGTCGGCGACCGGCCGATTCTGCGAGCGCACCCGTGACATCCGACTCGAACTCGGGCGACCGTGACCACGGGTCTGCCCACGCCCCACCTTGCACGCAGAGATCATCTCGCAGCACGACCGTTCGCACCGGTCACGGCCGGCCAGTTCGAGGGGTTGAAGCAACCTGCCGAACGGCATATCGCTACCATGATCCGTCGTGGTTTCTGAAGCAGCGCTGCGCGGTTACCTGCTCGAGGAGGTTCTGGCGTGGCTCCTTAGGAACAGCGGCTACGAGCTGCTCTCCGCCGCGGATGACGTCGATGCTCTCAAAATGACGCCGCGTGGCCTGGCGGTTCGCGGCCGTGGGGCCTGGCATCAGGCCGACGTCCTCGGCGAGTTTCGCTACGTACCGCCGTTCTCGCTCCCCGTACGGCTTTTTCTGGAGGCCAAGTTCACCAGGAACAAGTGCGGACTCGGCGTCGTCAGGAACGGTCATGGGGTCGTCCATGATGTCAATGAGAACCTGGTTAGTGTGCGGCGACCCTCGGGTGGCGAAGTAAGCGGGGAAAGGCCTCGCAGGCCTCGCGCAAGCTACCGTTACAGTTACGCTCTGTTCTCGACGAGCGGCTTCACTGCTGATGCCCAGATGTATGCATTGGCGCATCAGCTATCGCTGATAGATCTATCAATAGTTGAGTTCCGCGAGATGACGGATGCGGTTGCCGAGGCTACCCGGGTGATACATCCAATCGTGCAGGCCTCTCCCGGTTTTCAGGCTCTGATATCTGTCAAAACAATTCGTGAGGCGTTCCGCCTCAAGCTCAACGACGAGTTTGTGCCTGCTGATGGCGTCCATGTGAACGTGGCGCTAAGTTTGGATGCTCTGGCAGGTTCGCTGCGGCGGCGATCCACGTTCGGCCTGGTCCTGGCGTTTCCTGCGGCGCCCTTCGTGCTCGGTCTGGTCGCAGACAATCTGAGATCCGTGGTCAACTACTGTCTCGAGAGGCCGACGCATCAAGTGAATATCAGGCCGGTCTACCGGTCGGCTGGCGACCGCACGTGGACTGTGAGCCCGGTAGCTCGCCCCGATGCCTATCGGATGACTTTCGGGCTGCCAAGACATCTGGAGCAATGGATAGCCGATCAGGATGAGGGGACCCGGTCGCGGGTGCGGTGGGCGAAGGAGAACCTGTTGTCTGCCATGACAATTTACTGGCTAGACGACGGTCATGCTCACGTTTTTCGTCTACAGTACGTGCCATCGGCCTTGCGTCGCGGATGAATGGAGCTCGTGGCGTGGACGAATCTCCCGTTCGGGGTGAAAGGTAATTCCTCGGGCCCGGTGGTGGTGCTGATCGTGGGCTGGCGCCCGCAGAAAGATCGCCGTGTCACTGCCGGCCGTGGCGAACAGAGTGGTGCTGTCGGGGCCGGGTACGGCCTGAGGGCCGTGACCCAGTCGGTGTCGTCGGGGCAGGCCGGGCCTGGCCGGATCAGGCCCTACTGCGCCGTAAGGTATGGAACCGTGAAGGTGGAAGTCTGGTCCGACATCGTCTGCCCGTGGTGCTACATCGGCAAGCGGCGCCTGGAGAAGGCGCTCAGCCAGTACAAGCACGCCGGTGACGTGGAGGTCATCTGGCGCAGCTTTCAGCTGGACCCGACCCAGCCGCGCGGGGAGAACATCCCGACCTCCGAGATGCTCGCCCGCAAGTACGGGGTCACCGCGCCAGAGGTCAGGGCCATGAACGACCGGGTCAGCACGTTGGCGGCCGAGGAGGGCCTGACCTACCACCTCGACCGGGCCGTCACCGCCAGCACCTTCGACGCGCACCGCCTGCTCCACTTCGCCGCCACCCACGGCCTCGCCGCGGCGATGCAGGAACGGTTGATGGGTGCCACCCTGACGGACGGCGCGGCCGTCGACGACCCGGGGACGCTCGTCCGGCTGGCGACCGAAGCCGGCCTGCCGGCCGACGGAACCCACGAAGTCCTCGGCGGCGACGCATACGCCGACGGTGTCCACGACGACATCCGGCAGGCCCGTGCGCTGGGTATCAGCGGTGTGCCGTTCTACGCCGTCGACCGCACCTATGGGATCTCCGGTGCCCAGCCGGTCCAGACCATTCTCGAAACCCTGCGCGCAGCGTCATTTCCGGTCGGTTCCTGACCTGGTCATCCCCGGTCGGTTCCTGACCTGCTGCGCCGTAGCGGTGACACGTGCAGAGGCGCCACGAGCGGGCCTGACACCCAGGTCGGCCAAGTGGTGGCGGACCCGCTGGGCAACGACCCGGGCCAGTGCGCGACCCGCGAGCTGGGCTGGGCTGCGCGATGATGCCAGCGAGCGGGCGACAGCGGTCGTCATCGTGAGCAGCCCCTGGAAAACCCCAGTCCTGGAAGTGGTGGCGGTGTCCGAATATCAGATCATCTCGTTCCTGACCGACTACGGCCTCAGCGATGGTTTTGTGGCGACGTGCCACGGGGTGCTGCTCGACATCACGCCCAGCGTCCGAGTGATCGACATCAGTCATGTCGTGCCACCGCAGGACATCCGGACCGGTGCGCGTCTTCTCGCCAGGGTCACGCCGTACCTGCCGAAGGCGATTCATGTCGCCGTTGTCGATCCAGGTGTCGGTGGCAAGCGCCGGCCGGTCGCCGTGGACACCGCCCGTGGCCTCTTCATCGGCCCGGACAACGGCCTTCTCTCCTGGGCTGTGGAGGCCGCGGGAGGTGCGCTGGCGGCGTACGAGCTCACGAACGGGAAGCTGTTCCGGGAGCCGGTCTCGCGTACCTTCCACGGGCGCGACATCTTCATGCCCGTCGCCGGTCATCTCGCCCGCGGGACGGCTCTGGCCGAAGTCGGGCCGGAAATCCCGACGGAGTCGCTGGTAGCCCTGCGCGCGCCAGTGGAGAGGCTCGAAGGCGGTGACCTCGTCTCGGAGGTGATCCTGGCCGACCATTTCGGTAACCTCCATCTGGCCAGTGCCGTCGACCGGCTCGACTCCTTTTCGCTTCCGGTCGGCCATCCGGTGGTCTGTGTCACGCCGGCCGGCGAACACAGGGCGACCTACGTCGAGGTCTTCGAGGAGGTCCCGCTGGGGGAGTTGGCCTTCTACGGCGACGCGGTGGGGCAGTTGACCATCGCGGTGAACTCGGGGAACGCGGCGGAACGACTTGGTGTCACCACCGGCGAGATACTCCGGATCCGCATCGCACCCTGATCCGGGGCGCCGAAGGCCCGGCGACCGCGTCGCCGCCAGCGGGTGCGGGTGCGGGTGCCGGCGCGGGCGTGGCATCGTGCGTGCGTCGAGCGCAGTGCGGTTGCGGAGAAGCAGGAGCGGCGGGCGGTGCCGGCGCGCCGATATGTGGGGCGGCTGCCGTTGGCAGCGGCACGTACGGATGCTTGTTGCGTCATCGCGGGGATCGATGGACACTCGGGAAGGCCGGCCGGCTTCGGAAATCGGTGCACTTTGGCGAGGGTGTCGCGGATATCCTGGCGGGGGGGCGATGTGGGTACCGCGTATGGCAGCGACACGGTTGACCTGATTTCCGCTCGCCTGACCGCTGCGCTCGCGGCGGAGCCCGGCCTGGAAAGCCGGGCGGCTCGGCAGTTGCTGCTACGTCGGGTCTGTCGTCGCCTGGATCGCCCACTTTATGTTGTCGAGTACGACATCGGATACCAGTGGTTTGTTGCTTTAGTGCAAATGCTCGCCGCCGAGTCGGGAGGATTCAGCGCGCTGTCCGCGGCCGTGGAGGACCTCCAGCCCCGCTCCCGGCTGGCCGCGACCGTTGCTGATCTCGCCGGGACCGCGGCTTCGGTGGGACCTGGCGCGGGGAGCTGCATTTCCTGCGGCGCGGCTGACGCTGTCTCCACGGCCGCGGAGGACCCGGGCGGGCCCGGTTCGTCCGGCGGGCACCCGTCCGCCGCGGTGGACGGCGGTGCCCCCGAGTCGCTACGGGACGGCGAGAGTCGGGAGTTCGCGCGAGTGTTCGGTCGGGGGGCCGTGGCGATGCGGGTGCTCCGGGATGCCGGGCTGCCCAGCGAGCGGATCCCCTCGATCGAGGGGGACGCCGAGACCTTCTGGGTGGAGATCTCCCGGCTGCTCGGTCATGGGCTGCTCATCGACGGCCGGCGTCGCGTCCTCGCCGCCGCCGCTGCACGGTTTCCCGCCAACGCCGTTTTCGCGGCGGGTCTGCTCTGACTGCCGCCCGCGGCCATGACGGTGACAATCCGACCTGCCCCGCGACCTGCGGCCCCCGTGATAGTGCGTTCTCTCTCGAAGAACTCCTGTGGTGATTCCGGACGGGTTAGAGTAGGAGGCGGTCTGGCTGCTTCCTCCGATCTCGACCGCATGCGTCGTGTCTGCCCGGTGGAACGACGAGCCCGATCACTGCCAGAGGTATTACGATCTTTCGGGGGGATCGTGACTGGCCGCGACGAACCCGATGATCTCGTGATCGATATAGTGGACTGCCTGGAGGTCGGGGCCGACCTGTTTCGCAGCCCGGCGGCGCGACAGCAGTTGGTCGAGCGGTTCGAGCGGCGGGCTGGCCGGCGGCTGTATGTCCCGGATCTCGACATCGCCCGTAGCTGGTGTATCGCATTCGTTCAACAATGCCTGGATCTGGATTATGGCCTCGCCACTCTGGTCGATGTCGTCACGGAGTTGCGTCCCGCCTCCATGCTCGTGGATCGGCTTTTGCGGCGTTGCGACGAACACGAGACCGCGGAAGTGGCCCGGGCGGCGGGTGCCCTTTGGGACCAGCTGCGGGCCGAGCTTGTCGCTGTGCCTGTCGGGCAGGTCGCCCGGGCCTTCCGGTCCGCGTCACATTGGATGCAGCCGCCGGCGCACTGCGCCAACGCCTGGCAGCTGTTGGTGTGGACCGCGGGTCGCCTGCCGCCACCCGGCGAGCTGCCGCTCTACGCGCGGTTCCTGGCCCGGTGCGCGCACGTGCTCACCTCCACGACGTACGTCCGGGTCGAGGCATGGCTCCGGCCGATGGCGTATCGACTGCGCCGCAGCCACGAGCTGCGGCAGGAGCAGCTTGACGCCGGCATCGCGCCGCACCGAGGGTCCGCCGTGATCTCATTGCAGTTCCAGCCGGTGGGTGTCTCCTCCGACAGCGAGCATGCCTTCCTGTGGTGGCTGTGCTGGGCCGACGAGCCGGTTCCGCACGTCGGCGGCCGGCAGGAGGCCCGGCCGGGCGCCTTCGAGCGGATCGCGGCTGTCGCCGTCGACGAGGCGGAGGGGATCGCGGCCGAGGAGACGTTTCTGGATGACCCGCCCGCACTGACCCTGGAGATCATTCTCCCGCTCGCACATATCGGTGTGGCGGCGGTCTGCTGGCGACGATCCGGCGACGATCCGGCTCGGTTCCTCATCGAGGATCTCGCCCTCGTGGTGCGTCCCTTCGACGGCGGCGGCTGGCACGGTCCGACAGTTCTGCGGCAGCGGCGGCGGTGGGCCGCCCTCACCAGGCCCGAGGCGGCCGGGATTCTCGCGGTGCACGCCGCCGACCTCCAGAGCCTGCAGCTCGCCCGCGACAGCCGGATCGCCGCGGTGGTGCTCAGCGGCCCGCCGGTACCGGGTTCGTGGGCCGCGGAGCAGCTCCGGCACGCGCTGCGGGAGGGCCTGACGGCCATCGCCTGGCAGCATGCCGACCCGGCCAGGCCGGACGATGACCGAGAGCTGATCGACCTCCTCGTCGGCGGGCCTGAACCCGCGGGCCTGTCCGAGCACAGAGACCCGTTCCGGCTCCCGCAGCGGTTCCGGGAGGAGAACCTGCTGCGGCTGGAGCACAAGGCCGATGATCCGCCGACCGCGGGCGCAGATCCGGCTGGACCGGACGAGGACATCGCCCGGCGCGACAGAGCTGTTCGGAGAGTCGCGACGCTGCTGTGGAATGATCTACGACGGGATGTCGGTTGGGCTGCCGGGAAGGACGGGCCGCCACCAGGCTCGCCGGGGAGCCCGAACTGGACCGGGCGTGGGCAGCCAACGGGCGGGGAGCCCTCGGAGGAGTCCAGATGATCGCCGGAGCTGACGGGGTCGCCAGGCCGGAGGGTACTGAGCCGAGGCAGTCTCCGCGATGGTGGACCTTCCAGGGGACCGGCGAGCCGGCCAGGGGGTTCCTCCGCTGGCCGGTCGCGCCACCCGGGCGGCGCTTCCCCGGGCACGCGGTGGACGGCGGCCTGCCCCCACTCGACGCCGACGAGCGGGGCCGTCATCAGGCGGGGCTGACCGCCGCCCTGCTCGGCCCCGAGGAGATCTCGGCTGTCAATGTCGGGCTGGCGCTGCGACGGCCTCTCCTGGTCACAGGGTCCTCGGAGACGGGCCGGGCCGGGCTCGCCCATCTGATCGCCCGCGAGCTCCGGCTTGGTCGGGTGCTGCGGTGGGCCGTGAACGGCAGGACGATCCTGCGCGACGGGATCATTGAGGAGGGGGCCGCCGAGATCGGACCGCCCGATTCCGCTGCCGCGCCCGGCGACCGTGGCGTGGACCCGGCCCTGATGCACGGGGCGGTGCGTCGCCCCCTACGCCTCGCTCCGCTGGCCACGGCGCTTCTTCCGAGGTCCAAGCCCCGGGTCCTGCTGGTCGACGGACTGGACCGCGCCGACCACGAGCTGCCTGACGACCTGGCCGAGATCATCGAGCGCGGCGAGGTCGTGGTGCCGGAGCTGCGGGGGTGGCTGTCGGAAGCCGACCCGGTCACCGTCGCCACAGACGACCCGGGCGTCGGTGTCACCCTCGATTCCGCGGTGATCCAGTGCGCCGAGTTCCCGGTGATCGTGCTGGTGAGCGACGGTGATCGGGAGTTCTCGCCGCGGCTGCGTCGCCGGTGCGTCAGTGTTCGGCTGCCCGAGCCGTCCCTCGATGAGCTGCTGGTGCTGGTGCGGGCCCGGTTCGGCGACGGCCCGGCCGTGGCGGAGGTGGCGAAGCGTTTCGGCGCGCTCCGGGACGCGGGCGCCGGCCTGACGGTGGACGAGCTTCTCGACGCGGCGCACCTGGCGGCGGCCGGCGCGCTCGATGACGCGGCGGAGGCGGATCGGGTGCTCGACGCCATCTGGAACGCCCTGTCTGAGGGCACCTCGCGATGGTTCGCGGGTAGGCCGTCGTGACCACGGAGAACAGGCCGGGAGACGGACCGGAGAGCGGCCCGGGACACAGGTCGGGTCACGGCGCCGGCGCCGGCGGCGCCGTCGGCGCCGCCGCCGCCGGGGAAAACAATGAGAAGTCCCTGTCGTATCTGGGTGGGCTGGGGCGGATCGATCTGCCGCCGATGGTCGGGGATGAGGAGGCCTTCACCTGGGCGCTTCGCCCGCTCGGGCGGCGCGCCCTGGCGCCGGCGGGGC
>NZ_ADGX01000106.1 GCF_000177675.1 Parafrankia sp. EUN1f
GGTCAGGCCCGGCAGGTAGGCGACACGGCAGCCGGTGTCGCGGGCGACGGCCAGCGGCAGGGCGCCGATGGAGGCAGGTTGGTCGACGACGACCAGCACGGTGCCGTGCTTGGCTTGCAGCCGGGTGAATACCTCCCGCAGTTTCGGTTCGTTGTTGGGTAGCCGCTTGTCGAACGCCTTCTTCCCGGCTGGGGTGAGAGCGGTGGCATGGTGTTCGCCCTTGCCCACGTCCAGGCCCAGGTAGACGTCGATGCCACCGGTATCGATCACGTGCTGTCTCCCGCGAGCGCTGTCTACTTTCCCGGCCTCACCTGCGGCATCAGCGTGCCGGCATCCACGTTACGAAGAGCCTGTCTCGCTCACGATGAGTTCGACGGTCATGCCCCTGATCAGCGGTCTGCCGATGCCTCCGGAACTTGGTGACACCACTTTTTCGATCATGACCGACGAGGGGCTCAAGTCATGCCAGGTCCGGAGGCCGGGAGCCCCGTTGCGGGGCCATCCAGAAGGTAACGGGGATCTCCAGCGGGAGTCTCCGGGAGGAGTCGTCACGGAACCGGCCGACCATGGGCTGGGGCGTTCCCGCGGTGGGTTCTCCACCAAGATTCACCTCGCCTGCGAGCAGGGCCGTCGGCCACTCGCGTTGCTGGTCACCGCCGGGCAGCGTGGGGACAGCCCGCAGTTCTCCGCGGTGCTCGACCGGATCCGTGTCCCCCGGCCGGGGCCTGGCCGTCCCAGGACCCGCCCCGACCGGGTCATGGCGGACAAGGCCTACAGCTCGCGGGCGAACCGGGCGCTGCTGCGCCGTCGGGGAATCCAGTGCACGATCCCGGAGAAGAAGGACCAGGCTGAGAACCGGCGTGCCCGCGGGTCGAAGGGCGGCCGGCCGCCCGCGTTCGACCGCGAGGCCTACAAGGCCCGGCACGCGGTCGAGTGCGGGATCAACCTCCTCAAACAGCACCGCGCGGTCGCCACCCGCTACGAAAAGCTAGCCGTCCGCTACCAGGCAACGGTCACCATCGCAGCCATCAACATCTGGCTCCGCTAACGAGCTTTTGAAACAGGCCCTAGACCTCAACCATCGGGCCTGCGAACCAGAGTGCTCGACCACTGGCGGCTCGGACACCAACCCCATCACAGACGGAACGGGTGCAGCCCCATTAGCGTATCCGTGCGCATCGCCGCCCCTGGCCGGATCGGGCGAGATGCGCAGGCCTCACGTCCGCCGCCGTCGGGTGAGAGAGGTCTGCAGGGTGATCGCGACGAGCAGCGCCGCGCCGTTGAAGACCGGGGATGCCCACGCGCTTGCCCCGGCGATGCCGAAGCCACTGACCGTGAACGCGATGAAGAACACCCCGATCACGGCACCCAGCGGGTTCGGCTTTCCCGGCCGGATGACGGTCGCCCCGAGGAAGACCGCGGCGAAGGCGGGGAACAGGAAGCTCGGCCCGGTCTGCGGGTCGGCGCCGCCCGCGCGGGCGCAGAGCAGCACGCCTGCCAGCGCGGCCAGCCCGCCGGCGATCACCAGGCTCGTCAGCAGGGTCCGTGGGACGCGGATGCCGACCAGCTTTGCCGACCGTGGATTCGACCCGATCGCGTGCAGGTACCGGCCGTAGGGCGTGTGGTCGAGCAGGTACCAGGTGCCCAGGATCGCCGGCACCAGCACCACGACCAGCCGGGGCACGCCAAACCAGTTCAGGCTCCCGAAGTCTTGGAAGGCCAGTGAGAGGTTCCGGGTGATCGGCTGCCCGTCCGAGTACCAGATCATGACTCCACCGAGCAACGTCGCCATGCCGAGCGTCTCGATGATCGGGTTGATCTCGAAGCAGGCGACCGCGATCCCGTTGATCAGTCCGATTCCCAGACCGATCGCCAGGGCGACCGCCACCGCCACCCAGACGGGCGCGTCGAACCGGGACATGGCGGCCGCGGCGGCCATCGAGGTCACGCCGCAGATCGACGCCGCGGACAGGTCGAGCACTCCAGCGGTCAGCGGCACCACCATCGCGAGGACGACCATCGCCACCACTGCCTGGTTGCCGACGATGGTTCGGACATTCACCGCCGTCAGGTATGTCTCGCTCGTCTGGTTCCATAGCGCGAAGAACAGCACCACCGCGGCGAAGATGAGCAGCAGCCCATACCGTTCGGCCAGCCCCACCGCCAGTCCTTCGCGTAGCGTCCGGCCAGGTCGCGCGTCCACCGCTTCGCCTGCCTGGCCGATGTCGGCGGTCCGCTTGGCCTGGCCCCCGTCGTCGGGCTCGACGGCCGCGGCGGCAGGCGTGCTCTGCGCTGTCGTGGCCTCGGCGGTCCCGCCGGCGCCGGCCTCGGCGGTGTTGGCCGGTGTGTTGATCATCGTGCCGGCTCCTTGTCCGTCAGGTAGGTGAGCTCGGTGAGGGTGGCGGGATTGAGATGCGGCGGGCGCAGCTGCGCGGCGACCCGCCCGCCGCGCAGGACCAGGACGCGGTCGCTCACCCTGGCCAGTTCCTCGACGTCGGAGGCGACGAGCAGCACCGACGTCCCGGCGTCGACCGCCGCCCGCAGCGTCCGGTAGATGTCGGCGCGGGCCCCGACGTCCACTCCCTGTGTGGGCTCGTCGAGCAGCAGCAACCGCGGGTCGCGGCGCAGCCAGCGGGCCAGGATCACCTTCTGCTGGTTGCCGCCGGACAGCGTCGCCAGCGGCTGCTCCGGGCTGCCGGCCTTGACCCGGAACTCGTGCAGCAGCCGGCCGGCGTCCCGCCGCTCCGCCCGCCGGGCCATCCGCAACGCCCGCCAGTAGACGCTGATGGTCGCCGCGCTCAGGTTCTCCCGCAGCGGTAGGTCGGGCAGCGCGGCGTCGCGGCCCCGATCCTCGGGGACATAGGCGATCCCCGCGGCCATCGCCTGCGCCGGGGTCCGCGCCCGCAGCGGCACGCCGTCCAGCGTCACCCGCCCGGTCGACCGGGCGACCTCGCCGAACAGGCTGCGCAGCAGCGTGCTGCGGCCGGACCCGAGCAGGCCGGCGACCCCGAGCACCTCCCCCTGGGCCAGGGTGAACGACACGTCCCGCAGAGGTCCCACGCTCAGGCCGGCCACCTCCAGGACCGGCCGGTCGCCGACGCTGTCCGCCGCGTCCGGGAAGACCCGGTCCAGCGGCCGGCCCACGATCAACGTGATCAGCTTCTGCTCGTCGAGGTCGTTGGCGTCCGCGGTGGCCGCCAGCCTGCCGTCCCGCAGCACGCTCACCCGGTCCACCAGGTGCAGCGTCTCAACCAGGTGGTGGCTGATGAACAGCACCGCCCAGCCCGCCGCCGCGAGCCGCCGCAATGTCGACAGCAGCAGTTCGGCCTCGTGCCGGGGCAGCGCCGCGGTCGGTTCGTCGAGGACGAGGACGCCCCGGCGGGCCGTGCCGTCGTCGCAGTCCTGCAGCGCACGGGCGATCGCCAGCATCGTCCGGCTGGCCGGACGCAGCGTGCCGACCCGGGTCGAGGGCAGCGCGCCGATCTCGTACCGCTCGATCAGCTCGGCCGTTCGGGCCCGCAGCCGCGCCCAGCGCACCCGTCCGCCCGCGCCGGTCGGATAGCCGCGCCCCAGTGCCAGGTTCTCCTCGACCGTCATGTCCTCGAACACGCCGGCGTCCTGGTGCACGAACCGCAGACCGGCCGCCCGGGCCAGGTCGGGCCCCAGCCGGTCGGCGGGGAACTGCTGGCCGCCGATGGTCACGGTGCCGCCGGGGTCGGCCCGTTCCACCCCCGCGAGCACCTTCACGAGCGTCGACTTTCCCGAACCGTTCCCGCCGGCCAGGGCGTGGATTTCGCCCGCGGCGATGTCGAGGTCGACCCCCGACAACGCTGTCGTTCCCGGGTAGGTCTTCGCCAGCCCCCGCACCGACAACGCCGTTGCGGCGGTGGTCATCCCTGGGCTCCCCACGCCTTCAGGTAAGCCGTTTTGTAGTCGAGCGCCGGCTCGTAGATCTGGCCGGCCGGCGGCAGGTTGTGCTCGGCGTCGACGGTCTGCCAGCCCCAGCCCTGCGCGACCGGCTCCGCGCCGGCTAGCACCCGGATCACGGTGTCGATCGTTCCGTATCCGAGCCAGCCGAAGGAGTAGGCGACGGCGGCGCTCTGCCCGCGGCCGTCCCGGATGTACTGGGTGTTCGCCGGCAGTGCCTCGCCGCCCATCACCGTGATCTCCCGGCCGGAGGAGGAAACCGCCTGGGCCACGCCGCCGAGCAGGATCTCCGAGTCGAACGCGGACGCCACGGCGTCCGCCTCCGGGTGGGCGACCAGGGCGGAGGCGAACTTCTGCCGCAGCACACCGCTGGCCATGTCCGGGGTGTGGAACTCGACGGTCTCGACGACCTCGCAGCCGCCGCAGGTCGCAAGCTCCCCTAGGAAGCCGTCGGTCGCGTAGCGGGTCGACAGCGGGCCCACCTGGTCCAGCACAATGACCTTCGCCTTCGGGTTCGCCGAGATCAGCCAGCGCGCCTTCGCTGCGCCCCAGGCCTGCAGCCACTCCGCGTACTTCGGGTATTCGTCCTGCGGGCGCAGCTGCGCGGTGAACAACGGCTCGGCGCCGACGCTGGGGTCGTCGCAGTCGAATGCCGACGTCGCAATCACAGGAATGTTTTCGGCCCGGGCCTGTTGCAAAGCCCCCCGGGTAGCGCTGCAGTCGACGCCCATCAGCACGATCGCGTCGGCCTTGGCCGCGATCGCCTGCCGGACGCCGTTGTTGTACCCGTCGCCCACACCCAGGTTCCCGTCGAATATGGTGACCTTCCAGCCAATCTTGTCACCCGCTTCGCGAGCCATCTCGGCGGTCACGTTGCAGCCGGTGACGATCTTGCCGCAGACAATGATCCAGACGTTTTTCCCGGCCGCCGGCTTCGGTGCGGTCGACGGCGGCTGCTGGCTGGTGCTGGCGAAGTCGGTGGCTAAAGCGTCCCGCGGCGCGGTGCCCGACGTGGGCCCGGCCGGCGCCGCGGCGGGTTCACCGGACGAACCGTCCGAACCGCACGCGGACAAGAGGACACCCGCGGCGGCGATGGTCGCGGCGATCGTGGTGAACCTGGCTCTGAAATGCACAGTACCCCTCCGAACTGTGACGAGGGCGCGGGAATGGCCAGCCTGAGGAAGTTCGCTCGGGAAATGCGCGCGATTTCCGCAGACCGTCACAGCGCCAGCGAGCGTGCTCGTTTCCGTGTGGAGATTCGGTCGCGGCGATGACCGGTGGCCGCCTGACGCGGCCATCACCTTGGGTCAAGCGCTGCGACGGAGATCATAGACCCGTGCCGCGCAACATATCGTATCTAAACTTACATTTCAATATATACATGTCTGTTGAGCTATGGCAAAGTGCGCCGCCGGCGGTCTGGCGTCACCGCGCGACGGTCAGCACAGCGCGGCCAGACACCAGCCTGACCCGACCCCGCCAGACCCCCAGCCGCCGCCAAGTCCGCCATCCAGCGCACGCCGACGGGTCGGACGCGGCTGGGACCGTGGTTCAGTCGGCAGCGGTGGGGCGTTGGCTCGGTGAGTTGATCGGACGGCCGACCGTGGCCCGGGCGGCCTCCTCCAGATGCTCGGACACCGAGGGGTGCACGTGGATCGTCTCGGCGAGGTCCTCCGCCGTGGCACCCATCTCGAGTGCGAGCGTCGCCTCGGCGATCAGCTCCGAGGCGTGTGGCCCGACGAGGTGGACGCCGAGGACGACGCCGCTGCCCCGATCGGTGACCAGCTGGACGGTGCCGTGCTGGGCGCCGATCGTCATCGCCCGGCCGTTGGCCGCCATGGGCAGGCTGCTCATGGCGACTTCGATGCCCTGCTCGGCCGCCTCCGCCGCGGTCAGCCCCACGGTCGCTATCTCCGGGTCGGAGAACACCACCGCGGGGATGGCGGCCGGTTGGAAGGCGGCCCGACGACCACTCAGGTTTTCGACGGCGACGCCCGCCTCGGCGTACCCCTTGTGCGCGAGGGCCGGACCCGGCGTGATGTCCCCGATCGCGGCGACGTGCCGGCGCACCAGCCGGTCCGGGCCGACCGGCAGGAGCCCGTCCGAGCCCGCGGTGACACCCAGCCGGTCCAGGCCGAGCTGGTCGGTGTTCGGCTGCCGGCCGACGGCGACGATCACCTTCTCCGCCTTGACAGCGACCTGCTCACCGCCGCGTTCGACGGTGAGGACACCGTCGGCGTGTGCCCGCGCCGTCGCCGCCGTCAGCAGGTCCACGCCAAGTTCGGCAAGCCGTCGCGACACCGGCCGGCTCAGCGCCCGCTCGACTCCGGGCAGCAGGTGCTCCGCCTGTTCGACGATCGTGACCGGGACGCCGAGCTTCGCCAGCGCCGTACCCAGCTCGACGCCGATGTAGCCGGCACCTACAACGGCCACCGAGCTGGGCAGCGCGTCGAGGGCCAGCGCACCGGTGCTGTCTAGAACGGTGATGCCGTCGAACGGCAGACTGGGCAGCGACACCGGTCGGGAACCGGTCGCCAGCACCACATCCTGGAACTCGAAGAACCTGGCCTGACCAGCGGTGGTCTCCACCACCGCCTGGTCCGGGCGGGTGAACCGGAGGGTTCCGCCGACCAGCGGCACCCCGGCGTCGCGCAGTAGCCCGCGCACCCCGCCGGTAAGCCCGGCGACGATGCCCGCCTTGTGCCGCTGGAAGCCGGCCAGGTCCGCGGTGACCCCGCCGGCCGCCAGCCCGCCCCGGCCGAGCGCGTTCGCCCGGTGCAGCACATCGGCGAACTCGATCAGGGCCTTCGAGGGGATGCAGCCCACCCGCAGGCAGACACCGCCCACGCCGGCCTCGCCGTCCCGGTCCACCAGGGTGACGTCCCGGCCCAGCTGGGCGCCCCGGAGGGCGGCCGCGTAGCCCGCCGGCCCGGCACCCACCACCAGCAGGTCAACGCCTTCGGCGATCTCTCCGACGACCATCAGTCCACCTCACCGAGCAGCAGCAGCGGCGCGGCCACGAGCCGCTCCACCGTGTTGACGAACGCGCCGAGCTGGTCGCCGTCGATCAGGCGATGGTCGGCGGAGACCGCCACCGGAAGCACCCGGCGCACCGCCGGCACACCGTCCACCGGGACCACCGCGTCCCGCACCCGGCCGAACCCGGCGATCGCCACCTGCGGCGGGCTGATCAGTGGCGTGCCCAGCCAGGTGCCGTAGCTGCCGAAGTTGCTGACGGTGAAAGTTCCGCCGGCGGTCTCCGCGACGGACAGCGACCGTTCCCGCGCCGCCGCGCCGAGCCGGTTGATCTCCCGGCCGAGGCCGGCGATCGAGTACCGGTCGGCGTCGCTGACCACCGGGACAATGAGGCCGTCCCCGGTCGCCGCGGCGATCCCGATGTTGCGGCGGTGATGGACCTCGACCTGCTCAGCGTCCAGGTCGAGGGTGGCGTTCAGCAGCGGGTGCTGGCGCAGCGCGGTGACGACGGCGCGGACCAGCAGCGGGAGCAGGGTCAGCCGCGGGTCGGCTTCGCCGGCGGCGGACCGGAGCTCGCGGTGGGCCCGTTCCAGGGCCGTCGCGTCGATCTCCCGGAACTCGGTGATGTGCGGAACCGTCCACGCCGCGGTCATCGCCCTGGCGATTTGGCGGCGCAGCCCGCGCAGTGGCCGGATCTCCGAGTCTGCCCCGGACGGCGGCCGAGCCAGCGCGGACGGGGCGCCCTCCGCCACGGCCGACCCGAGCGACCGTCGTGACGGCGACGATGCCGCCGATGACAGCGGTCGGGGCGACCCCGGTGTGGCCGGACCGGAAGCGGCGGCCGCGGCGGCGCGCACGTCGTCGACGGTGACCCGGCCGTTCGGACCGGTGCCGGCTAGCCCGCGCAGGTCGACGCCGAGTTCGACGGCGAGTCTGCGCGTGCTGGGCGCGGCGAGCACCCGGTGGCTCGGGCCTGGTTCCGGCGCGGGCGCCGGCGGCCGACCGCCGCCGGAGCTGTCGCCTCCGTCGTCAGTCGACGCCCCAGTGCCGATGTGGCCGGCCGCCGCCCCGCCGTCCGTGGCCACGACGAACAGCGGTTCGCCCACCGGGATGACGTCTCCCGGCCCACCGCCCAGGCTGAGCATCACGCCATCCACCGGGGAGGGCAGTTCCACCTGGGCCTTCGCCGTCTCGATCGTCACCACCGGTTGGTCGGCCCGGACCGCGTCGCCAACCCCGGCCAGCCACTCGACGACTTCTGCCTCGGCGAGGCCCTCCCCCACGTCGGGCAGCCTGAACACGACCTCGTTCACGGCGCCTTCACCGTCGCCCTCGCCGCCGCGACCACCCGTTCCACGGATGGCAGGTAGTAGTCCTCGATCTTGCCCGCTGGGTAGGGCGTGTCCGGTGGGCAGACCCGGGCGACCGGCGCCTCCAGGGAGTAGAAGGCCCCGTCGCTGATGGTGGCCACCACCTCGGCCCCGAAACCGCCGGTGAACGGGGCCTCGTGCACCACGACCGCGCGTCCGGTCGCCGCCACGGCGTCGAGGATGCCGGCCTCGTCCAGGGGCACCAGTGTCCGCAGGTCGAGGACGGCGGCCGAGATGTTCTCTTCGGCCAGCCGATCGGCGGCCCGCCGGGCGACGTGCACCGCGGCGCTCCAGGCGATGATCGTGACGTCGTCACCCTCCCGCGCGACCCGCGCCGTGCCGAAGGGAACCGGCGCGTCGCCGTCGGGTACCTCGTCGCGGACCAGTCGATAGCCGCGCAGCGGCTCGCAGAACAGGACCGGGTCGGGCTGCCGGATCGCCGTCTGCAGCAGGCCCTTGGCGTCAGCGGCGGTCGCCGGCATCACCACCTGCAGGCCCGGGCTCTGCACGAACTGGGCCTCCAGCGCCTCGGAGTGCAGCTCCGGTGTGCGCACTCCGCCGCCGAACGGTGCCCGCAGCACCACCGGCATCGGGAACCGCCCCTGCGAGCGGTACCGCATCCGGGCTAACTGCGCGCCGATCTGGTGGAACGCCTGGTGGCTGAACCCGAGGAACTGCATCTCGGCGACGGGGACCAGCCCGGCGGCCGCCAGTCCGATCGCCGCGCCCACGATGACGGCCTCCGCCAGCGGCATGTCGACGACCCGGTCTGGGCCGAACCGCTCCAGCAGGCCCTCGGTCGCCCGGAACACCCCGCCGAGCTGGGCGACGTCCTGACCGAGCAGCAGCACCCGGTCGTCCCTGGCCATCTCGTCCCGCAGCGTCGCGTTGATCGCTTCGAGCATCGTCATGCTGGTCATGTCGTCTCCGGCTGGGCGAGCAGGTCCGCGCGCTGGCGCCGCTGCCGGTCCGACAGCTGCGCGCTCACGTGGTCGAACAGCGCGGGCGCTCCTGGCGGCGGCGTCGACTCGACGACCCGGACGGCCGCGTCGATGCGGGCCCTGATCCGCTCCGCGGCGTGGATTTCCCGCTCGTCGTCCCAGCTGCCACGGGCGCGCAGGTAGCCGCGGACCCGGCTGAGTGGATCGCGCTCCTGCCACTCCCGCAGCGCGTCCCCGGGAACGTACCGGCTCGGATCGTCCGCGGTGTTGTGCGCGCCGACACGGTAGGTGAGCGACTCGACGAGCGTCGGCCCGTCGCCGGCGCGGGCTCGGGTCACCGCTTCGGCGACGACGGCGTGCACGGCGAGCAGGTCGTTCCCGTCGACGAGGACGCCGGGAAAGCCGTAGCCGGGCGCCCGGGCGGCGAGCGTCGCGGCGGCAGACTGGCGGGAGCGCGGCGTGGAGATCGCCCAGCCGTTGTTCTGCAGCAGGAAGACCACTGGCGCCCTTAGCACCCCGGCCAGGTTGCACGCCTCGTGGAAATCACCCTCGGAGGAGGCGCCGTCGCCGACGTAGACCAGGACGACCGCGTCGTCGCCGCGCAGCCGCCGCCCCCAGGCCAGGCCGACGGCCTGAGGTAGCTGTGCGGCCAGGCCGATCTGGATCGGCAGCAGGTTCACCCCCGGCGGGATGGCCCCGCCGCGCGGGTCGCCCATGAACGTCTGCATGAACGACTCCAGCGGCAGTCCATGGCGCAGCAGCGCCGGCAGTTCCCGGTACTGCGGCACGATCCAGTCGTGCCCGGGCTCGACGGCGAACGCCGAGCCGACGACGGAGGCCTCCTGCCCGTGCACCGGGGAGAATGTGCCGAAGCGGCCCTGCCGCTGGAGGCTGAACGCCTTCTCGTCGAAGGCCCGGGATAACAGCATCAGTTCCAAGGCCGCGACGACCTGATCGTCGTCCAGCGACGGGACGACGCCGGGGCGCGGCGTGCCGTCCGGCAGGAGCACACTCCGCGGCACCGCGGCACCGTGCTCCGGGAGGAACTGCGGAGACAGAGCGGTCATCGTATGCCTTTCTTGTGTTCTGCCCGCTGGCCGGGTACACGCTCACCAGCCGCCGTAGGCGAGCCAGCCACCGTCGACAGGGATGCGGGCGCCGGTCAGATAGGAGGCGGCCGGTGACGCGAGGAAGGCGACGAGATCGGCGACCTCCTCCGGCTCAGCGAGCCGGCCGAGCGGCGTGCGGCGCTCGATGTCGTCCGCCGAGTAGCCGCCGGTGGACATGGTTTCGGTGACCAGCCGGGTCGCGACGTAGCCCGGATTCACGGACAGGACGCGTATCCCCCGGCCGGCCCATTCGACCGCGAGTGCCTGGGTGAGGCCGTCGAGACCGTGCTTGGCGGTGGAGTACGCGGTCCGCCCGGGGATCGAGGTCGCCCCCAGGATCGACGAGACGTTGATGATCACGCCGGTCCGGCGCGGCAGCATGACCCGCGCGGCGGCCTGCGCGCAGAGGAACGGCCCGGTCAGGTTGGTCCCGAGCACCCGAGACCACTCCTCGGCGGAGATGTCCTCGGCCGGGCGCACCAGCGGGATTCCCGCGTTGTTCACCAGGATGTCCAGCGTCCCGAAGGCCTCGACGGCGGCGTCGACCAGCCGGCGCGCCGCGGCCGGCGCGGCGACGTCGGCGGCGACCCCGACCGCGGCATAGCCGGCGGTGACCAGCTCGGCGGCGGCCTCCCCGGCCCGGCCAGGGTCGCGGGAGTTGACCACGACGCGGGCGCCGGCGGCCGCGAGTCGGTGCGCGATGGTCCGGCCGATACCCGAGGTCGAGCCGGTGACGATCGCGGCCAGCCCGGCCAGCGCTGGCTGTCCCGCGCCGGCCGGCACGGTCTCGACCGGGCGTGTCATGGCTGGTCGTCCGCGACGCGCATGATGACGGCCTTGGGCTCGGTGAAGAACTCGCGGCTGAACGTGCCGCCCTCGCGCCCGATCCCAGAATCACCGGCCCCGCCGAACGGCGCGCGCAGGTCCCGCACGAAGAAGCAGTTCACCCACACCGTGCCGGCCCTCAGCGCGGCGCCGACTCGGTGCGCCCGGGACAGGTTCTCGGTGAACAGCATCGCGTTGAGCCCGTACGGGGTGTCGTTGGCGAGCGCGACCGCCTCCCGCTCCGTGTCGAACGGGGTGAGCGTTACCACCGGGCCGAAGATCTCTTCGCGCTGGTGGCGCGCCGACGCCGGGAAACCCGCCAGCACGGTGGGGCGAATGAACCAGCCGTCGCCGGCGCCGCCGGTCAGCAGTTGGCCGCCTTCGGCCGCCACCGCGTCCAGGTAGGAGGTGACCTTCGCGACGTGCGCCGCCGAGGCCAGCGGCCCGACTTGGGTCGCCGGGTCGGCCGGATCGCCGAGCACCATGGCCCGCGTCGCCGCGACGAACCGCTCCTGGAAGTCGGTGAACACGGCGCGCTGGACATAGATCCGGCTACCGGCCAGGCAGACCTGACCGGTGTTGGTGAACGCGGCCTTGATCGACCAGCTGACGGCCTCGTCCAGGTCGGCGTCGGCGAACACCAGGTTGGCGCCCTTGCCGCCGAGCTCCAGGCTGACCGGCACCAGGTTGGCGGCGGCCGCGGCGGCGATCGCCCGGCCGGTGCCGGACTCCCCGGTGAACGTGATCCGGTCGACGCCGGGATGCCGGGTCAGCGCCTCCCCCACCGAGGCCGGCCCGAAGCCGTGGACGACGTTGAGCACGCCGGGCGGCAGGCCCGCCGCCAGGGCCAGCCGGGCGAGCAAGGTCGCCGCGACCGGGGTGTCCTCGGCCGGCTTGAGCACGACGGTGTTACCCCAGGCCAGCGCGGGCGCGATCTTCCACGTCTCCAGCATCAGCGGGAAGTTCCACGGTGCGATCGCGGCGACCACACCGGCCGGTTCGAACCGGGTGTACATGTGGTGCCCGGTGTCCGACGGCAGCGCCTCGCCGGCCGCCAGCCGGGCGTGGTCGGCGAAGAAGCGGATGTTGGCGGCCGACCGCGGGACGTCGTTGCCGCGGCTCTGGCTGATCGGCTTGCCCATGTCGTGGGTGTCGGCGGCGCCGAGTTCGTCGGCGTGTGCCTCGATCGCGTCGGCGAGGCGGTGCAGGATCGCGCCCCGTTCGGCGAAGCCCAGCCGCGGCCACGGACCGTCGTCGAAGGCGCGCCGGGCCGCCGCCACCGCGCGGTCGGCGTCGTGCGCCGTGCCGCGGGCCGCCTCTGCCCACGGCTGCCGGGTGTAGGGGTCGACGCTGGGGAAAGTCGCCCCGTCGACCGACATGGTCTCGGCCCCGTCGATCACATGCGGGCACAGTTCCATGGTCAGCCTGCTCTTTCGGCCAGCGTGACGTCGCCGGTCGCCCAGTGCGTGCGCGGCACCTCGCGGACGATCACGCGGATGCTGGCGTCGGGGACGTCCAGCGCCCGCCGGGCGGCGAGATGCAGCTCCCGCATCAGCGCGCGCAGCTCCCGCGGCGTCCGCCCGTGCGCCACACTCACGTCGATCAGTGGCATGTCACTCTCCTTGCAGGATGATCGAACCGAGGGAGGTGAAGTGGACGCCGACGGTGGTGCCCACCGGGTCGAGCGGAACCGCGTCGGTCATGCCGCCGGTGAGCACGATCCAGCCGGCCTCGATCGCGATGCCGCGCCGTCCGAGCGCGTTCGCGGCGAGCGCGAGCGCTTCGGCGGGATGCCCCTGCACGGCCGCGCCGGTCGCCGCGTCGACCACCTGGCCGCCGACCTCCACCAGCGCGGCCTCGAGCGACAGGTCCAGCTCCGCCGGCCGGCGGTGCACCGGGCCGAGCGCGAACCTGGCCGCCGATGCGTTGTCCGCGACCACGTCGGGCAGCGCGAAGCTGTAGTCGGCGTACCTGCTGTCGATCACCTCGACACCGCCGCACACGGCGCGCACCGCGGTCAGCGCCTCGATCGCGGTCACGCCCGGCCCGTGCAACGTCTCCCCCATAACGAAGACGAGTTCGGGCTCGACCCGCGGGTGGATCAGCTCGGAGCGAGGCACCGGCGCGCCGGTCGGCAGCAGCATCGCGTCGGTCAGCCACGCCGTGAGCGGCGTGTCGACGTTCATCCGCCGCTGCTTGGCTCGCGAGGTGAGCCCCAGTTTGATCCCGACGATCCGCTCGCCCGCCGCGGTCCGGCGCGCCACCAGATCGTCCTGAACCTGGTAGGCGGTGGCCAGATCCAGCTCCGGCCACTCCCTCGTCAGCCGGCCGCGGTCGGTGCGGTTCACCTCGGCGGCGTGCAGGACTTCGGCCGCGTACCGCACCGACCACCGCGCGCCGGCGGCCGGCCGAGCCGGCGCCGCCCCGCTCACCGCGCGCCTCCGGTCATCCGAACAGCTCCGGTCGCCCGCGCGGTGCTGGTCCCAGCCCGGTCGGCAAGCCGCAGCGCGATATCGATGATCATGTCTTCCTGGCCGCCGACATAGCCTGCGCGGCCGACCTCGCGCAGGATCTCGTGCGCCGGCACCCCGTAGCGAGTGGCGGCCCGCTCGGCGTGCAGCAGGAAGGACGAGTAGACACCCGCGTGCCCCTGCACGATCGAACCGCGGTCCATCCACGGCAGCCGGGTGATGTAGGGCAGCGCGACGGTCTGCGCCGCCGCCAGGATGGTGTCGACGTCGATGCCGGTGCTGACGCCCAGCCGGTCGAACGCCGCCACCAGCACCTCGGTCGGCGCGTTGCCGGCGCCAGCGCCGAGCGCGCACAACGAGCCGTCGATCTGCCGGGCCCCGGCCCGGTAGGCGAGCACCGAGTTGGCCACGCCGAACGCCAGATTCTGGTGGCCGTGGTAGCCGACCTGGGCGTCGGCGCCGATCTCGTCAACCAGCGCCGCGACCCGGTCGCCAGCGTCCTCCAGAATGAGCGCGCCCGCCGAGTCGACGACATACACGCACTGGCAACCCGCGTCCACCATGATCCGGGCCTGCGCGGCCAGCCGCCGCGGCCCGATCCGGTGCGAGAGCATCAGGAAGCCGACGGTCTCCAGGCCCATCTCGCGGGCCGCCGCGAAGTGCTGGATCGAGACGTCGGCCTCGGTGCAGTGGGTGGCCACGCGCACGACGGTCGCGCCGGCGTCCCGCGCCGCCCGCATGCTCGCGATGGTGCCGACGCCCGGCAGGAGCAGTACGGCGATCTTCGCGGCGGTCGCCTCCTCGGCCGCCGCCTCGACCAAGGTCAGCTCGTCGACTAGCGAGAACCCGTAGTTGAAGGTCGAGCCGCCGAGGCCGTCGCCGTGCGCGACCTCGATCACCGCGACGCCGGCCCGGTCCAGCGCCCGGACGGTGTCGCGGACCTGTGCCTGGGTGAACTGGTGCGCCATCGCGTGCGAGCCGTCCCGCAGCGTGGTGTCGGTGATGCGGACGTCCGGCGGGACATGGATCGGGCCAGTGCTGGCCCCGGTCCCCCGGTCCCCCCGGGCTCGAAGGGGTGAGCGGTCATGTCGTCGCCCCGATCCGCGCGGCGGCGATCAGCTCGCCGACCCGCGCCGCCGCCGCGGTCATAATGTCGAGGTTGCCGGCCCACGGCGGCAGGTAGTCGCCGTTGCCGCGCACCTCCAGGAACACCGCCACCCGCGCGTGCCCCTGCCAGCCCGGTCGCGGCTCGTCGAACTGCGGCTCGGCGCGCAGCGTGTAGCCGGGCACGTACTGCCGCACCTCGGCGACCATGCGCTCGATCGAGTCGGTGACCGCCTGCTGGTCGACCTCGGCGGGCAGCGCGCAGAACACGGTGTCTCGCATGATCATCGGCGGGTCGACCGGGTTCAGGATGATGATCGCTTTACCCTTGGCCGCGCCGCCGACCTGCTCGATCGCGGCCGCCGTCGTCTCGGTGAACTCGTCGATGTTCGCCCGTGTCCCCGGGCCAGCCGAGCGGGACGCGATACTCGCGACGATCTCGGCGTAGGCGACCGGCACCACCCGGGACACCGCCGCGACGATCGGGATGGTGGCCTGGCCGCCACATGTGATCATGTTCAGGTTCGGGACGTCGAGGTGGCTGGGCAGGTTCACCGACGGGCACACGAACGGGCCCACTCCGGCGGGCGTCAGATCGACCGCCTGGACACCGGCCTGGGCGTACCGGACCGCGTTCGCCGCGTGCGCCTTCGCCGAGGTCGCCTCGAACACGAGCTCCGGCGGCTCGGGGCGGGTAAGCAGCCAGTCGACCCCGCCGGCAGACGCCTCCACGCCGAACTCGCGTGCCCGCGCCAGCCCGTCCGAGTCCGGGTCCACGCCCACCATGTAGCGGACGTCAAGCACGTCGCTGCTGCGCAGCTTGAGCAACAGGTCGGTGCCGATGTTGCCGGGACCGACGATCGCCGCGACGGCCTTAGCCATCGGAGCCTCCTCTCTCCACGTCAGCGGTCTGGCCGCCACCGGATCGCTGGTCGCCGGGCTCTTGGTCGCGCTCGAAGGCCGCGGTCACCGAGCCGAGCCCGCCGAAGGTCGCCGTGACCACCCCCGACGCTGGCACTGGCTGGGCGGCGGTCACCGAGCCGGACAGCACCACCTGGCCCGGATGCAGGGTCACGCCCAGCTCGCCCAACGTGTTCGCCAGCCAGACCAAGGCGTTCAGCGGCGAGCCGAGTGCGGCGCCACCCGCGCCGGTGGCCACCAGGGCTCCGCCGCTGTGCAGCGTGCAGCCGGCCAGCCGGAGGTTGACCGCGTGCAGCGGGGTGGGCCGGCCACCGAGCACGACAGCACCCGAGGAGGCGTTGTCGGCGATCGTGTCGGCCAGCGTGATGCGCCAGTCGGCGATCCGAGAGTCGATGATCTCCAGTGCCGGCAGCACGAACTCGACCGCGGCGGCGGCCTGCGCCGCGGTGACGCCCGGTCCGGACAGCGGCCGGGCCAGGACGAATGCGATCTCCGGTTCGATCCGCGGCGCCAGGAACCGCGACGCGGCGATGGGCAGGCCCTCCAGCTCGAACATCGAGCCCATCAGATGCCCGTAGTCCGGCTCGAAGACGCCGAGCTGGCGTCGCATCGCCGCGGCCGTCAGCCCGACCTTGTGCCCCTTCACCTCGTCGCCCGCCGCCGTCCAGTGCCGTACCTGGGCCAGCTGAATCGCGTAGGCGTCCGGCACGGTCAGCCCCGGCCAGGTGGCCGTGAGCGGCTCGATCGGCGCGCCCGTGGCGTATGCGGACAGCAGCAGCTCGGCCGCCTGCTCGCGGCGAGCGTGCGCGTCGCCCATCCCGTTGCCCCCTCCCGGTTCCCGGCGCTCGGCTCGTGACGCGGTCATGTCTCGCCCACCGGGTCGGGTACCTGCGGTTGGCTGGTCACCCGTCCGGTGGTGCTCTGCCACAGGTCGATCGCGTCCGGTTCGGACGGGTCGAAGTGGCGGGGCCGCCAGGCGTCCTCGTCAGCGATCCGGCGCACGCCGTAGGAGTACTCGTAGGTGAGTCCCTCCGGCCCCTGGAAGTACAGGAAGATCGCGGTGGACTGGGGGTGACGGCCCGGCCCGAGCGTGATCTCGACTCCGCTGCGCTCCAGGAACCGCCAGCTGCGCATCACGTCGTCGACCGAGTCGACCTGGAAGTTGATGTGGCACAGGCCGGGCCGCTCGCCTTTGAAGACCGCGAGCTTGTGGTGCACCGGGTCGATGCGGATCAGACAGGCGAGGTCGCCGATCCAGTCCGAGACGCGGGCGTTGAAGTGGGTGGACCAGAACCCGTACGCCGCGTGCACGTCCGGCGCGTCGAGGCAGAGGTGCCCGAACTCGGTGATCCCGGCCGGACGGGTGAACCGCACCGGGCGGGACACAGTGGCTTGGCCGCAGACGAGTTCGACGTGGTTGCCGAACGGGTCGTCGAACCCGACGAAGGCCTGCACCCGCCGGGCGTGCGCCTGTTTGGCCGAGCCGCGGGTGACCCGCACGCCGGCGCGTTCCAGCTCCCGTTCAGCGTCCTCGAGCACGTCCTCGTCCCGGACGAGGAGCCCCGACGCGAGCACGCCCGAGCTGCCTCCGACCAGCGCCAGGCAGTGATGCCGCTGGTCGGCCCGCAGATAGGCGGTGTCGCCTTCGCGAGCGATCAGTTCCATCCCGACGATGTCGGTGGCGAAGCGCACGGCGGCGTCCAGGTCGCTTGCCCCCGACCGCACGTAGGCGATGTCCTCCAGTTCAATCATGATGCCCTCCCGGTCGGGTTCGCCTCGGGTGCCGAAGCCGCGCGCAGCCACGCCCAGATGCGGGCCAGCAGTTCCCGGTCGTTGCGGCGCCAGGCGTCCTGCTCCCGCTCCGACAGCGGTCGCGGGGTGCCGACCCCGGCGGTCAGGCGCATCCGCGCGGACGCTTCCAGCACCCACATCCGGGCCACCGCCTCGCTCACCGTGGCGCCGACGGTCACTGCGCCGTTGCCGCGCATCAGGACGGCCGGCGCCGGGCCGAGGGCATCCGCGAGACGCCGGGCGCGGGCCTCGTCCCGGATCAGTTCCGCCTCGTCGAAGACGGGGACTCGCGGTCCGAGCAGCGCTCCCTGGCCGTGCAGCGGCGTGATCGGGACGCCTCCGGCGGCCAGGCTGGTGGCCACCGGCGGCTGCGCCCGGCAGACCGCTCCCGCCTCGGGGCGGGCGCGCAGGACCGCCAGGTGTATCCACGCCTCGCGGGGCGCCGCGTCAGGCAGGTCGGACGCCCGTGTGTCGAGTTCCGCGAAGGTGTCGGTAGGGCGCAGCGAACCCAGCGGGTGCGGCGGCGTGATTACCAGTCGGGTGGCGTCCCGGCGGGCGCAGACATGCCCGAAGGCGGTGACGAGCCCCTCGGCGGCGAGCACCCGCCCGGCCTCGGCGAGGTCGGCCGCCAGCTGGTCGCCGCTCATGGCGCGGCCGCCGGCCCGACGACCGGGTTGGTGAGCGTCCCGATCCCCTCGACCTCGACCGAGACCGAGTCGCCCGGCCGTAGGAAGACCGGTGGCTGGCGGGCCGCGCCGACGCCGGCCGGAGTGCCGGTGCTCAGTACGTCCCCCGGTTCGAAGGAGAAGTAGCGGGACAGCCGCGCCACCACCGTCGGGATGGCCGTTGACAGGTCCGCGGTGCTGGCGTCCTGCATGACGACGCCGTTGACCGTCGTCGTCAGCCGAATGTCGGCCGGGTCGGGGATCTCGTCAGCCGTCACCACCGCCGGTCCGAGCGGGGCGAACGTCGGGAACTGCTTGCGGAGCAGGTTGTCCGTCCACGCCCATCTGCCCTGGGTCGGGGTGGTCGCGGTGGCGACCAGCGGCATCGCGTCCCGCGCCGAGACGTCGTTGAGTATGGTGAAACCGGCGATGCAGGAGTACACATCCTCGGCGGCGATGCCATGGCACGAGCGGCCGAACACCACGCAGATCTCGCCTTCGAAATCCACCTGGTCCGGGTAGGCGGCGGGCAGCCGGATCGGCTCCCCCGGCCCGATCACCGAGTTCGGGTTCTGGACGAACCATGCAGGGCTCTCCGGCGGCTGTTCGCCCATCTCCGCCAGGTGGGACCGGTAGTTGCCGCCGGTCCCGACGATCAGGACGCGTTCCCCGAGCGGTGCGTGCAGCCGGGTGGTTCCGGCGGCGAGCAGCCTGCCCTGCGCAGCCGCTTGCTCCGGGTCGGATTCCGCGGCTGCGACCGCCGCCCGCAGCTGTTCCCCCACCGCGGGCAGCCACGCCAGTAGCCGGGCCACGGTCGCCGGCGCGTCGCCACCGAGCACGGCGCGCACCGGGACGACGGCGCCGTCCCGCGTCTCGACACCCGGGGACGGCTGGCCCCAGGGCGTCGAATACATCACTAGTCTCACCAGGAATGCCTTTCTCGGCGGAGTGGAACGGGCCGTCACCCCACGGACGAGTGCTGCTCGGCGAGCTCCGACCAGGCGATGTCTGTGCCGACCACGCGGCGCACCCGCTGAAAGTCGCGCGGCCGGTCGAAGCCCACCGCTCCGACGACGACGCCGTGCTCGACGAACACCGCCAGGTAGCTCGCCTCGTCCGGACCGCCCAGCAGGAATCGCATCTCGCCGGACCGGGTCGCGCCGGCCAGTTGCAGGCGCCGCCCGTGCTGGTCGGACCACACGTACGGGACGTCGGTGAAAGGCCGGGCCGCGGCCGGGTCGAGCAGGTTGGCGGCCGCGCGCGCGCCCTGCTTCCTCGCGTTCGTCCAGTGTTCGACGCGGTGCGAGCCGGCCGAGCGGTCGGACGGCCAGCGGGCGACGTCGCCCGCCGCGTAGACGTTCGGTGCCGAGGCGCGCAGCGTGCGATCCGTCAACACGCCGTCCCCGACGGCCAGCCCCGACCCGGCGAGCCAGTCCGTCACGGGCACCGCGCCGATCCCGATGACCACCAGGTCGGCGTCGAGCAGCGTGCCGTCGGCGAGCTCGACCTGCTCCACCCGGGTCGTCCCGAGCAGTGCGCGGACCTCAGTCCCGCACCGTAGCCGCACCCCGTGGTCGCGGTGCAGTCGGACGATCGGCGCGACGAGGTCTGGGCGGAGCGCGCGTCGCAGCGGCCAGGGCTGGCTCTCCACGACGGTGGTGTCCAGACCGAGCAGGCGGGCCGCCGCGGCGATCTCACAGCCGACGAAGCCGGCGCCGATCACCACGACGCGCGGGCTGCCCCGGCGCAGGGCGGCGGCAATGGCCCGGGCGTCGCCGAGATCGCGAAGCGTGTGCACACCGTCGAGACTCGGCCAGCCGCGCGGGCGCACTGGTGTCGACCCGGTGGCGATGATCAGCCCGTCGTAGCGGACGTCGCCGGTCGTCGTGTGCACGACCTGAGCGGCCAGGTCGAGCCCGACGGCCGGGTGGCCCAGCAGCGGCTCGACCCGCAGGTCGGTTAGCCTATCGGCGGTCACCAGCCGCACGTCGTGCTCGGTCAGCTCGCCGGTGAGCAGCTCCTTGGACAGCGGCGGCCGGTCGTACGGAAGCTCGGCGTCGGCACCGACGAGCGTCACGCGCCCGTCGTAGCCGCGCTCGCGCAGCGTCTCCACCGCGCGGACGCCCGCGACGCTGCTGCCAACGACGACGATGTCGGTCAGCACCGGGGACCGTCCTGATCGCCGTGCGCGCGGCCGACCGAACTCTGCTGGATCGTCATGACCGCGCCGTACCGGTCGCTCGCAGCCGGGCGAAGAACTGGTCGTCGGCGACGTGTTCCATCAGGTCCGGATCGATGTCGGTACGCCCGGTCAGGTCGCGTCTCTCGTCGAACAGGTAGGTGTAGCCGCGGTCCGGGTTGTGCACGATCTCCCAGGTGTTCCCGTCGCGGTCAGCGAAATAGAAGGAATAGACCCCATGCTGGTCCATCACCCGGTTGATCCGTTGGATGCCGTAGCGCTCGCGTCGCTGCCGCAGCGCGGCGTGGGCGCGGTCGACCTCCGCTCGGCTGGCTACGTCGATGCCGTTGTGATCCATGATCGTCATTGAGCTCGGCTGGCCGGTCTCGACGACGACGTAGGTGTGGTCGCTGCCCTTGCGGGCGAGCAGGGAGACCGGGCTGAGCTGGATGACTTCGAACCCGAACACTTCCTCGTAGAAACGTCGCGACTCTTGCAGGTCTAACGACGTTAGCGTGCCGTGGGAGATCATCGTGATCTCGAGAAGCGGGTCGTCGGTCCGGCAGCTTTGAGTGATCTGGGGCATTGTCCCGCTCCTCGCTCGTGCGGACGTGCTGTGCGGCGGGCGACCGCCGGCTCGGTGTGGCCGGGGCGCGGCGAACCGCGGGGCCGGGCGCGGGAGGCACACCGCGGCGGCCGGCCGTCGCCGGGCGCGATCTCCGCTATACGCCGCACCGTGCCGCCCGCCGGTGAAGCGTTCCATGCCGTCCCAAACATGTCAATAGATACCTCTCTGTAGAGAACTATGTGTGACGAGGGAGGATGCCTCGAAGGCGGACGGCGGGCGGGCGCAGCAAGACCACCCGCCCGCCCCGACATCGACCCCGCCGCCGGGCCGCCGACAGGCGGCCACGCTCCCGGCACACTGTTCAGACCGTGCTGAACACCTCGTCGTAGTCCAGCCGCGGCGCGCGTGGGAGCCAGGCGTTCTCACCCGGCTCGCCGATGTTGACGACGACCAGCGCGGCGTGCTCACCGTCGCCGAAGAACTCCTTGTTGACGCCGTCCTCGTCGAACCCGACCATCGGTCCGGCGGCGAGCCCGGCGGCCCGGACGCCCAGAATGAAGTAGCCGACCTGGAGCGCCGCGTTCAAACGGGCCGACAGCGCGCGAACCCCGGCGTCGACGAAGTGGTCCTTCGCCTCGGGGAAATGCGGGAAGAGCCGCGGCAGTTCCTCGTGGAAGTTAAGGTCCGCGGCGAGAATCGCGACCAGCGGCGCCGTCGCGGTCTTCGCCTTGTTGTTTCCGTACATCTGGGACACCAGCCGCTCGCGGGCTGCCGCGGACCGCACCAGCACGACCCGCAGCGGCTGCTGGTTCATCGACGTCGGCGCGTATTTCACAAGATCATAGATCGCCCGCACCTGCTCGTCGCTGACCGGCGCCGAGCTGAAGGTGTTCGCGGTACGCGCCGCCCGGAACAGCAGATCCTGCGCCTCGCCCGCGAGGGCCAGATGCCCCGCCTTGCCAACTGTCATGAGCTGTTTCTCCTTTATCCGCGCCGGCAGTGCCGGCCGGCGCGGTGCCGATTGCCGAATTCGGCGATGAACCGTCGGGCCGGCGGGGCCCGCCCTGGTGGCAGGCGGTGGCCCGGCACCTGTGGACCTCGCGGCGGTCGCGCTCAAGCCGACAACGCGGCATCTCGCGGCGGATCTCCCGGCCAGCACCCTTGGTCTCGCGACAGTGACAATACTATCCATGGGATAGTAATTACCTAGGGGAAAGTTACTCGCGACCTGGAACGTCGACCGGGATGATCAGGCGCATCGGTTCGGACCGGCTTCACATGCACCAGACGGTCACCACACCCACCCGTCGGACGTGCTGCGGATCACACCGCATTCGCGAGCGTCGCGGTGGGCAAGGGTACGATGTATACATGTCACTTCAGTATGCTGTACTCGGCGTCCTTGAGGCCCGCCCGCTGAGCGGCTACGAACTGGTGCAGTTCTTTGACACCGCGGCCGGCTGGGTCTGGTCCGCCCCGCAAAGCCAGATCTACACACTGTTGCGGCAGATGGAGCAACGCGGGCTCATTGCCGGCACCGAGCAGGTGCGCGGCACAAAGCTGAAGCGCACGGTGTACTCCCTCACCCCGCTGGGGCGGAAGGAGCTCACTTCCTGGGTATCAGCGCGGCATCCCGAACCGCCCATCCGGGATTCACTCCTTGTTCAGGCGCTCTTCTTCGACATGGTCGGCAGCAGCGCCGCCGCAGCCGTACTGGAAGAGGTGGTCGCCGACAACGAAGCTCTGGTCGAGCATTGGCGCGAGCACCGCGACCGCCTCTTAAACAAGGACACAACCCTCCTGCGGGAACGCCTCAAACACCGGCCCGAAACGGAGCACGACCGGATGGCAGAACTCAAGGCGCACGTCTTTGACGGTCTGATCAGCTCCGCGACAGCCCGGGTGGAATGGGCCAAGGCGGGAATTGAGCTGCTGAAGAAATATCGGTGACGGAACGGCCGCGGCGCCGGGCCGTCCCGGTCAGGCGCGCGGCGCGACCGTAAGCTCCAGTCCGTCCAGCTCGGGCCCGTACTCGATCTGACAGCTTAGCCTCGAGTTCGACCGCCGCAGTCGTACCTCGCCGAGCATTTCCTGTTCGTACTCGTCCGGCCCGGGCAGCCGGTCCAGCCAGTCTTCCCGGACGTAGACATGGCACGTGCCGCAGGCCGCGTTGCCGTTGCAGAGGCCGACAACGCCAGCCTTCAGCGGTCGCAGCTGCCACATCAGGGCCTTGCCCACCGTGGGGCCGAACTCGTGGCGCGTTCCGTCTTGGCCCGTCACGACAATCATCTGGCTCCAGCCTCTCCCGTCGATGTCGTCACTGCCGTTGGTGTCGCAGTCGTTGATGTGGCTGCCGTTGATGTGGCTGGTGTCGCCGGTGTCCCGGCCGCCATCAGCCCGCTCGGAGGCGGGCCAGGCCGGCCGGCGCGCGGCGCTGACCGCCGAGCTCAGGTCGGCAAGCCCGGGTCCGGTGGCGGCCAGGCGCGGCGACGAGCGTTTCATAGCACCCATAACATGTCAACCAATACATGTTACTTGTGGTGTCTAGCTATCCGCTCGGGCTGATGTTCTTGTTGAAGCGCAGCAGGTTGTCCGGGTCCCACCTGGTCTTGAGCTCGACGAGTCGCTGGTACTTCGCGGCACCGTAGGCGTCGCGCAGCCAGTCGGGTCGGTCCGCGACGCCGAGGTTGATGTACGCGTTGGGGAGGCGGTGCGGTCGGATCGCCGCCGCCAGCGAGTCCACCCAACCCGTCAGCGGCTCCGCGTGGCCGGGGTCCTGCCAGTTCGCGATCGCCTCGAAGATGTACGCAGCGTTGGCCCGGGAGAAGGCCATCGACTCCTCCGCGACGTCCTCGACCGCTCCGCCCATGGCCCACAGCGCGACGCCGGTCGCCGACGTCGGCCCAAGGGTGGGCGCCTCGATGGCCTTCTCTACCAGGAGCACGGCCACGTCCTCGGTCAGCCCGGACAGGTAGCCGCCGGTCGTGTGCCAACTGCGCTGCCAGGGCGCCAGCACGTCAAGCGTCGAGTTCAGCACGGTGTAGGCCGTCTTCTCGATCAGGCGAACGGCGGGCTTGCCGAACCTCTCCAGGGGCTCGAGTACCCGATCCGCCATGGCGGGGTTACCGGTGTAGCCGAGGATCACGATCAACGCCGGCTTCGCCCGCACCGAATCAGGCATCTCCGGCAGGTCCGGCCCGGTGCCCAGCGCCAGGATGGCCATCACGTCCCGGGGCGCGGTGTGCAGGTACTCGCCAATCCGCGGCAGCAACTCGGCGGCCTGGTCGATCGGGTAGATCAGACGCCCGCGCACGACCTCGGGGCCGACCTGATGGGCCCGGTACTGGAAGCTGGTGACGACCCCGAAGTTCCCGCCGCCGCCCCGCAGTGCCCAGAAGAGGTCCGGGTTCTCCGTCTCGCTGGCCTGGACGACCTCACCTGCGGCCGTGACGACGTCGCAGCTCACCAGATTGTCGACAGTCACGCCGAACTGGCGCATGAGAAATCCGACGCCGCCGCCGAGGGTTAGACCGGCGACCCCGGTCGTGGTGACCGTCCCCGCCGTGGTCGCGAGCCCGTGGCGCTGCGTGGCCCGGTCAAACTCGCCGAGCAGGACGCCGGGCTGCGCCCGGACCAGCCGGCGCTCGGGGTCAACCGTCACCGCGCGTAACAGGGACATATCGAGCACGAGGGCGTCCCGCGGCGCCGCGAAACCTTCGGTCATATGGCCGCCGCCCCGGATCGCCACCGGCATCCGGTTCCGCGCCGCGTACCGCATGGCGGTCTGGATGTCCTGCGCGTCCGCGCACCGGGCGATCAGGGCCGGCGTGGACATCGCGCGACGGTTAAAGATCTCCCGGGCACTGTCGTAGCCGGAGTCGCCGGGGCGCAGGACCGGGCCTCGGAACGAGCCCGGGAAGTCAGAAAACGCGGTCATGACGGAGCACCTCGCAAAGTGATCACTCAAGGGTGATGGCACGGGGGGAGGGGGAGGGGGACCCCGGCGGGCCGGGCGCAACGGCACGTATGCCCGCCCCGCGTGGCTGGTGGCGGTCCGCCGCCGACAACGCGGGCAGGCGGCGAGTCAGGGGTGGGCGGGCACCCGCTCCCGTCCGATGGCGTAGCGGTAGGAGGCGTCGAGCACGGAGCGTGCCACGTCCAGTTCCTCGACCGTCCGAGGGGCGTAGAGCATCACCACGTTGACGCTCGGTGAGTACAGCGGATGGCGCTCGCCCCATCCCTTGGCCAGCAGTTCCTCCTGGTCGTCGCGCGGCAGCGCCACATGCAGGCTCCCGTCGACATGAACGTGGCCAAGCTCCGCATCCAGGCGCGGCGGCAGCAGCACGGCGCCCTCGGCGCAGGCGAAGGAGTCAAGGAAGACGGCCAACGCGCCGGGCAGCGAGATCTCGCTTTCACCGGTCCTGGTCCCGGGCAGTTGCGTCGACATCCAGCGGACCAGCTGATCCCGGACAGGCGGCGGGCTGGGCTGTGTCAGCTGCTCGTGCGGGACCGCCGGCCCGGTGCGAGGACGGTGGCCGGTGCGCGGTGGCAGTGCTGGCATGCTCATGAGTGCTCCTAGGTCCGCCACCCGCGACGGCGGTGGCTGGTGGCCCAGCGCCCGGCCGCGTGGCGGCCGAAAACGCAGGTCAGGCCGCCATTTCCAGCGACGACGGGGACGAAGCTAGCACCCGCCATACAGTAGGTTCCTAGAGGAAAGTGACCTCCTCAGAGGGAACTATTAGGGGCCTGAGCCCGAGGGAGGGTGTCGTGGCCGAGCGAACGATCGCCAGCCAGTCGCTGGACCCCTGTCCGATCAACCCGGTGGTGGACCTGGTCTTCAGTCGGTGGACCACGCCGATCCTGTGGGTGCTGCGGCACCACGGCCGGCAGCGCTTCAATCAGATCGAGCGGCGACTTCCCACGATCAGCCCCAAGGTGCTGACTCAGCGGCTACGCCAGCTTGAGCGGGATGGCCTGGTCGCCCGCACCTACTATGCCGAGATCCCGCCCCGGGTCGAGTACGAGATGACGGAACTCGCGCTCTCCCTGGTGCCGGTCTTCGAGACGCTGGTGGACTGGTCGGAGGCGCACCTGCACAAGGTCGAGCAGGCGCGTCGGGCATACGACTCAGCGTGATCATGATCGTCGTGCTGCCTGGTAATGGGCGCGACAGGCGGACGCGGTCGAACCATCCAGACACGGAAAACAGCTGAAGCGCTCTCGCCGAGTTGACAGCGGCTATCTTCTGGAGTCGCCTTAAATCGTCATGTCACGAGCGATGGGTCGACGGCAGCACGGTCCGCCGGCGATGGACGGTGACGAGATGAGCACGCCGGCGCAGCCCGCGGGCACCTGGACGATCACCCATGGCGGGCCCACGGCACCCGCCGGCCCAGTGTCCCGCCGGGCGTTTCGCCGGCTGGCGGCAGTAAGCGCCGGGGCCACCCTGCTGGTACTGGCGTTGTCGTTGGCCCTGCCCGAGAGTTCGGCGGAACTCACCGTCCGGACCGCGACGCTGGCCGCCGGGAACCTCGCCCTGGCCTGCTGCATCATCACAGCACGACGGTCCCCGCCAGCCGAGCGCGCATGGCGGCTGCTGCTCTCGGCCGCCCTGCTGAGCATCATCGTGACCAAAGCGGTGGTGTTCGTTACGCACGCCGTCGACGGCAATGTGTTTGTCCCAGACGCACCCATCGGCACGGCCGGCGATCTAGTCATCTACCCGCTGACCCTGGCCGGCCTGCTCACGTTCCCCACCCAGACGCCGCCGCATCGGGATGGCACACTGGGAGCGCCGGAGCGCGACCGCTCCTGGTATGGCATCACACTGCTCGACTGCCTTCTCGTCGCCGGATCGCTGGTGCTTCTCGGCGCGGCGACCATCATCGTTCCCCAGCTGGAGCACCGGCTTGGCCCCGGCGATCTGGCCGTCACGCTGGCCGGCACGGCCGGCAAACTGGTGCTCCTCGTCGCGATCATGCTGCTCACCGTGTTTCGTCGACCTCGCGGCACCGGCTCGCTCGCTCTGGTCGGCGCCAGCATGATGATCTTCATTCTGGTCGACTCGGCACACCTGCACAGCGTCGCCGGCGGCCGGGAGGACGTGCATCCAGCGGTCGACGTCGGATTTATCGTCGGCCGGCTGCTACTGGCGCTCGCCGTCGCCGCGCCGGCGTCAGGCCGCCTCGCCGCCTGGAGCCGGCGGGGGCCGCCCGCCCTGTGGGTCCCGGTCACCCTGCCGTACCTGCCCGTTGCCGGGGTCGGCGCGCTCGTCGCCGTGCAGGCCGCGACCGACTCCTTGAGTCTCCCCGTGATCTACGGCGCCGTGGCCCTGCTGTTCCTCGCACTGATACGACAAATGATTATTCTGGCGGACAATACCCGCCTGCTCACGCGCCTCCAGGAAAGCCGAGCGCAGCTGCACCACCTCGCGTTTCATGATCCGTTGACCGGCCTCGCCAACCGCGCGTTGTTCGCTGACCGGTTGGAGCGCGCCGTCGCCTGCCACAAGCGCGACCGCACCCCGCTCACGCTGCTGTTCTGCGACCTCGACGACTTCAAGGACGTCAACGACACCCTCGGCCATGCCAGCGGCGACGAACTGCTCCGGGCGACCGCGCGCCGGCTCGCCGACTCGGTGCGAGCGGCGGACAGCGTGGCCCGCCTTGGCGGTGATGAGTTCGCCGTTCTGCTGGCCGGAGCCGACGACCCGCGCGCGACCGGTGACCGGGTCGCCGCGGCGATCCGCCAACCATGTTCGCTCGCCGCCACCGTCCGCGCCGTCAAGGCCTGGTCGGGTGGCCCGGGGGGATCGCACCCCCGGGCTCCCACAGAACGGAGCGTGAACCTCTCGGTTCACTCCGCTCTTCTCACCGTGATCCGGTCGGCATGGATGCCCAGGCCCAGTGCGCGAACAGTCTGGGCTCTCGATCGAGGAGCCCGGTCCACCATGCCCTGAACCGCTTGAACGGGCGTAGCCGTCTGTACTTCTTGCCAGCCCACCGCATCAGGTAGGTGTTGATGCGTTGCAGGAGGGGTGACATCTGCGACCGGTAGAACCGGCCGTAGTAGTTCATCCAGCCCGCCACGACCGGATTGATCAGTGCGGCGAGCTCGCTCAGGTCGTGCCTGGTTCGCGTGTGGATCCGCCATCGGCGGACCCGCTGGCTCATCTTCTTCAGCGCCTCGGGGCTGACCGCGGGCTGGAAGCCCACGAACATCGTCCCGTCGGCTCTCCTGGCTCCCCTGGGCCGGAAGGTGTACCCCAGGAACGTGAACGAGGTGTGCTCGTGCGAGCCACGCCGCCTGCCGTCCTTGCAGTACACAATTTTGGTCTTGGTCGGGTGCAACCATAACCCGACCTCGGCCATCCGGCTGGTAAGCGCGGCCAGCACCACGCGGGCCTCCTGTTCCGACGCGCAGTGCACAATCGCGTCGTCCGCATATCGTTCGAACTGCACACCCGGGAAATCCCGAGCCAGGAACAGATCGAACGCGTAGTGCATGAACAGGTTGGCGAGTACGGGTGATATTACGCCCCTGGTGTGCCCCGTTGAATCCGGACAGCTGCTATTAAGCTGATCTATGCAGCTGGCTGCTTTTTCAGGTATTCATCGTGGGCCTGTTGTGGGGTGCGGTAACCAAGCCCTGAGTGGCGACGTGTCGTGTTGTAGCGGAGTTCTATGTAGCGGGCGATGTCTCGTCGAGCGTGTTCACGGGTGGGGTAGACAGTGCGGTGGACCCGTTCGTTCTTGAGGGTCGCGAAGAAAGATTCGGCCATCGAATTGTCGTAGCAGATCCCGGTCCGGCCAACGGACTGGCGAATCCCGAGCTCCTTCAACGTAGCGGCGAACTGGGTAGACGTATAGTTGGTGAATTCAACCGGTCGTCGCAACACCTCGATCCGGAGGTGTGCGAGTGGGACGGCCGGCGGACTGGACGCGGAAGGTAACGGGGCGGGCGGGGATGCGGTCGCCGGGGCGGCCACCGGTAGCGCGATGGGAGCATGAGCAGCGGTTCTGGGCTGCGATCGCGCATGGGTTGAGCAGCGAGGACGCCGGTGTCGAGGCTGGTGTGTCGCCGGTGGTCGGGACCCGGTGGTTCCGGAACTGTGGCGGGATGCCCCCTTCGGACTTCCCTGAGCCTTCGGGCCGGTATCTGTCGTTCGCGGAGCGGGAGGAGATCGCGCTGGGTCGCGCCCGCGGGGACAGCATCCGCCAGATCGCTCGGGGGCTGGGTCGGCCCGCGTCGACGGTGTCGCGGGAGTTACGGCGTAACGCCGGTACCCGGGGCGGGACGATGGTCTACCGGGGCCACGCTCGCGCAGTGGCACCGTGACCGCCGGGCCGCCCGACCCAAGGCCGCGAAACTCGCGACGAACGACCAGCTCCGCGGCTATGTGCAGG
>NZ_ADGX01000105.1 GCF_000177675.1 Parafrankia sp. EUN1f
CCCTGATCACCACCATCCTCGACCCGTCGGGAGGCCCCCGCGGCCGCGCTGGCCGGCGCCTACCACCAGCGGTGGGAACACGAGACCGCGAACCGGCAGGTCAAGACCTACCTGCGCGGCCCGGGAAGGTCCTGCGGTCGCAGTCACCCGAGGGGGTCTACCAGGAGATCTGGGGCTACCTGCTCACCCACCACGCGATCGCCGCGCTGATCTGCGCGGCCGCGACCGCCGCCGGGATCGACCCCGACCGGGTCCGGTTCACCCGGACCGTGAGAGTTCTGCGCCGGCAGGTCGCTGACCCGCCGGCCTTTTCCCCCTGACCAGCAGGAACACGCCCTCACCCTGATCACCACGGACATCACCCGGCCCGCGAAACTCACCCGGCACCGCGAACGCACCTACCCTCGCGCGGTGCGACGCGCCGGCCCGCACCGCTACCCGGTGAAGAAATCCCGCCAGCGCGGTAGGCGTCACTCCGCCCCGCCCACGATCAGGCTCGCCAACCCTGTAGAACCCCAGGCAGCAGCTTGATCAAAATAGGCTAAGTGGCATTAGGACAAGACCTGAGGATCGTGGTCGCAACAACGACCGCGATCCTCAGATCTTCTGGCGGCGGCACGGGCCCCACGGGCGCCTGATCAGTGTCGTCGAACGGGCGCTCAGGTCCGTGTACCAGAATGACCCGCATGGCCACGACCCCGGCGTTGCCCACCCGGTCCAGCCCGGCGCAGAACGACCCCGTGGTCGCGGGCGCCAGCGAGCTGATCGGGGGGCCGCCCGGGCGGCACGCCGTCGTCGGCACCACACGGACGTGGTGGAGCCCGCTGCGGGTGCTGATGCTCTTCGTGGTCATCACCTGCGTGCTCGGCTACGCGCAAAAGTCCGGCTGCCGCGACACCCGCAACTGGACGGACGAGTACCAGTACACCCGGATGTGCTACTCGGACGTGGTCGCCCTCTACAGCCAGGAGGGCCTGGTAGACGGCAAGATCCCCTACCTGGACTACCCCACCGAGTACCCGCCGCTCATCGGCGCGGCGATGCAGCTCGTCTCCTCATTCGCCGGCCTCGGCTCCGCGCCCGTCGCCGTCTTCCGCACCGAGGGCGGGCCGCCCACCCAGGTCTTCGACCACTACTCGATGGACACCCGCTCGGCGCTGTTCTACGACTTCACCGCCCTGCTGTTCCTGATCGCCGCCTGCGTGGCCGTCGCCTGCACCGCGATGACGGCCGGCCAGCGCCGGGTGTGGGACGCGGCCCTGCTCGCGCTGGCACCGATGCTCGCGCTGCACCTGCTGACCAACTGGGACATCCTCGCCGTGGCCTTCGCCGCCGGCGGCCTGCTCGCCTGGTCACGCCGAGCGCCGCGGCTGGCCGGCATCCTGTTCGGCCTCGGCATCGTCACAAAGCTCTACCCGGTGTTCTTCCTGGTCGGCCTGGCGGCGCTGTGCCTGCGCGCCGGGCGGCTGCGCCCGCTGGTGCGCAGCGTGCTCTACGCGGCCGGCACGGTGGTCCTGGTGCTGCTGCCGGTGTGGCTCACCGCCGGCTACTTCAACGGGACGGACAAGGTCAGCGACGGCATCTGGTCCACCTTCTGGGGCGGTGGGAACTGGACCGCGCTGCTCGACGGCGAGTACGCGGGCGGGCACAACGGCCTGCAGCGCTTCTTCGAGCTCAACTCCGAGCGCGGCGCCGACTGGGACTCGCTGGCCTTCGCCCTCTCCTGGGCCGCCGGGAAGTACGAAACCGGCTGGTTCGCGCCGGCGCACCTCGTCGTGATGCTCCTCGGCCTCGCCGCCGTCGGGGCGCTCGCCGCGGTGGCGCTGCGCAACTGGCCCTGGCGGGCCCCGCGGATCATCGGTGCGGCGGCGGTGTGCTGGCTGCTGGTCGCCATCGCCACGCCGCTGCTGCTCACCGCGGTGCACAAGCACGGCATCCCCGTCGGGACCCTGAACGCGGTGACCGCGGCGGCGCTGATCCTGGCCGTCGCCGGTGTGATCGCCCTGGCGCTGCTGGCGCCGCGCCGCCCGCGGGTGCCGCAGATCGTGCTGCTCCTCGTCATCGCGTTCCTGCTGACCAACAAGGTCTTCTCGCCTCAGTACACGATCTGGCTGCTGCCCCTGGTCGCGCTGGCCAGGCCCCGCTGGCGGCTGTTCCTGCTCTGGCAGGCCTGCGAGATCTGGGTGCTGTTCACCAGGTTTATGCACTTCATCTTCAACGACACCTCCGGCGCCGACGGAATCGACCGGGGCTGGTTCGTCGGCGCGGTCGTGCTGCGCGACCTCGTCCTGTGCGTGCTCGCGGCGTTCGTCGTGTCGGAGATCCTGCGGCCCGAGCGCGACGTCGTCCGCGCCGACGGACTGGACGACCCGGCCGGGGGCGTGCTCGACGGGGCACCCGATGTGCGCGGTGGGCGCCTCGGGGCTCGGACCCTGCTGCCGCTGCGCCGGGGGGCCTGGGCCGACGGCACGGCCCCGGCCGAGCCAGCCGGAGCGGCCCGGCCAGCCGAGGCGGCCGACGCAGCCGGGTCCATCACGTCCGTCCACTCCGTCCACGCCGTCCACGCCGCACCGTCCGCTCGGCCCGCTGAGTCCGTCCTGTCCGCTGAGTCCGTCCTGTCCACCGAGTCTGTCCAGTCCGGCCTGGCTGCTCCGTCCGTCCAGTCCGCCCGGCCTGCTTTGCTGCGCCTTCCACCGATCCTTCGCTTGCGGGGGGACGCAGGGTGACCTCGCAGACCCGGGAGGTCGTCGCGGCGGAGCCGGGGAAGCTGGGCGGCTGGAGCGGCTTCGGCGCGGTGCGCACTGCCTGGGCCCGGCTGCCCGCGTGCGTGCAGGCGACCCTGCCGCTGTGGGTGGCGAGCCGGGTCGCGGTGGCCCTCGCGTCGCTCGCCGGGGCGCGGCTGCTCTCCAACGGCCCGGCCCGGGACGTCCCCGGGCTCACGACGCTGTGGGACCGCTGGGATGTCGGCCTGTTCACCAAGGTGGCCCGCTACGGCTACCTCTCGCCGTCCTACTCGGACCGTACCGAGGTCGACTTCCCCGGACTTCCGCTGGCCATCCGGGCCGTGCACGTCGTCGTTCCCGACTGGATCGGCGCCGGTCTGGTGGTCTCGTTCGTGGTCGGCGCGATCGGTGTGGCCGCACTGTGGCGGCTGGCGGCCGACGAGGTGGACGAGGGCGACGCCCGGTTCGCGGTCCTCGCGCTGGTGTGCTTCCCGTACGCGGTGTTCCTCTTCGCCGCGTACTCCGAAGGCTTCTTCCTCGGCTTCGCGACCGCCTCCTGGCTGGCCGCGCGCCGTGACCGGTGGCTGCTCGCCGGCCTGCTGGGAGCGGCGGCGGCCTCCGCCCGGGTGACCGGCATCGCGTTCTGCGCCGCGCTCATCGTCCAGTACGTGCTGGTGCGGCGTGCCGCCGGACGTCCACTGATCGCGAGGCCCGCGCTGGCACTGGCCATCCCGCCGCTGCCGATCGCCGGCTATCTCGTCTACCTGCGGGTCCGCAGCGGGCGGTGGGACTCCTACACCGACGCCATGCACGACGGCTGGCACCGTGCCGTCGACTGGCCCTGGAACGGCTGGTCGCGGACCTGGGGCACGGCCTTCGACGGCGACGGGGCGTCGACGTTCGTCTGGTTCTGGCGCGGCGAGCTGCTCGCGGTCGTCATCGGTGTGCTGCTCACCGGCGCCCTGATCTGGGGCAGGCGCTGGGGGGAGGCGACGTTCGTCGGCCTCATGACGGCGATCATGAGCTTCACGAACTACTACGCGTCCGGGATCCGTGGCATTCTCGTCGCCTTCCCGCTGTATCTGCTGCTCGCGCGGGTCGGTGCACGCTGGCCATGGGTGCGAGGTGCCTATGTCTGGGTGTGCGGGCCACTCATGGTGATCTTCGTCGTGGCCTTCACCCAGGGCTACTGGGTGGACTGACGCCGCGGCGCGGCGCGGCGCGGAGCGAGCGGCGTGGTCCGGCCGGGGTGCGGGTGTGGGTGCGACACGGCCGAGCTGATCGGATGCGTGCCCGGCCGGCCGGACATAGGCAAGGATGTGAGCCGTGACGGGCGACGACCGACAGGGTGGCAGCGCGGGGCCGACGGTGGCGCCCGCGCGCGCGAACGTGCCGCAGCGGCTGGTGGTACCGGCGGCCGCCGCCGGCGTGCTCGCCCTTCTCTTCCTGATCCTGGCGATCGTGGCGGCCGATCCGTCCCGGCACGCCCGCGGGCTGCTGGTCGTCATCGACCTGGTCGGGGTCGTCGGGGTCGGTGCCGTGTGGGCCCGGGTCAGCCGGCTGCTGAGCCTCGCCGACCACCCTGGGCGGGTCGAGTAATCTCGACCAGACATACCGTGTGCCGACGGTGCGCGCGCCTGTAGATGGCGCTCCGCTCACCGGCGCCTGGTTTCCTCCTGCCACGGGTGATCCGTGGCCGTTAGAGTCCACAGGAGGTGGGTTCAACCTTGCCACGCCACTATGAACTGATGGTGATCCTCGACCCCGAGCTCGAGGAGCGCACGGTCGCGCCTTCGCTCGACCAGTACCTCAACGTCGTCCGCCAGGGCGGCGGGGTCGTCGAGAAGGTCGACGTCTGGGGCCGCCGCAGGCTCTCCTACGAGATCGCGAAGAGCTACGAGGGCATCTACGCGGTCATCGACCTGCACACCGAGCCGGCCATCGTCGCCGAGCTGGACCGCCAGCTCGTGCTGAACGAGTCGGTCATCCGCACCAAGGTGATCCGGCTGCCCGAGCCGAAGGCTCCGCGGCCCAGCCGCCGGGCAGCGGCGTGACGCGAGCCGCCCGTTCGGCGCGCTGCGCGCCGGCACGGGCCGTCCAGCGAGGGGAGCGTGACCATGGCCGGTGAGACGGTGATCACGGTCGTCGGCAACCTGACCAGCGATCCCGAACTGCGTTTCACGCCGAACGGCGCCGCGGTCGCGAGCTTCACGGTCGCGGCGACCCCGCGCACACTCGATCGCAACACGAACGAGTGGAAGGACGGCGAGGCGCTCTTCCTGCGTTGCTCGATCTGGCGTCAGGCGGCCGAGAATGTCGCCGAATCCCTCACCAAGGGTTCGCGCGTGATTGTTCAGGGCCGTCTCAAGCAGCGCTCCTTCGAGACCCGCGAGGGCGAGAAGCGCACCGTCATCGAGCTTGACGTTGACGAGATCGGCCCGTCGCTGCGCTACGCGACCACGAAGGTCACCAAGGCCTCCCGCGGTGGCGGTGGCTTCGGCGGCCAGGGCGGCGGTTTCGGTGGTGGCCAGGGTGGTCCTGGCGGTCCAGGTGTTCCAGGTGGTCAGGGCGGCGGCGGCTTCGGCGGCGGCCAGGGTGGCCCCGGCGGCGGCTACGGCGGTGGTCAGGGCGGTGGCGGCGGCGGTTACGCCGGCGGCCCCGCGGACGACCCGTGGTCACAGCCCGCTGGCGGTTATTCCGACGAGCCCCCGTTCTAAGGCGGTCGAATGTCTTCAACGCGCGATCGGAACTCGCGTAACCAAAGAGGTAGGAGCACATCCATGGCCAAGGCGGCCGTGCGCAAGCCCAAGAAGAAGGTTTGCGTCTTCTGTAAGGACAAGGTTCACTACATCGATTACAAGGACACCTCGCTGCTCCGCAAGTTCATCTCGGACCGCGGGAAGATCCGCGCCCGTCGGGTGACCGGCAACTGCAGCCAGCACCAGCGTGACGTGGCGACCGCGGTGAAGAACAGCCGCGAGATGGCACTGCTTCCGTACACCTCGACGGCTCGCTGAGGGGGATGAGATGAAGCTCGTCCTCACCCAGGAGGTCCCCGGCCTCGGTAGCCCGGGGGACATCGTCGACGTGGCCGACGGCTACGGGCGCAACTACCTGGTTCCGCGCAAGTACGCGATCCTCGCGACCCGCGGCGCCGAGCGTCAGGTCGCGCAGATCAAGCGGGCGCGGGACGCGCGCGCTGTGCGTGACCTCGACCACGCCAAGGAGATCGCCGGCCAGCTGGCCGGTCTGTCCGTGCGGCTGACCGGCCGCGCGGGCAAGGAGGGCCGGCTGTTCGGCTCGGTGACCGCGGCTGACGTCGTCGCCGCCGTCACCAACGCCGGCGGCCCGGAGCTGGACCGTCGCCGCGTCGAGCTGAGCACGCCGATCAAGGCGCTCGGCTCGCACTCCGTATCGGTCCACCTGCACCCGGAGATCACCGCGAAGCTGACCGTCCAGGTCGTCTCGGCCTGACTTCTCGACCGGTGTCGCGGCTGTCCCCTCGCCGGGGGCGCCGCGGCACCGGCGACGGTCCACCCGCGGCGCCACGCCTTGTCGTCGGCGCCGCGTTTCTTTGCCGCTGCCACGCGTAGATCACTGCGGATCGGTGTCCGGTCGGCGTGTGCGACCAGGAGGCGGAAGCGGCAGCGGGACACTTGAGGCGAACGGGATCGGCGTCCACCGGGGCGTTCGATCCGTCTGGTGGCGTGGCGGGGCCAGCTGCGGAGGGTGAGACCGGACGTCAGGGCGATATAGCCCGAATGGGTTAGTCGGCGCAGTAGCCCGAAAGTCGACTGAACTATTTTCCGTCCACAGGTGGGATCGGGCCGCTGGGCGTTGCGCGCTGCGGGTTCGCGTCAGGATCGCAGGGCCCTGTCCACAACCGGGCGCGGCACTATCCCGAGGTGGTCCCCAGATCTTCCGCAGTTACCAACAGGTTGTCCACAGGGTGCTGTGGACAACTTTTTGGAGCCTCCCCGTGTCTGCGCCTACTGTCGGACCGTCCACACTGGCTAGCTATCCCCTGGATCGGGATAGTCCGTACGGGCGGGGGATTAATGATCTTGAGGTGGTCGGGCGGACGGGCGAGTTGACAGGTCCCGCAGGCCAATCGAACATAGGTTCGATTTCGGTGGCTGGGGTGGGCCTGCCTCGGGTGGGCCCGCCGTTGACGGGTCGGGTTCGGGTCGGCCCAGGGCGGGGGGTAGGGCGTGAGCGTCACCGATATCAATCGCGGGTCCGGAACGCCGGTCGAGTTCGACCGGACCCCGCCGCACGATCTTCCGGCCGAGCAGAGCGTGCTCGGCGGGATGCTGCTCTCCAAGGACGCGATCGCCGACGTCGTCGAGGTGCTCACCGCGAACGACTTCTACCGGCCGGCACACGCGACCGTGTTCGAGACGATCGGTGATCTCTACGGGCGGGGTGAGCCGGCCGACGTCATCAGCGTCGCCGCCGAGCTCGGCCGGCAGAACCTGCTGGAGCGGGTCGGCGGGCCCGCCTACATGCACACGCTGATCTCCAGCGTCCCGACCGCGGCGAACGCCGGGTACTACGCGCGGATCGTCGCGGAGAAGGCCGTCCTGCGCCGGCTCGCCGAAGCCGGCACCCGCATCGTCCAGCTCGCCTTCGGCCCCGCACCCGACGTGAGCGAGGTCGTCGACCGGGCCCAGGCCGCCGTGTACGAGGTGACGGAACGGCGGTCCAGCGATGACTACACCCCCCTCGGGGAGCTGCTCAACCCGGCGCTGGAGGAGATCGAGGCCATCCAGGGCCATGACGGGGCGCTCACCGGCGTCCCAACCGGCTTCACCGACCTCGACGAGCTCACCAACGGCCTGCACGGCGGCCAGCTCTGGATCGTCGCGGCCCGGCCCGCGGTCGGAAAGTCCACCCTGGGCCTGGACTTCGCCCGGGCCGCGTCCATCAAGAACGGGATGACATCGGTCATCTTCTCGCTGGAGATGAGCCGCATGGAGATCACCATGCGGCTGCTCTCCGCGGAGGCGCGGGTGTCGCTGCAGAACATCCGCACCGGCCGGCTGACGGACGATGACTGGGGCCGGCTCGCCCGGCGGATGGGCGAGGTCGCGGAGGCCCCGCTCTACATCGACGACAGCCCGAACCTCACGATGATGGAGATCCGGGCCAAGGCCAGGCGCCTCAAGCAGCGCAACGACCTGCGCCTGGTCATCCTCGACTACCTGCAGCTCATGTCGTCGCCGAAGAAGGTGGAGAGCCGCCAGCAGGAGGTCAGCGAGATCTCGCGGTCACTGAAGCTGCTGGCGAAGGAGCTGGAGGTTCCGGTCGTGGCGATCTCGCAGCTCAACCGTGCCTCCGAGCAGCGGGCCGACAAGCGCCCGCAGGTGTCCGACCTGCGTGAGTCCGGAAGCCTCGAGCAGGACGCCGACGCTGTGATCCTGCTGTACCGCGAGGACGCGGTCGAGAAGGAGTCCGCCCGGGCCGGCGAGGCCGACCTCATCATCGCCAAGCACCGTAACGGCCCCACCGGCACCGTCACCGTCGCGTTCCAGGGCCACTACTCGCGCTTCGTCGACATGGCCAACTAGTGCCCCGTGCGCCGAAGACATCCCCGGCGCCGGTGGTGAGCTCGACCAAATCCTCAGCTAGGTGAGCTGCGACTTCGGGCTGGCAGTGAGCCAGCCAGGAAGCTCCAGCCTCACTCAGTAGGCCAAGGTAGTCCCGCGATAGTCCGAATGGTCGCCATAGGTGTTGTCGTAGGTGGCCCCCGAGCTTGCGAGGTAGCCGCCTGCATCGCTGATGAACTGGGTGAAGCATTCCGGGTGCGGAACTCCGGAAGACGAGCAGGTGACCACGTTCTGGGGCTGGATCGGCGGAATTCCGTCGGTTGCCCTGACTTCAACGCGAAGCACGCCACTACCGTCAGGGTAGGGGGCGTTGATGTAGGCGTGACCCTTGATTGTTCGGCATGTTGGGCTGTAGATGCTTTCGACGTACCCTACAGAACCCTTCTCTGTGTGAACCCCATCCAGATCGGTCCAGTAGAGCTGCGCCGACGCGACCACACGCGCGTCTCTTGCTGACTCTTCACAGGTTGCGGCAGCCGCCGGGGTTGCGTTGAAAACCCCGTTCCAGCCGGTTATCGCTACTGTAGGAACGAGAAGGCCGAGAGCGGTCGCCTGTCGATTCCTATTCATTTTTCGTCCTCCGCAAGAAGATGGGCGTGAATTGGCTTGGGTGTAGCATGGAGATCCGACGTGTACCGTCGTCGAAAGAATCTCCGAACATTCGGAGTGTCAAATTCATGCACATGAGGTGCCGTAATTGAACGTCTCGATTGCTGTGACAAGTTTCGATAGTTTCTGTCGCTCAGTCAAGGGCTTTCCGCGCTTTGTCGGGTTGTGCCGGATTCGAGCGTCACAGATTGTCGAAAATCGGGGAAGGGGTGCCGTAAAAGGCCAGCTCAGTCGACTACTCTGTGCTATGAATACTCTACTGGGGAGATTTTAGTCACAAATCTGCCGTTATGACCTCGATGGATCCCGGGCGGCGTCCCTGGTTGTCTGTCCGCATCTGTCTGCCGCGAACGGTCAGCAGGCGCGCGGCCGCGCAGCCGGCACGTGCCGCGCGGCGCATGGCCGCTTCGTGGGTTTCTCCGGAGGGTTGGTGACTCCGTGCGGCCGCCCGCATGAAGAGCCGCCCCAGCGGTGACAGACTGGACGCCATGAGCGTTTCCGGTGTTCCCCCGCGCGACTCCGGGGTGGTCGAGGTCGCGAGGTTCGAAGTCAGGCCTGGCAGCGAGGACGACTTCGCGGCCGCCTACCGGCTTGTCCGCCATGAGCTGGTCACCACCCCTGGATGCCGGTCTGTCCGGATGACGCGGGGTGTCGAGTCGCCGTCCCGGTTCGTGCTGCTCGTTGACTGGGACAGCCTGGAGGCGCACACCGAGACGTTCCGCGGCTCCGACCGGTTCACCCGGTGGCGGGCGGCGCTGTCGCCGTTCTTCGCCGGCGACCCGTCGGTGGAGCACGTCGTGGCGATCGCGGACCGCCCGGAGCCGGCCGCGCCGGGCTCGTCGGCCTAGCGCGCCCCGGGCCAGCCTGATCCCAATGGCCACGTTCTTCGAGTACCTCGTCTTCGCTCCGCTCACCGCCACCTTCTTCGGTTTCCTTCTGTGGTTGTTCGTCGCGATCGTGCTGCGCAGGGTGGTCGAGCGGGTGAGGTTCCGCCCGATCGTCTTCTTCGTGACCGGATACGCCTTCATCGGCGTGCTGAGCGTCTACCAGCTGATCGGGTACGAGGATCATGACGTCGCGCCGCTGCTGGGCACCGTCGCCTCGTTGGTCCTCGTGGTGCTGGTCAGCCGGTGGTGGCGAGGCCGGCGTGGGTCGAGGACGGTCGCGCGCTTCAACCGGGCGACGGGGCCACAGCCGGGTTCGCGGCTGCTCGGAGGTCCGGTCGGGTACGGCACCGCCCAGCCGGGGGGCGTGCCCGGTGTTCCCGGAGCGCCGGGAGCACCCGGGGCGGCAGAAACGCCCGGAGTGCCCGGTGCGCCGGGGGTGGCTGGTCCGTACGGGGGGCCTTACGGGCCACCGGGGTATCCGCCCTACCCGGGGAGCGGTCCGGGCGCCCCGGGGTATCAGGGGTATCCACCCCACTACCCGGGGTATCCGGGGAATCCGGGTCAGGTCGCGCATCCGGGCCACCCCGGGGCTGCGGCGCCGGCCGGTGAGCCGTTCGTCCCGCCGCATGGCCGGCCTGATGAGCCGGGCTGGACGCCCGCACCCCAGCCGCCGCCGAGCGCAGGCCGTCGGGCCGGCTACCCGCTCGCGGCACCGCCGCCGGAAGGAACCACCGGCCTGCCCGGGGCTCCCCCACCCGGTTCCGCGGAACCGGCCCCCGGGAACGCTGCCCATGGGAATCCGTCAACGCCAAGCCCGTTCTCCGCCGCCGACGTGCCGGTGCCGGAGATGCCGGCGCCGGATCCCGACCGGCCGGATCCGAACGCGCAAGCGGATATAGATCCGACCTGGCTGGAGTTCCTGGCCACCGAGTCCGGCGGTTCCGGTCTCGGCCCCGGTTCCGGTCCCGGCCGACCCAGCGGGCCCGACAGGCCACCGGGGCCGGGTGGGCCTGACCGACCTGGCCGCACCGGTCGGCGAGGCACGTCCGGGCCGCCCTCGGCGCCGAACGGACCGACGGGTCCGTCGGACATCGACGGCATGGACGACACCGACGGCACCGACGACCCCGGTTCCGGCCCGGGCCGAGGCTGGACGCCCTGACCGGCACCGTCGCCGTCCCGACGACGTCCCGACGGACGCAAGGCGTAGCCTGAGCGGTGGCGAGCCTCCGGACCGGGGCGCGCCTGGAGTGTCTGCGGTCGGCTCGGGAACCTCGGTGTCGGCCCCAACCTCGGTGTCGGCCCCGCTGTGCGGGCGATGCGGACGATGCGGATCGGTGCCCACCCGCCCGAGCCCAGGTCTGGCGTCCCGAGCACACCGTCCGTTCGTGCCCTGTAATTCCAGCCCAGAGGTCGAGATGCCCGCTCTGCGTTCCCGCACCACCACCCACGGCCGCAACATGGCCGGTGCCCGCGCTCTCTGGCGGGCCACCGGCATGACAGATGACGACTTCGGCAAGCCGATCATCGCGATCGCGAACAGCTTCACCCAGTTCGTCCCAGGTCACGTCCACCTGCGCGACCTGGGGACGATCGTCGCGGACGCCGTGGTCGGCTCGGGCGGTGTGGCCAAGGAGTTCAACACGATCGCCGTGGACGACGGGATCGCGATGGGCCACGGCGGCATGCTGTACTCCCTGCCGTCCCGGGAGATCATCGCGGACAGCGTCGAGTACATGGTCAACGCGCACTGCGCCGACGCGCTGGTCTGCATCTCCAACTGTGACAAGATCACCCCTGGCATGCTGCTGGCCGCGCTGCGGCTGAACATCCCCACCGTGTTCGTCTCCGGCGGGGCGATGGAGTCGGGGCAGGCCGTCATCAACGGCGGCGTCGCCCACTCCCGGCTGGACCTGATCGACGCGCTGACCGCCGCGGTGAACCCGGCCGTCAGCGACGAGCAGCTCGACACCATCGAGCGTTCCGCCTGCCCGACCTGCGGCTCGTGTTCCGGGATGTTCACCGCGAACTCGATGAACTGCCTGACCGAGGCACTGGGCCTCTCACTGCCGGGCAACGGGTCGACGCTGGCGACCGCCGCGGCGCGCCGCGGCCTGTTCGTCGAGGCCGGCCGCCTGGTCGTCGACCTCGCTCGGCGCTACTACGAAAAGGACGACGAGGCCGTCCTGCCGCGCTCGATCGCGACCGCGGCCGCGTTCCGCAACGCCTTCGCGGTGGACGTCGCGATGGGCGGCTCCACGAACACGGTGCTGCACCTGCTCGCCGCCGCCGTCGAGGCCGGTGTCGACGTCACGCTCGACGACATCGACCGGATCTCCCGGTCGGTGGCCTGCCTGTGCAAGGTGGCGCCGAGCTCGACCGACTACTACATGGAGGACGTCCACCGGGCCGGCGGGATCCCGGCGATCCTCGGTGAGCTCGACCGCGGTGGGCTGCTCGACCCGAACGTGCACAGTGTGCACGCGGCGAGCCTGCGCGAGTTCCTCGACCGCTGGGACGTGCGCGGCACGGACCCGTCCCCGGACGCGATCGAGCTGTTCCACGCGGCGCCTGGCGGGGTGCGTACCGTCGAGCCGTTCAGCTCCACGAACCGGTGGGACACCCTCGACACCGATGCGGAGAAGGGCTGCATCCGCTCGGTGGCGCACGCCTACTCGGCCGACGGTGGTCTCGCTGTACTCCGTGGCAACCTGGCGCCCGACGGCGCCGTGGTGAAGACCGCCGGCGTCCCCGAGAGCCAGTGGTCGTTCCGCGGTCCGGCCGTGGTGGTGGAAAGCCAGGAGGCCGCGGTCGACGCGATCCTGAACAAGGTCGTCAAGGCCGGCGATGTGATCATCGTCCGCTACGAGGGCCCGCGCGGCGGCCCGGGCATGCAGGAGATGCTCTACCCGACCGCGTTCCTCAAGGGCCGTGGGCTCGGCCCGCAGTGCGCTCTGATCACCGACGGCCGTTTCTCCGGCGGCAGCTCGGGCCTGTCGATCGGCCATGTCTCGCCGGAGGCGGCGCACGGCGGGCCGATCGCGCTGGTGCGTGACGGCGACATCGTCGAGATCGACATCCCGACCCGGCGGCTGGAGCTGCTGGTGTCGGAGGAGGAGCTCGCCGCGCGGCGGGCGGAGATCGAGGCCGGTGTCGGCTACCGCCCGGTGGGCCGGGAGCGCCAGGTGTCGGCCGCGCTGCGCGCGTACGCGGCGATGGCGACCTCGGCGTCGACCGGCGCCGCCCGCGACGTCGGGCTGATCACCGGCTGATCACCGGCTGAGCCCTGAGCACCACACGGGCCTGGCGGCCGTCCCGGCTCAGGCCGGGACGGCCAGCGTCAGCGCGAAGTCGCCGTCCGGGTCGGTCCACTGCGCGCTGGTGCCGAGGCCGGCCGCCGCGAGTTCGGCCCGGATGCCTTCGAGCGTGAACTTGGTGCTGATCTCGGTGCGCATCTGCTCGTCCGCGCCGAAGCGGGTGACCAGGCCGAGGGCACGCACGTTGGCCTCCTGCTCGCGAACGCTGCGCAGCCGCATCTCGATCCAGGAGTTCTCCGGATCCCAGGCCGCGACGTGCGCGAAGCCGCGCAGGTCGAAGTCGGCGTCGAGCTCCCGGTTGATCACGGAGAGGACGTTGCGGTTGAAGGCGGCCGTCACGCCCGCGCTGTCGTCGTAGGCCGCGACCAGGCGGGCGGGGTCCTTGACGAGGTCGGTGCCGAGCAGCAGCGCGTCGCCGTCGCGGAACTGGTCCCGCAGGGCGCGCAGGAACGTCCCGCGGGTCTCGGGACGGAGGTTCCCGATCGTGCCGCCGAGGAAGGCGACGAGCCGCCGGTCGGCCGCCACGCCGCCCGCGCCCGCGCTCTCGCTGTCGCCGCCCGCGGAGCCGGGGAGGAAGGCCAGGTGGCGTTCGAAGTCGCCGACCACGGCGTGCACGGAGATGCCCGGGTAGGAGCGGAGGATCTCCTGGCCCGCCCGCAAAAGGGTCTCCTCGTCGACGTCGAACGGGACGAAGCGGCGGAGCACCCCGGCCTTGCGCAGTGCGTCCAGGAGCAGACGGGTCTTCTCCGACGTGCCCGAACCCAGTTCGATCAGCGTCGTCGCCGGGCAGGCCGTGGCGATCCGCGCGGCGTTCGCGGCGAGCACGGCGTGTTCGCGCCGGGTCGGGTAGTACTCGGGCAGCCGGGTGATCCGGTCGAACAGCAGGCTGCCGGTGGCGTCGTAGAACCACTTGGGCGGCAGCTCGCGCGGATTCGCGGTCAGCCCGGCTCGGACGTCGGCGGCGAGGGACGCATGCCGTTCGGCGGCGGCGAGATGGCGTGTGACAGTGATACCGGCGCCCGGCACCGACCCCCCCGACCCCGATCCGTTGGCTGTTGTGTCCTTCGGCCGGGTGGGCTCGTCGCGGATGCCGCTCGGGTCGCCGCCGGTGGCTCCGGCGAAGGCGGACCCGCGCGCTTCCCTGGCAGTTGCGGGTGTCCTGGATGTCAACGTGGGCCCTCCGTCTACTCGTGCGACTCACAGTAGTCGTTCTAAGAGATCAAACTACTAAGAGTGACTTTGCGTGTGTCGGCCACCAGGAGATGTAGGTCGGGTACGTCGATCCAGCCCGAACTGTCGTCGTTGTTGCGGTTGCCGCCGTCGTCGCTGTCACCTTTGTCGTCGTCGTCGCTGTCGCTGTCGCTGTCGTCGTCGCTGTCGCTGTCGTCGTCGCTGTCGCTGTCGTCGTCCGGCTCGCTCGCGACGAGAACGCCGTCGGGCCCCGCCCGGTAGCTGAGGGTGTCCCGCCAGGTGGTGGCCACGATCTGGGTGCCATCCGTGACCAGGAGGTTGAGTCGGGCCGGGGTCCCGTCCGGTTCGGTGAGCTCACTCAGGGTCAGTACGACATCCGCCACGGCCTTCGGCAGCGGCAGCCGGGATGTGCTCTCCCAGAGCAGGGCGGCCACGATGGCCGAGTCGCAGCGGGAGTCCGGCACCGGTGCGCCGGGCCGGGCCAGCAGCTCACTCATCGCGGCCTCGGCGTTCACCCGGCCGTTGTGGCTCATCAGCAGCGTGCCGTGGGTGAACGGCGCCGTCGCGGTCTCCTCCACCGGCATGCCGACGGTCGCGCTGCGCACGGCGGCGAGCACGCAGGACGAACTGATCGTTCCAGCGATCGACTCGTACGAGGCATCCGTCCACATGGGTACCGCGCGCCGGTAACGCGCTGGTTCCGGGCGCAGGTCCGGCGCGTACCAGCCGACTCCGAAACCGTCGGCGTTGATGGTTCCATGCCGCATCCGGCGTGGCGCCCAGGACTGGCGCAGCAGGCCGAACGGCGGGTCGACGGTGAGCGCCGCGAGCGTGCGAGGAGCCCCGAGCCAGGCCAGATGGCGGCACACAGGTGCTCCCTTCCTCAGGATGGCCCGGCGTCGCGCGCGAGCCGGAACCCGGCGAAGATCTGCCTGCGGATCGGAAAGTCCCAGTTGCGGAAGGTGGACCGGACCGCACTGGGGTGGGTCGCCCAGGAACCGCCACGCAACACCCGATAACGGGCGGACTCGCCGCCCTGAGGATAGAAGACCTCGCTGTACTCCCGATACGGGAACGAGGCGAATCCGGGATACGGAGTGAATCCGCTCGCGGTCCACTCCCATACGTCCCCGATCATCTGTTCGGCTCCGCACGGGCTGGCCCCGGCCGGCCGGCTACCGACCGGTGCGGGCCTGGCCCGCCCGTGCCCCAGGTTCGCAAGCTCGGACGTCGGGTCGGTGTCGCCCCATGGATACCGCCGTGAACGCCCGGTGACAGGGTCGTGCGCGCAGGCCTTCTCCCACTCGGCCTCCGTGGGCAGCCGCCGCCCGGCCCAGCGGGCGTGCGCCTCGGCCTCGTACCAGCACACATGCTGCACCGGCTCGTCCGGTGGGACGGGCTCGACCCGCCCGAAACGCTGTCGCGTCCACACATCGCCGTCGCGGGACCAGAACAGCGGCGCGCTCAGGTCCTCCTCGCAGCGCCAGGCCCAGCCGTCGGCCGACCAGAGCCGCTCATCGTCATAGCCGCCGTCGGCGATGAACTCCATCTGCGCCCGGTTCGTGACCGGGAACCGGCCGATGTGGAAGGCGGGCAGGTGGACGGTGTGCGCGGGCCGTTCGTTGTCGTAGGCCCACGGTTCGGTCGACGTCCCCATGGTGAACTCGCCGGCCGGGACGAGGACCTCCTCCGCGTCGCCCGCCGCCCGCGCCGAGGTGCCGGCCAGTTCGCCGTCCGGGCGGTCTGCGTCCACGGGGTCCGCCAGGACGGGCGGCCCCGTGCGTAGCTGCAGCGTGGCGAGCATCGTCTCGTCGTGCTGGTGCTCGTGCTGGATGACCATGCCGTACACGAACGAGTCAGCCAGCAGCCGGTTCCGCGGAACCGGCTCCGCCCCCACCCTCGCCCCTGCCTCGGCGCCGGGACGCGGCAGCAGCAGATCGGGCTCCAGCGCGGCGAGGACGTCCAGTACCCGGGCGCGGACGTCCCGCAGGTAGCCACGGGCCTCGTTCGGGCCGAGCAGCGGCAGGGACGTCCGGGTGGCCCGCTTGTGCCGGAACGCGTCGTAGACGTCGTCCAGCCCGGTGTGCAGCTCCCTGGCCTCGGTCAGCGCGCGCAGCAGCCAGATCTCCTCGTAGTTGCCGACGTGGGCGAGGTCCCACACCAGCGGCGACATCAGGGGGGAGTGCTGGCGCAGCAGATCGTCGTCGGTGAGGTCGGTGTAGGTGAGCGAGCGGCGCCGGGCGGCGTCGAGCTCGCCGGCCACCGCCGCCGCGGTCAGGGGACCAGGACGCACTGGGACGCCTCCTCGCGTAGCAGCTCCGCCGGCCCGCGGGCGGCGAGGCGCAGGCTCAGATCATCGGCCGGCGAGCGTCGCCGCCGGGTGTAGCGATCCGCGAAGGCCTCGACGGCGAGGCGCAGCTCCGGATCACCGCCGGCACGAGTCAGCGCCTCCACGGCGAGGTCGACGCACCGCACCGCCGCGCGGTGCAGCGCCGGGTCCCGCAGCCCCAGCCGGGCCGCCAGCCGGGCCCGGCCGGCGACCGCCACACTGGCCGCGAGGGCCTCGCGGGCCGCGAGCGGATCGTCGAACAGGACCGACGCGACGGCCACCGGGACCGGCCACAGCTCCGACGGCTGTGCGTCCAGGTAGCGCAGCTCCAGCCAGCCGCGTGGACGGACCGGCGGGAAGAGGGTCGTCGCATGCCAGCCGAGGTCCTGGCGCGTCGGCCGGCGGGTGCTCGGCGCCGCCCGCCCGCCCGCCAGCCAGTCGCCGAAGGTCGCCCGGTGCCCGACGGCCTGATACTCGCCGTCGTCCCCCGCGATCATCATGAGGTGGGCGTCGCGCAGGTAGCGCGCCCACAGCCAGGCCAGATGGTCGGTTCCGCCGCGCGGGTTCCAGTCGGTCGGCGGCACCGTCGGGTCGGGCAGGACGGGGCCGGTGCGGCTCGGGTCGATCCTGGCCCAGACCTCCTGCCGGCCGGACTGCCAGGCAATCGGCTGGTCGGCCGGCATCGGCGACGCGGCGAACATCGCGATCAGCACCGGCTCCAGGGCGTGGGCGAGCCGGAAACGCTCGACGGTCTGCGCCACGTCGGCACCGCTGTCCAGGTTGACCTGGACGGACGCGGTGGAGCACATCATCGTCAGCCCGGCCTCACCGCCGACGGCGCGGAAATGCTCCTCCATCGCTACATATCGGGAGGCCGCCGTGTGGCGGCGCGGCGGCCGCAGCGGGTCCACCCCGAGGCCGGCCAGACCGAGGCCGTGGCGGGCGAGCGCGCCGCGGACGAGTGTGAGGTCACCGCGCATCGCGGCGACGGCGTCCGCCAGGGGGAGTGGCGGACCGGACAGCTCGAGCTGCCCGCCCGGTTCGAAGGTGAGCCGGCTGCCGCCGGGCAGCGAGGGCAGTGAGGGCGAGGTCGGCGGGGCCGGCGGTCCGGCGCCCGGCCCTGGCCCCGGCCCCGGCCCCGGAAGGGCCGACCGGACGGATGCCCCTGCGGTTCCGAGCGCCCCGGTGGTTCGGAGCGCCCCGGTGGTTCCGAGCGCCTCGACGAGGGCTGCGGCCGTCTCGTCCGGCGGGACAGAGCGGGAGGGACGTGCGACGTCGACGACGAGCCACTCGAGCTCGATGCCGACCCGGCGCGTGTCCGCCCGTCCGGCGGCTTCGGCGGCTCCTTCTCCGGCCGAGGCTCCCGCTCCTGCTCCTGCTCCTGCTCCGGACCCGGCCGGGCCCTCGGTTCTCGCATCGGCGCTGGTTCTGGCATCGGTGCTGGTTCTGGCATCGGTGCTGGTGACGTCGTGGGTGGCGAGTTCGACGAGGTCGTCGAACGACCGCAGCTCCGCCGCGGCGGACTCATCGGAGGAAGCAGATGCGGATGTGATCTTTATGCGGGCCGCCTCGTCGGTCGTCTCGGGCTGACCGGTCGGGCCGTTTGGGCTGGTCCGACTCGTTTGCCTGCGTCCAGAAGCCTCAGGTGTCACGCGAGGTGGCATCGAGCGGCTCCTCTCCCCTGCGCCTCGGCCACGTCGACAGGCGCCTATCGTGAGGGCGTTCTCCCCACAGCGGCGGCTCGGCTACCCCTCGTCGGGTAGCGGGCGCAGCGCCGTGGGTTGTGGGCTGTCTCCACCTGGCACTCTCCACCTGACACAAGGCGTGGGGGCAGCCACCACTTCCCAGGCGGGGGCATGTACATCTTCGGTAGTTCTTTCGGTTATTCCACGCTTCCGGGCTGTTGCGGTCGCGTTTTCGATGGAAGTGTGATCCTCACGATGAAGATTGCTGGTAGCGCCCGGTGACCGGATCGCGGCAGACTCGCGGTACCCACCTGCGGTCCCCCGAAGCGCGGCGGCGGTACCGAGCTGACAGGAGGTGGTGACCGCGGACACTCATGATCGCGTGCCGGCTGGCCGGTCAGCCATGGCCGAGTACCAGCGTCGACGGCAGCTGTACGCGGCGGAGCGCGGCGACAGATCACGACGTGTGGCCGTCGTGGCGGCTGTCGGCGCTGCCGGCGCGGGTGCGCTCGCAGGGTTTCTCTGCGGTCTAGGCGGGTTACCGGCCGCACGGGTGGCGCAGGCCGCGGTGCTCGGCGCGCTCGTGGTCCTCGGTGCGTTCGCCATCCGCTACTACCGCGTTCCACCGGAGATCGAGGCCTGGCGGTTGGACGCCGAGGCCGAGCGCCGCACCGCCCGCTCCCTGGACCGGCTCGGCCGCGCCGGCTACACCGTGCTCCACGACCGGCAGCTCGCGGACTCCGCGGGCAACATCGACCACCTGGTCATCGGCCCGTCCGGCGCCTGGGTGATCGAGACCGACACCCACGGCGGTCCGATCAGGCAGAACCCGGCGGGTGTGTGGGCCGGCAAGGTTCCGCTGCGTGCCATGCTCGGTCTGGTCGCGTGGATGGGCGAGGAGGCCACCAGCCAGCTCGTCGCCGAGCTGCCCGCCGGCTGGCAGCTCGAGGCACAGTCGGTCGTCGCGTTCGCGCGGGCGGAGGTGCCGGACGGCCTCGCGCTGGTCGATGGTGTCCTGCTGTTGCCCGTGGCCGGGGTCGCGGACTACATCCTGGCCGCCGGCGTGGTGCTGCGCCCGATCGACGTCGCGCTGCTCGTCGACGTGGCGCAGCGGGTCCTGCCGGGGTACGAGGTCGCCGGGCCGCAGGCCTGGCCCACCCGATCGCGGCTGCGAGGGATGCTGCGCAGATAGCGCGTCCGAGATCCTGGCGCAGGTCGGGTCGACGGACTCACATGGTCGGCGGCCGTCGGCAGGCTTGTTCCTCTGCCATGGACGCAGTGCCAACCGGTACGATCACCGTCTTCTGTAGCGGGCACGACGGACACACCGTGCCGACTCGGTTCGGGGAGCTGGGATGTTCAGGGGGTTCACCGAGGCGGAACTCAAGGCTTTCGTCAATGTTTACGAAAGCCAGGATGCAGCTCGGAACTTCCTCAAGAAGGCCGGCTTCCCGAAGGACAGGCTGCCGGAATTCAACCGGGTCGATGCCAAAACGTACTGGGAGATGATCAACGATCTCCTGGAGAAGGGAATACTCAGGGACGGCCGGGCGCGGCTCCTGGCCGCGGCTCATGACGAATGGCCCGCCAACCCGGCTTTTGAGCCGCGCCTGTTCCCGGACATCGGCGACACATCGGCCGAGCGAGTGCCACCGGTTGATGCTGTGCCGTTACCCAGCCCGGCCGCTCCCGCACGTACGGCTGGTCGTCCCGAGCCGCGCGACGCCACAGCGGAGGAGTACGGATTCTTCGTCAGCTATGTGACGAGGAACGAGGCAGACCGGGCCTGGGCGACATGGATCGCCGGCGAACTCGCACAGTTGGGCGACGCATCTCGCGTACCTCCCACCGTCTGTCTTCCCGATGCGGATGCCCCCCCGGTCTCGGGAATGGTCGACCGGACGAAGCAGGATGTGCCACGGTCGGCGTGGGTGGTCGCGGTGTTGTCTCCGGCCTACCTCGGGCCGGACGGCGACGGTGCCACCGAGTGGGGTGCGGTGCTTAACGCGACCCGCCGCCAAACCGACCGGGTGTTCACTGTCATAGTCGCCGACTGTGCGCCGGCTGGCGCGTTGGCCGAACTGCCCTGGGTCAACCTCGTCGGCCTGGACGAGGGCAAGGCGAGCCGCACGCTGCGCGGAGAAGTCCTCCGGATCGTCAACGTGGCCACCAATTACCCACCGGCGTGCCGCTGACCGCGCATGACACCCCGTCGAGTTCCGGCGGCTGACATCTGTGTGCAAGCCGAGCCGTATGGTTCCGGAAACGGCTCCCGACGTTCCCGGGTGCCAGACCGGCCCGGGTATCGCGCTACCCGCCGGGGGCATCCGAGCACGCGGTTGCTCGGATGCAGCTAACAGCCACGGGGGGAACATGGCTGGCGAGATCTCGTCGGGTCCTCGGGACCGGCGGCGAATATCCGACCTGCTCGTCGTCCTGGCCGGCGCCCAGGGGTCGGTGCTTGACCGGTTTCCAGGAGACCGACCGAAGTACGTCGGCACGGGTGGCGTCATTCTGGGGACTTCGGTCATCGCCGGGCTGTCGTTCGCTTTCGCGATGCGGATCGCCCTCGACGCCAGCCTCCCGGTCTGCGCCGTGCTCGGATTCGGCTGGGGACTGTTCATCGCCAACCTCGACCGTTGGCTGGTCTCGTTCCCCCGGCAGGAGACGTTCTGGCGGAACGTCGGCTACCTGGTCCCCCGCCTCGGCCTCGCCATCGTGATCAGCTTTGTGATCTCGACCCCGCTCGTCCTCACGATTTTCGACGACGAGGTACGTGCGAAGGTGACCGAGATCCAGAGCGCGCGTGAGGCCGAGTTCCTGGCGGAGCGGCGTACCGACCCGACGGGCATGCGCATCGCCGACCTCAAAGCGGAGATAGCTCGCCTCGCGAAGGATGTCGAGGCCACGAGCCAGACGCCCGAAGCCAGCGTGTTTCAGGCGACCATCACGCGGTTGGAAGGAGAGCTGGGATCAATCGAGACTCAGCTCACCGCGGCCCAAACCGAGCGCACCGACGAAATCGGCGGAGTGGGGCGTACCGGTGACCAGGGAGTAGGCGACACCGCGGACTCGATCCAGGAAAAGATCAATCAACTGACCATCAATCGTACCGACAAGATAGCCGAAATAGCCAGCGCCAGGTCGGCGGCAATCACCGCTGACGGTGTCCGCACCCGTGGTGAGTCCGCGGGCATCACCACCACAGAAGACAAAAAAGAACTAGAACGCCTGGAGGCGGACGAGACCAAGAACGTGGCGGCGTTCCGGGTGCGGAACACCAACAACGACGGTATGCTGATACGGCTCGATGCGCTCCATGAGATCACAACCAGCAGCGGTTCGGGATTCGTGGCCCATGGCGCCGTCGCCGCGCTGGCGTTGCTGATCGAATGCCTGCCGATTTTCATCAAGTTCCTGATGGCACTCGGGAAGGAGAGCGCGTACGAAACGACGGCCGCCGCCGACGAGACGATCCTTCTGCACGATGCCGGGCTTCGGCGGAAGATCAGGGAGGAAATCGTCGGTCGCGAGGCCGAGAAGACACTGTTCCTGGCCGAGCTCGACCACGACCTGGCGCTGAATCGGGCGCAACGCTGGTCAGAGCGGCTTCGGGAGGTCTACTCCCAGGTGGACGCCGTGCACGCGGAAGAGATCCGACGCCGGCTGGCGCAGGAGGTCCAGGCGGACCCGTTCCGGCCGCATGACGGAAACCACCAAGGCGCGCCCAGGCCCCGCCAGCCCGCGGAAATGGACCCGGAACCACGTACCGAGGCTGTTGCCCGTCGCAAGAAGGCTAGCCGAAGACCGTGGCCTGCGCTGGCGGGGTTGCGTGGCAGGCTCAGTGGCCCGCCCAGCCCGAACGGTTCGGGCGGCTCGGGTGGGAATGTGCCACCCGAAGAGCCGGCGGCGGGTGGCGGCCCACCCAAGGACCTCGGCTCGGCCTGATCAGGCACAATCCCGTTTCAGGAGGTAGGAGACCGGCGATGTGAGGAGGACCGCGGACGGCCGCTGAGGTCCTCGTTGACCTTCGCCCGCATCACCAGGACGCGCGCCTCGGTGAGCTTCCGCAAGTAGGCTTCCCGATTGTAAGGAATAAGCTCCTCGTAGCAGGCCACAGCCTCGCTCGCCAGCGCAAGCGCCGCGGCCGGCTCGGACCGCATCCGAACCCTGGCCAGGTTGATCTGGACGTCGGCCCGGTCGTGCGTGAACTCGTCGTCTGACCCGTACTTCTCCAGGACCTCGTCGTACAACGACTCGGCCGCCGAAGGATCTCGGGCGAAGACGAGGTCGGCGAGATAGTGCAGCTCCTGGGCCAAGCGGCGGACACAGGTCGGCTCTTCCGGCCGGAGCCGGGCTCGTTTCTCCGCCACGAGGCGCTTTTGGAGTGCCAACTCGACCTCGGCCTGACTGTTCCGAGCCGACGGCCGCGATCGCTGGCCACCGGTCCAGCCGGCCCCGGAGCCCTGTGCGTCGGCGCCCTCGGCGACCAGCCTCCCGATACTGCTTCGCACGGCGTCGCGATGGAACGAGCGCCGCAGCTCGTCGTACATCCAGTTCTCAGCAGCCTCAGCCTCGTCCGGCGTCAGAACGGGGGTCCCGGCACCCGTCCCGGCACCCGTCCCGGCACCCGTCCCGGCACCCGTCCCGGTCGCGGCGTGCGCCAGGACGGCCATGATCCCTTCCGCGAGATCCTTCAGGTGATCGACGACCGAGCCTTCGGCATGCCAGCTGTTAACGAGCGTCTGACCGGCGGTCTCGGCGAGCAGTTGCTCGGCCAGCAGGTCGGGGCGCAGTGGTTCGACGCCGCCGCCGTCGTGCGGGTGGAGGTCGCACAGCCAGGCCGTCAGCGCGGCGCGGTCGGGCGCGGCCGCGTCTTCGGCCAACGAGGGAACCGCAGCTACCAGTACGTCAGCCGCACGCTTGCTGATCGGACTGGTCAGGGTGGTGACGGCGACGGCGAGGCTCGCCATTCCGTCGTGCGTCGTCGCACCTTCGTGCAGGTCCGCGGTCCGCGGGTGGCGACCGCTCGGCCGGCCGTCGGCAACGTGATCCCTCAGTGACCGGCGCCAGTGCTGGCGTTCGACCATCAGCAGCTCACGCAGCACGAGGTCGCGGCCGGCGTCGGGAGGCAGCCTCCTGGCCTCCGGATGACGTTCGAGCAACATCCGCGCCTGGAGCACCAGCGGGAGGCCGAGGTCACTGCTGGACAGCACGTGGGTCAGGACGTCGTTGGCCACGCCGTCGGCCGACGAAGCTCGGGGGTTCGGCAGCACCTCGCCGTATGCCACATTCGCGTCGCTGGCCAACTGCCGCCGTGCGTCGGATGCCAACGGGATCTCGCCGAGCACGAGGTCGTTCGAGTCGTCCAGTCCCGGGAGGCGATCGGCGGCCGAGCCCGAGCTGGTGGCGAACCGCCGCCACCACCAGGACTTCCGGTGCCTGGCGAGCAGCAACAACCGGGTACGGTTGCCTGACCGGTCGAGGGTCAGCTTGCGGAGCAGTTCCCCGGCCTGCTCGGCGTTCAGGTCGACGTCGTCGACGACGATGAGCGCTGGGAGTGTCGCGGAACGAGGGCCGCCTGCCGGTCGGAAACCCGCGCCGGGGCCGGGTGAAGGCTCTCCCAGGCTGGCGAAGCCCGCCGACCAGCCTGCGTTCTCGAGCTTTCGGCACAGTTCGGCGGCCAGCCGGGACTTCCCGGACCCGCCCGGGCCGGTAACCAGGCGGGCGGCAATCGCGCTCTGCCCCTCCCGACACCACTCGACCAGCCGGCGGAGTTCGTCGTCCCGTCCCGTGAACGAGACGACTTCGTGGGCCGAGTCCAACAGCGAGCCTGGGCTGGAACGGCTGTTGTCGTCGTCCGGCAACAGCCTGAAGGCCGGCTCGACTCGGACGACCCCCTCTGTCCTGATCACCTCGATGTGCTCGGCCAGCACAACAGATCTGATCTCGGGAACGTCGTCCGGGTCGTCGAGCAGACCGTGGAAGGCCTCGTCGTTCTCGGCGCCGGCCCCGGGTTCGTCGTCGCGGCGGCCCTCCCGGCGTTCTCTCGACAGCCGCCGGAGAACTGCCAGCGCGGCTGACGGCGGGCTGACCAGCAGTTGCCGCCTCGGTCGTCCCGAGCCAGCGCCGGGGGCGAAGTCCGATCCCCACGCATCGACCACTGTTCCCGCGTACCCGCCGTTGACGAACACGGGGGCGCCACGCAGGGACGCCCAGTCGTCGTAGGTGTCGCGACCGCCGTCACCGTCGCCGTCGGGCCCGCCGTCGGCGCCGGGAGCCTCGGATGAGGCCTCCACCGCGAGCAGGAGTCGGGGCGGCGCCGCTGCCCCCGGACCGCCATTGGCAGAGCCGTCCTGCCCCGGCACCGCCGTCACCTTGCCTTCGACCCGCCGGTGAGAGGACCGCGCGATCCCGTAGAACGCCCGACCGACCCGTTGCGGAGGCAGGGCGACGAACGGCGGGTCCTCGCCGTGACGATCCGGGCCGGGTTCCAGCAGCTCCAGCAACGTCAGCCCGGAGCGTTCGTCGGCCCATCGGACGCGTGCCGTGACCGGGAGCTGGCCGACGTCGCCGGACGAAGGCTCTGGGCGGGGCTGCTCGGCATCGCCGCGCGGGAGCTCCGGGCGGCCATCGGCCCGGGGCCGCGGCAACGGCTCGACCCTGGCACCGGCGGAGCCGCCGGACCGGTCCTCGTCGCGCAGGACCAGCGGGACGGCGGCGGCGAACTCCCGGCCCGCCGCCGCGAGGGCAGCGTCCAACGCCCTCCTCGCGGTGACCAACCCATCTCGGATACGCCGGTCTTCGTCCGCTGCGGTTCTGGTCAGTTCGCGAATGGCGGCAACCCTGGTGACCGTGGGGAACCGCCGCGGCGGCGAACCGGACTCGGCGCCATCCGCGCTGTTCAGGAGGTGAGTGTCGACGTCATCAGCGACCGTGTGTACCAGATCGATCAGGCGCCGAGAGGGAGCGCTCTCCTTGATCTTACTGTCCACGCGATCGGACGTACCGTCGGCGACCTCACTCACCCGGGCGCGCAGTTCCGCGGCGCTCACCGCGATCCGCCGGACCAGACCTTCGTATCGGGGTTCCGCAGCGCCGGCCCCGGTGGCGTCACCGAGTTCTGGTCGGTCTGGCGCGGGTGCCCTGGTCGCGATCCGGCGGCTCGCCGTCAGCTCGTCGCGGAACCGTCGAGCGACCAGATCGATCTCGGTTACCGGAACCAGCGAAATTTCGCCGCACTCGTGCTCGCTCGCTGCGAGTGAGGAGCCGATCGCATACTGCTCCTCGCGGATGCGCTGGTCCATGGAGCGGACCTCAGGGTCGTCAGCCGGGGCCGACAGCTCGTCCGAGACCAGCTCTCTCACCCGGCTTCGCACTTTCCGGGCGAGTGTCGCGGTCTCATCTTCCCAGCGTCTGAAATAGCCGTCGCACAGTTCCGCGACAACGGTGGCGAAATCGCCGGCGGCCGCCTGCACCTGTGAGGCATAGTCCTCCGCGGCATCCAGCGCCACGTCGAGTTGTCGGCGTGCGACAGCGGCGTCGGTTTCGAGCTGGGTTGACGATGGGCCGGGCCGCTTCGGGGAAGGCGCGGTTTCGGCGTGAGCGCCTCCGCCCGCCACCGCCCCAGCCGCATCGACCGCCTCGGCCACACCGAACTCGACGGACAGCGAAACCGCGGGGCCCAACCGCGTGACCGCCTCTGCTGTCAGGACGAATCCAGAGGCCACGAGGTAGCCGGCGACGACGACGGAGACCGGCGGTGTGTCGTCGTCGGGTCGTACGACGGCTCGGACCCTGACGACACGCTCCGGATCCGGGCCGCCGGCGAACCCTGCGGTGACGGCGCCCTGGCCGCCGTCGCCGCGGTCACCGCGGTCACCGCGGCTGTCCCCGTTGTCGAAATCGGGCAGCCCGCTGCGCGTCACTGTGTCTCCGCCCCGTCGCGCCTCGCACCATCTGCCGCATTTCTACCGCTGTCCGGGCAGGACCGCTATGGGGTCGGTCGCGAGCTGGGTAACCATCGGAGTGCCAGGGCCGCCGCCGACCTGGCTGTTCGCCGCGGCCACCCGGACCTCGCCGCCGTCCCTAGTTGGGCGGCGCGTCCACGATCTGGGGGTCGCCGACCTGGATGTGGTGGACGCCGTCCCGCACGAGGGGCGGTGCTGCCCAGTGCGCCCTCGCGACGAGGTTCTCCTCGTCCTCCTCGGCAGGGTCATGGCCCCGCTCGTCGCGGTAGGCGTGGGTCAGCTGACCCGCCGCGGGCACCGGCATCGGCGTGGGCACGCTGAAGGCCACACCGGGCGGTTCGGACGTCAGCCGGGGGCTGAGCTCGGGCGGGTCGAGCTCGCTGGGGTCGAGATCGTCGGGGACGAGGTTGGTGTCGTCGACCTCGCCGTGCATCTTCGAGCCGTTGAGCACGACCGGGATCTCCAGGTCTCCGACCACGTGCTCGACGTAGAAGGCACGGTGCTGGATCAGCCAGAGGGCGTAGCCGGGGTCCAGCCGAGGCAGCAGGTCGGCGGCGACGTCCGTGAGGCCGAGCGCCTCCTTGGTGTCGGCGATCTGGTCCGAGGCCTGCTTGTAGAGAATCCGGATCGCCGTCTCGGCGAGCAGGCCCTTGGCGATCTCCACCGAGTCGGGGGAGGCCGAGAGCAGGTCCGAGATGCGGTGCGCCACGATGGCGTTCGCGCAGCCCCACTGCCGCGCCAGCTTCTGCTGGGCGGACAGCCGGCGGACCAGCCCCGCGAACCGCATCAGCCGCCAGCACTCGTCGTAGACGACGTAGCGCTGCACGCCGTCCTGGCGCATCAGCGCCGCTTCCATCCAGGCCTGCGCGCAGGTCATGATCAGCGCGATCATCTCGTCGCTGCCCTGGACCCGCTCCAGGTTCAGCACGGCGATCGGCTTGTCGAAGTCCAGCGGCGAGGTGGTCGGGCCGTCGAAGAGACCACCGAGTGCACCGTGGGTGAGCCGCCGCAGCGTCAGGGTCGCGTCCCGGGACGCGTCACGCAGCTCCATGGCGGTCATCGGCAGGGCCGAGCAGTCCTCCTCGGACGGGTCGGTCATCGCCTCCAGCACGTGGGGGAGCAGCGGGGTGGCCCAGCGGTCCGGGTCGGCACCGGTGATCTGCCGGGTGACGACGTCGAGCGCGAGGTCGACGGCGGTGTGCTCGGCCGGTGTCAGCGGCACGCCCTTGGCCGTCTCGATCAGCGAGGACAGCAGCGCCGAGCGGGCTCGCTTCACCTCCCGGGCCCAGTCCGCGTCCGCGATGCCCCGGGGGCGCGGTGGGGCGTCCAGGGGGTTGAGCCTGGTCGACAGGCCCGGCCCGATGTAGGTCGGCTCGCAGCCGAGGCGGCGCGCCAACCGGGTGTACTCACCCTTGGGATCACAGGGGACGGCGGCCTGGTAGCCGAACGCGGAACCGCGGGAGATCAGCGTCTTGAGCAGCGCGGACTTGCGCGAGCCGACGGCGCCGAACACCGCGAAGTTCGGGTTCTCGATCACCTGCTGCCGGTACAGCTCGAAGACGTCGAAGTCGAAGGAGTTGCCTGACCACACGTGCCGGCCGATGTACATGCCCGGGGCGTCGAGCCCGGAATCGACCACGAACGGGTAGATCCCGGCGATCTGTGCCGTGGTCTCCATGTGTGCCGGCAGGCGCAGCTTGTGGAAGGCGCGGCCGGCGAAGGGGCCGAGTAGCCGCGGTGGCTGGGCGCCGCGGCGCAGCGACGACTGGGCCCGGCGCATGGAGGCCCGTTCCGCGTTGGCCGCGGCCCGCTCGGCCCGCCGGGACCGCCGCTCGTGGGCCGCCTGTGCCTTCGCCTGCCGGCGGCGGCTGCGCTGACTGCCACCGAGATCGACGTACCCGCTGGCCTGGTAGCCGGGGTCCTCGCCGGTGCCGTCGTAGCCGGTGCCGTCGTAGCCGGTGCCGTCGTGGTCATCGCCGGCGCCGTAGAGGTCGTGGTCGGCGGCGCCGCGGTCGTAGCTCATGCCACCCCCACCGCGAGCGGCAGCGCACCCACGCTGAAGCCCTGGTCCTGCTCGCCGACGAGACGCACCATCTCCAGCCGGCTGCGCGACGCCAGGGTCTCCGCCTCACCGCAGGCGTCGGCGAGGGACTCCAGGTCGTCCGCGGAGACGGTGACGAACCCGTGGAAGCGGAACGCGCCGAAACCGGCGATCAGCTCCTGCTCGCGCCGTTCGACCTCGTCGGCCTCGGTGACGTCCCGCTGGGTCGTCACCTTGCCGACCTTGTCACGCATCTGCTGTTCGCCGATGTGCGCCATGCGACGCCGGTTCACCGCCTTCTCCGCCTTGCGACCAGGCAGCGGTTCGACCACGAGCGAGACGGTACGCCGACAGGTGGTCTCCATCAGCAGCGGTGCGAGGAAGGCCGCCGGGGAGGGGACGCGGGGCCAGCCGTTGATCCAGTAGGTGGTGTGGAAGCCCGAGTCGGTGCGGTAGTGATCCCAGGCGTTCACCGTGCGGATGGGCCCGGCGATGGCCGGGTTGATGCCCGACGGCAGACCCTTGAGACCACCGGCGAGGTCGGTGCTCGCGCCACCCCGCGCGTCGATCATCTCGATCGAGTAGGGGTCGTAGGTGGTGCGGATGACCGCGGCGAGCGCGCGGGGCGGAAGCCAGCCGACGGTGTTGATCGACGCCCGCGCCAGCGCGGCCTCCATCGTCCGCAGCTCGCTGAGCAGCACCGCGCAGGCCGCTTCGTCGCCGCCACCGGCCCGCTGGATGGCACGGCGCGCGTCCTTCGCCCGGAGCTGGAAGGACAGGTAGGTCTCATGCCGTTGCGCGACCGGGCCGGCCGCGTCGATGACCTGTTCGTAGGCCTGCGCGGCCCAGGAGTCGTCGTGGTGGCCGCGGACCCGCCAGTGCCGCTGAAGCTGGTCACCGGAGTCCGGCAGGGTCCGTTCCAGCCACTGGATGCGGGAGAGCTTGCCGCCACCACCGGTCAGGCCGGCGAGCAACTCGCCCCAGGCGTCGACCCGGGCCTGCTGATCCCCGGACTCGAGCAGGGCGAACTGGCTGCCCTTCACCTGCAGGACCGCCGTGTAGGTCTGCTTCTTCGCGTCCTTGACCACGGCCACGTACCGGCCGCCACCCACCGGGAACGACAGGATGACCAGGCCCGACAGCGGCCCCGGCAGGACCGTCCTGGAAATCCGGTCCTCGGTGGGACCGAGTCGGAAGTAGCCTCCGCGGAACACCGTCTCGCCCGTCACCTTCTGCATCGCGAAGCCGAACATGATCGGCACCCACTGGTCGAGGTTACGATCCTCCACCCGGACGAACGCGACGAAGGCGAACCCCGCGGCCAGCAGTACCCACAGGGGAACGAGTATCAACGGCGAACGCAGCGCGCCCAGCACCGACAGCATGACGCCGATGAGGAGCGCCAGCTGGGGCCAGCGCATGCCGAGGAGTACCCCGCCGCGCTCCAGGGGCCCGAATCGATAGCTGCGTTCGGATACCACGGGCTACTCGCCACCTCCTGTGCGTGCCGGCGGCGTGACTCGCGGCGCGGCCTGCGGAGTCACCGGCGGCCTTGCCACGGTGTTGCCTGAGACGTGGGCGGCCGGGGCGGCGGTCCGGACCACCGGGGTGCGCGCCGGCGCGGCGGCCGCCA